>CAYGSV010000134.1:0-7076 GCA_964352635.1 uncultured Algimonas sp.
AACCGCCAAAAACGGCCAGACTGAAAATATGATGAGACCACTTCATGTCCCCCCATACCATAATCGCCAAGAGAGTTCCATTAAGGAACGGTTAGGTCATACGGGCTTAGCCGAGCTTCCCCGCCAACGCATTCTCTATTAACTGCGCCGTCTCGTCAGGGCCGTAAATCGCAACGAAAGACCCGAAACGCGGGCCTTGGCTTTGACCGAGGCAGACCTCGTAAATCGCTTTGAACCAATTGCGCAAGTTCTCAAATTCATGGTCTTTACCGACTGAGAAGATAAGCGTTTGTAGGGCTTCGCCGTCTGCTTTTTCGCCCTCTGAGATAGTACGCAAACGCGCCACCAAATCCGTCAAGGCGGCACGTTCTTGATCCGTCGGTTCGCGGTAAACCTTATTCGGCTTTACGAAATCCTGATAATAACGCACAGCATAATCCGCCAGATCATCCAGCGCTGGGTTATCCGCAGGGTTCGCCGCAGGCTCATAACGCTGGATAAAGCCCCAAAGGATATCCTTATCCGACGCATTGGCTGCACTTACCAAATTGAGCAAAAGCGCAAATGTTACGGGTGGAATAAAGCTCGGCGGATTACCGTTATGAATATGCCAAACGGGGTTATTGGCTTGCGCTTTTGCGTCTTGTTTTGGGAACGCCGCGAGATGTTGAAAATACTCATCGACATTTTTTGGAATAACATCGAAATAGAGCTTTTTCGCCGCGCGAGGTTTGACGAAATTATAAAGCGACAAGCTTTCTTGCGGCGCATATTTCAGCCAGTCTTCCACCGAGATACCATTGCCTTTGGACTTAGAAATCTTCTCCCCTTTTTCATCAAGGAATAATTCATAGACATATTGCACGGGCGCTTCACCGCCGAGGATTTTACAGATGCGTGAATAGATCGGCGCATTATCTTGATGGTCTTTCCCGAACATTTCAAAGTCCACGCCGAGCGCCGCCCATCGCATACCGAAATCAGGCTTCCACTGGAACTTCACATTGCCACCTTTGACAGACATTGTAATTTCGGTGCCATCTTCATCATCAAATGTAATTGTGCCGGCTTCGGCATCAATCGACTTCATTGGCACATAAAGCACACGTCCTGTTGACGGGGAAATCGGTAAGAAAGGTGAATAAGTCGCGCGGCGTTCTTCGCCCAAAGTTGGAAGCATAACGCCCATGATGTCGTCATATTTCTCAAGCGCCCGCAGAAGGTATTCGTCATATCCACCCGCACGGTAAAGCTCCGTCGCTGATAAAAACTCATATTCGAACCCAAAGCTGTCCAAGAACGCCCGCAACCGCGCATTCATATGTGCACCGTAACTCTCATGCGTGCCAAACGGGTCAGGCACGTCGGTTAGAGGCTTTTGCAAAAATTGTTCAAGGCTTTCGGGGTTCGGCACAGTGCCGGGCACTTTGCGCATCCCGTCCATATCGTCGGACACACAAATGAGTTTGGTTTCAATTTTACCCTCTGTCAGAGCGATAAAAGCATTGCGCACCATGGTCGTACGCACAACTTCACCAAACGTGCCAATATGCGGCAGACCTGACGGGCCATAGCCCGTCTCAAACACAACGGGTTTATCGCCGCGATCTATCCCGCGACGGTTTTCAATATCCATCCGCTTAAGGATCAATCGCGCCTGCTCAAAGGGCCACGCTTTGGAACTCATATAGGTATCAATGCTCATGCGCGGGAATTAGGGGGGATAGAGGCGGAGGTCAATCAGAGATGACGGGGCGGAGAAGCAGAGAGGTTTCCGCTTCAAAATCATTAACCTTCAATAAATTCTTCAAAACTCGAATAATGGCGAATGCGCCAGCCTGCCTCTGTTTGCACAAGGTTGCCTGTATCAAAACCTGAACTTATGAAGCTGAACTGTTCGGCTACCCCTTTGGCGTTAAATTTCAAAGTGACCGTGCTTCCGTGATGATGTGTTTGGCTTACAGTACCTAGTATCTCCACTGTAAATTCATCCAAGTCTTTAACGCCGCTGCTCTCTATATTTGACAGCCAATCATGAGCTGAACCGTGCGATGAAGCGTACTTATCGTTGCCGTCTTTTCGGATAATGCTTATCGTCGCATCATTGGTTAAAAGCTCGGCACAAGTCTTATAGTCATAGGCTACGAAAGCTGTGAGGAAGTGTTCCATAACGACTTCTGGTGTCGAGGCTTCGGACGTAGTTTTGTTTTGAGTGCAACCACAAATGAAGAGCGATATAAGGATAAAAGCGAGTTGATAAAAGCGCATGTCAGCCCCCTGCCTTATTCGACATTATCGGGATATAAACATCCGTTCGGCATAGGTCCTCTTCCACAATTGTGGGGTCATCTATGTAATGATAGAGACAAGGCGCATCGGCAAAGGCCATATTCTCACTCGCTATGATCAATCGATAGGCTTTATTCAACGTATGTGGCATATCTTCATCTAGCCCTTTATGCCTTATGGCTAAGACATAGCCTCCCTCAATCACTTGTTTGTCCAGACCTTCGCCATCAAACGGCATCACGACCGCGTCAAAGATAAACCCTTCATCTTGCCAAGTCTCAATATCACGGTGAGGTATGCCAAGTGCCGCTACTACATTCTCTGGGCCGTGCGCGGCCTCAAATAAATCACCATAGGTCATCACCAGATCTGGATATTTATCTGTCGTGCGTGTCATCAAAACTTGCAATGGTTCAAGCTTGCAAATTTCAATCACAACAGACGCGTCAGATGAGGATGTGTCGGGCAAAGATAGCCGCTCAAGGGTTTGCGCCAACCTTTCGGGCTCAGACCGAATATCTGAGGCGGGCGCAGATAATTCTCGTTTGATGACTTTCGCAAAGGCTTGGCTACTCGCATATCCCGCCGCCATCGCCGCTTCGGTGATAGAGGTTTCAGGGTCTAATAAAACGACAGTGCCTTTAGCCAAACGCAAACGTCGAATAGCTTGCGCGCAAGTCTCCCCCGTCATGAGTTTAAAGATACGGTGGAAATGAAAAGGTGACATACCAGACGCCGCCGCAACCTCGTTTAAAGACGGCGAACGATCCTCGTTCAATTCCGTTTCAATGAATTGAATGGCACGTTTCAAATGGTGATAAAATCGATCGTAAGCTGACATGACTGTTCCCTTTTGAGGTGTCATTAGCAGGTTAAAAGATCTGAAGCGTGTCCGTTCTTGCGGAATGTAAGGGCTCTAGCGCTTCCAAGTAAAAGACAGCGCGGCTGCGTCTTCGGTGAAACTGAAGTCTTCGGCTTGGGCTTCGCGGCGCATATAAGACAGCGACACGTCCGCGTCACCAATACGGTAACCCACACCTGCTTGTGCATCACCGACGATGATGCGGTCTTGGAGGTGAAACTGACCACTCGTGAGGCGGTTAATCGAATTTGGAGAATAGGTTAGCGCTTCGGCATCGGCCCCCGCAAACACATACCAGGTGTTATTTTTAAATTCTGAGCCTTCGCGTAGGTCTTCGCCAATTTCGACGACTGCACCAACCAGTGCTGACGAGTTTTCATCATCAAAACGCATAGATGCGCGCGGCGTTAAAGAGAGATCAAGCCCTGTTTCCGATACGCTCGTGAATTGTTTGGTCAAACCTAAGTTTACACGATCATCACGGCGGAGACATTGTCCTACTCCCGCCAAACAGTTTGGATCTGAAATATCGAGCTTAAATAAAGTAGACCCTACGCTATTCGTCGGCAAATCGATGATATTTCCACGCGCATCAAAATTTGAAGCAAATTCCGGGTTAATTGCATTGCCTATGTTGAGGTTTAAACCCTCACTGGCTGGCGGTGTCTGGTTATTAGTTTGAGCGATTGCAGAATGGGATGTCGCCAAGACAAACATCACGGCGACGCCACCTAGAGCGAAACGGCTTAAACCGTAGCGTTTACGCGATATGTGTTGCTTTAAACCCAACACTTTTATGCTCTCTCTTCTCAACATTAGGGCTTAATGCCCCCTAATAGGATATTTATCTTACCATGTTTGGCTCTTATTGTCATAAGATTATGACAAGAATATGCGTTAATGAATAATTAAAGCCCCTTAACAAAGCCTGAACGCGGTATTTTTATCTTGATGTGGCGCAAAAGACACAAAAAACGCCAATCTCCCCAGATTGGCGTTTAAAACTCTCTATTATAAGCAAGTATAACTCCCCCTTCAGGAAAGTTCCTGCCCTTTTATTCTACTGACAGGCGAGACATTCCTCATAATCTGTTGGGGCCGCGTCTTCCATCGCCTTTTCCATCTCTGATTTTGCTTCAGATCCAGCGAAAGAGGCGCGCTGAACGGATTTAGAGCGGCAATAGTAAAGTGACTTCACGCCTTTTTCCCAGGCTTGCCAATGTAACATGTGCAAATCCCACTTATCGACGTCACCCGGAATGAAAATGTTAAGCGATTGCGCTTGGCAGATATGTGGCGCGCGGTCTGCGGCATGTTCAATAACCCAGCGCTGGTCAATTTCAAACGCTGTGCGGAAAACGGCCTTTTCATGCTCGTCTAATTCATCGATATGCTGAACAGAGCCTTCATTCTCAAGAATTGTCGCCCAGACACCATCACGGTTCATGCCCTTTTCTTCCAATAGTGCTTCGAGGAACTTGTTCCGCACGGTGAAAGACCCTGACAAAGTTTTGTGCGTGTAGATATTAGCTGGGATTGGCTCGATACCGGCGGATGTACCGCCACAAATAATTGAAATCGACGCTGTTGGTGCAACCGCCATTTTGTGGCTGAAGCGCTCTTCCATATTCCCTGCGTCCGCAGCATCAGGACACGCGCCGCGTTCTGCTGCAAGTGTTTTAGACGCGGCATTGGCTTGGCGGCGAATGAGAGAGAACATGCGATTGTTAAAGCTCTTCGCCAACGCGCTCTCAAACGGAATGTTTTTAGACTGTAGATAAGAATGGAAACCCATTACGCCGAGACCGACAGAACGCTCCCGCATGGCGGAATATTTCGCCTCTTTCATTTTATCCGGCGCATTGCGGATAAAGCTCTCGAGGACATTATCGAGGAAACGCATGACGTCTTCAATCATACCGTCTTGGTCTTTCCATTCTTCCCAACGCTCTGCATTAAGAGAAGAGAGGCAACAGACGGCTGTACGCTCTTGGTCATATTTATCTTTACCCGTGGCGAGCATAATTTCCGCACAAAGGTTAGACTGCTGAACCTTGAGACCCGCTTCACGTTGATGTGGCGCCAGCGCTTTGTTCACTGTGTCAGAGAACACCATGTAAGGCTCACCAGTTTGCAAACGCATCTCTAGAATTTTCTGCCAAATCTTACGCGCATTGACAGTCTTGATAACCAAATTCGTATGCGGGCTACGAAGACCAAATTCTGCGCCAGACGCCACAGCCTCCATAAATTCGTCCGTGATATTCAAACCATGGTGCAAGTTCAAAGACTTACGGTTGAAGTCACCAGACGGCTTACGGATTTCAAGGAACTCTTCGATTTCTGGGTGATGCACATCCAGATACACGGCCGCAGAACCGCGACGCAATGAACCTTGTGAAATTGCGAGTGTGAGTGAATCCATCACGCGGATAAAAGGAATAATACCCGATGTCTTGCCCGCACGACCAATCTTCTCGCCGATAGAGCGCACATTGCCCCAATAAGTGCCGATACCGCCACCGTTAGACGCGAGCCATACATTCTCGTTCCAAATATCCACAATAGAATCGAGACTATCGTCAACAGAGTTGAGGAAACAAGAAATTGGCAAGCCACGATCAGCGCCACCATTAGACAGTACAGGTGTCGCAGGCATGAACCAAAGTTTGGACATATAGTTATAGAGACGCTGTGCGTGCTCTGTATCATCCGCATAGGCTTGAGAAACACGGGCGAACATGTCTTGATATGTTTCTTCAGGCAGGAGGTAACGATCAACGAGCGTTTTCTTACCGAAATCCGTCAACAGCGCGTCACGCGCCCGAATAGTTTTAGGGCATGCTGTACCGGGATTAAGCGGCTTTGACGTCTTTTCTTTTTGTGACACGACTTTAGGTGCAACCGTCGCATCACGGCGGGCTGCTTCATCCATAACGTCGATATCGGCGTCACTCATTGTCGTAAACTCGCTCTCAGTCATCTCAGCCATTTATATTACCCTCCCAAGGTGTTTATCCCGCCAGTCTTTTTCAAGACCCATTCAGACCCATTTTACGGGCCGCCTCCAGTCACTTCACCAAGCCTCTCGCAGATTCAAAATGCTCTTTTCAGAGACATCCCCTACGAATCTGCAATGTGACATGAAACTGAACCGCTTCGACTACATATAGTGTGTAATTCGGTTCTCACGTCAACACTTAGTAGTAACGAAATGGGACGAAAAAGGTTTACGAACCGTTAAGTCCTTGGGATTACGTAAAATTTTTTATTATTCTGTCACATATTTTTTCACACAAAATGAGGGTTAAAAAACCAACATCCCGCGTACAATCAAATAGCCCTGAATTAGAGTTGCCAAACAGGGTAAAGCCCATCAGAATCTGTTAGCAATTAAGGTATAACTCATATTATCTCCCAAACTTAGTGGCGCACGTAAATTGGCGTATAATTGACAAACTTGATTTCTAAAGAATGGCTTTTCCAAAATACACGTCATATAGGATAATAAGACAGCAAAACTTCTGACGCCCCTCTTTGGAGATTGACGACAATGAAAATACTCATCGTCACAGATGCTTGGCATCCTCAGGTTAATGGGGTTGTTCGCACACTCACACAAACAGTGGAATCGTTGCAAGCACAAGGCCATGATGTCGAAGTCATTGCGCCTTCGGATGGCTATTTCACGATGCCACTCCCAACCTACCCGGATATTCGTCTAGCTCCCTTCGCTAAGCGGAGCGTCAAAAAACGGATTACAGAATTTGCGCCCGAAGCCGTGCACATCGCAACCGAGGGCCCGCTTGGGCAAATGGCGCGGTCTTTGTGCTTGAATTGGGGCATGCCGTTTACCACGAGCTATCACACCAAGTTTCCTGAATACATCAAAGCGCGTTTTCCTTTTATCCCGCTCTCTTGGCCC
>CAYGSV010000135.1:0-7060 GCA_964352635.1 uncultured Algimonas sp.
ACGAATAATCCGAATCGTGAAGGTTTAGCCAGAGCACTCGCGACTCTCGAAGGCGGTGCCCATGCAACTGTGACCTCTTCTGGCATGAGCGCGATTGACCTTTGCCTGAACCTTATCAAAGCCGATGACCTGATTATCGCGCCCCATGATTGTTATGGCGGAACGCATCGCCTCTTGACCCATCGCGCAGAACAAGGCCGCATCCGCGTCCTCTTCATCGACCAATCCGACCCCGAAGCCCTTCATGAGGCGCTCGATGAAAAACCCAAAATGGTGCTGATCGAAACGCCGTCTAACCCGCTCATGCGTTTGGTCGATGTGGCCAAGATTGCGAAACTCTCGAAAGCTTTTGGCGCAATTGTCGTTGCGGATAATACCTTTCTCTCGCCCGTTCGGCAGCAACCGCTTGCCTTGGGCTGTGACCTCGTCGTCCATTCGACGACGAAATACCTCAACGGCCATAGCGATGTTGTGGGTGGCGCGGTGATTGCCAAAATCGCCGAGCACGGCGAAGCACTCGATTGGTGGGCGAATTGTACGGGCGTCACAGGTTCCCCTTTTGATAGTTGGCAAACACTGCGTGGCCTACGCACACTGTCAGCGCGTATGAATGTGCAAGAGGCCAATGCGCTTGCTATCGCTAAATATCTGAAGAAACATAAAGCCGTAACCCAAGTCTATTATCCGGGCTTGCGGTCTGATGTAGGTCACAAGCTGATGAAGGCCCAACAATCTGGCCCAGGCGCTATGCTCTCTTTTGAAGTCGAGAGTCCCGAGGCCGCATCAAAGCTTTTAAACACGATAGACATTTTCCAACTCGCCGCGTCACTGGGCGGAGTCGAAAGTCTGATTTGCCAACCCTCCACCATGACCCATCGCGGCATGGCCGAAGACGCGCAATTAAAGGCGGGCATCACAGACAATTTATTACGTTTATCCGTTGGAATGGAAGCGGAAGAGGACCTTATTAAGGCTTTAGGGAAAGCTTTGCTCTAATATTTGCAATAAAGAGCAAATTATTCCGCATAATACGCTGAAAAGGCAAAGGTTGAAGCAAAATTTCCTCTTGAGGACTCCGTTTCTTTAACTTAAAGAAAATACATCAAAAGAGGATGGACATGCACCCATTAAACAGAAACGACGATGTTAAAGTGAAAGTTGCCACCCAAAATGTGACGGCTGACGATTTGCCATCTGTGGGTCTTTTAATGGTGCTGCTTATTGCTGTGCTACTGATTAGCGGAGCCGCGAGCGGGATTTAGGATAATAATAACAAACCTAATAAAAACCCGCTCCAACCAGAGCGGGTTTTTTATTGAGTTCGGATTGAGATGATGACGAAACGTAGTGATGCAATTGTTAAAGGCCGTGACCGCGCCGCCGCCCGCGCTATGTTGCGCGCAACAGGCCTCGACGATGAGAATTTCGAAGGCCCAATGATTGCTGTCTTTAATACATGGACCAATATGGGGCCGTGTAATATGGACCTCGATAAATTGGCTGTTCCCGTTCGGGCCGGCATCCGCGCCGCAGGCGGTACGCCCATCGACTTTAATTCCATCGCCGTTTCCGACGGCATCACCATGGGCAGTGAAGGTATGCGCGCGAGCTTAATGTCGCGCGAAGTGATTGCAGACTCTATCGAACTCGCCGTCAAAGGTCACAGCCTTGACGGCGTTATCATTTTGGTGGCCTGTGATAAGACCATTCCCGCTGCAGGTATGGCCTTGGCGCGTATGAATATTCCGGGTGTCGTCCTCTATGGCGGCTCTATTATGCCCGGCAATCACAAAGGCAAAGAGCTCTCTGTCCAAGACGTATTTGAGGCCGTTGGAGCCTGTGCGGCAGGCATTATTGATGATGCCGAATTAAAAGAGATTGAAAAAGCCGCTTGTCCTGGCGCAGGGGCTTGTGGGGGTCAATTCACGGCCAACTCTATGGCGATGGCCATGACATTTTTAGGGCTTTCGCCAATGGGCGCAAATGATGTACCAGCTGTCTCTGATGATAAAAATGCGAGTGCTTACCGCGCAGGACAAATTGTTGTGGATTGCGTCAAAGAAAACCGCCTTCCCCGAGAAATGATAACCAAGCAAGCCTTGATGAATGCGGCGATTGCCCTTTCAGCGACTGCCGCTTCGACCAATGCGATTTTGCATTTGCTCGCCATCGCCAGTGAGGCTGAAGTCGAAGGGTTTGAGATTGACGCTTTTGATCAAATTTCACGCTCCACCCCCGTTATTGGCGATTTGAAACCCGGCGGGAAATATATGGCGTATGACCTTTATGCCGCTGGCGGTTCAGCGCTCATTGGCAAACGCTTGGTCGATGATGGCCGCATTGATGACAGCCCGACAGTCACAGGGCGGTCTCTGTTTGAAGAGATTATGGACGCTAAAGAAGCAGAAGGCCAAGACGTTGTGCGCCAATTCAAAGACCCTGTTAAATCGCGCGGCGGTTACGGCATTCTCTATGGCGACCTCGCCCCTGAAGGCTGCGTTGTTAAACTCGCAGGTCACGGCGCGCTCTTCTTTGAGGGCACCGCCCGTGTCTTTGAATCAGAAGAATCTTGTTTCGAAATCGTCCAAAATAACGGCATCAATAAAGGTGACGTTGTCATTATCCGCAATGAAGGTCCCGCAGGGGGCCCCGGCATGCGAGAAATGCTAGGCGTGACAGCCGCGCTTGTCGGTCAAGATCTCGCCGACCATGTGGCTCTTATTACAGATGGTCGTTTCTCCGGTGCCTCTTATGGATTTGTTATCGGCCACGTCGCCCCCGAAGCGGCGCATGGCGGGCCCATCGCATTTGTCCAGGACGGCGATAAAATTACCATCGATGTCGAAGCGCAAACCATCAATATAGACGCGAACCTCGCTGAGCGCGCTAAAGGTTGGACACCGCCCAAACCGCGCTACCCCAGTGGGGCATACGCTAAATTCGCCAAACTCGTCGGCTCCGCCTCTAAAGGCGCCGTTACTTCATTCCCATTTGACACCTAAGGAAAAAATCAAATGTCTTCTCTTGATATTTATTACGATAAAGATTGTGATCTCTCGATCATCAAAAGCAAAAAGGTCGCAATTCTCGGCTATGGTTCGCAAGGCCGTGCCCATGCGTTGAACCTCAAAGACAGCGGCGTTGACGTTGTTGTCGGTCTCCTCCCACAAAGTGCGACAAACAAAAAAGTCAAAGCCGACGGCCTTGATAGCATGGCCACAGCCGACGCCGTTAAGGGCGCAGATGTCGTCATGGTTTTAACGCCTGACGAGTATCAAGCCAAAATCTACCGCGAAGACATTGAACCCAATATCAAAGACGGCGCTGCCATTGCCTTTGGTCACGGTTTCGCCATTCATTACGGTCAAGTCGCCCCGCGGCGTGACCTCGATGTTATTATGATTGCTCCAAAGGCTCCGGGTCATACCGTTCGCAATGAATTTACAAATGGTCGCGGTATTCCAGACCTTATCGCTGTGGCCCAAGATGCCAATGGCGGCTTTGCGCTTGAGCTTGCTAAGTCTTACGCCTCTGCCATCGGCGGCGGACGCACAGCCATCATCCACACGACATTTAAAGACGAGACAGAAACTGACCTCTTTGGGGAACAAGCGGTTCTTTGCGGCGGTGTCGTTGAGCTCATTAAAATGGGTTACGAGACACTTACCGAAGCGGGCTATCCGCCAGAGCTCGCCTATTTCGAATGTTTACATGAAACCAAACTCATCGTTGATTTGATTTATGAAGGCGGCATCGCCAATATGAATTATTCAATTTCCAATAATGCGGAATACGGCGAATACGTCACAGGCGAAGCCGTTGTGAATGACAGCTCACGCGAAGCGATGCGTCAGGCGCTGAAAAACATTCAAAACGGTGATTACGCGAAAAGCTTCATCCAAGAAGGCGCGCTCGGCTATCCAAGCATGACAGCCCGCCGTCGCAATATGGAAGCCCACTCCATTGAGCAAGTCGGCGGAAAACTCCGCGAGATGATGCCCTGGATCGCCGCGAATAAAATTATTGATAAGGATAAGAATTAAATCAATGAGCGTGGAGCAATGCGATAACTCTTCCCCCGTTTACGGGGGAAGTCCCGCAAGCGTTTTGAAAAAACGCAGGCGGGGATGGGGGGAGCGACGAACGCTAACCTCAGTTTTGCTTAGCTCCCCCCTCCGTGCCGCATGCGCGACACACCTCCCCCGTAAACGGGGGAGGACTATTTCTGAGAACCAAAAATGACCACAGCCAAACAATTTGAACGCCAGCAAACGGAAATAATTGAAAACCGCGATCCAAAATCGGGGTCTCAATTATTATTGGAGTCGATTGCGGCGCAGGGTGTGGACCTCATCTTTGGCTATCCCGGCGGGGCCATCATGCCTGTCTATGATGTTCTGCCGAGCATCCCTCAGCTGCGTCATATTTTGTGCCGTCACGAACAAGGCTGCGGTATGGCGGCGATTGGTTATGCGCGGGCCACTGGGAAAGTCGGGACAGCTTTTGCCACCTCTGGCCCGGGGGCAACGAACCTCGTCACCGCGATTGCAGATGCTTACTTGGACTCAGTACCTGTTGTGTTTGTCACAGGGCAAGTGCCAAGCGACCTGATGGGGACGGATGCGTTCCAAGAGGTCGATATTTTCGGTATCACGCTTCCTATCGTCAAACATAGCTACATTGTGCGCGACCCTGCCGATATTCCGGGCATGATTGCGGAAGCCTATTTCATCGCTGCCGAAGGTCGCCCCGGCCCTGTCTTGATTGACTTACCTAAAGACGTGGCCAATGCCGTTACGACCCAGCGCCATAAATGGCGGCCTTATCCCAAGGTTAAACCTGAAATGGGACAGAGCGATCATATTGCAGCGGCAGAACAATTAATTCGCGAAGCCAAGAAACCCCTCTTTTATATTGGCGGCGGCATCGCCCAAGGCGACGGCGTAAAGGAACTCCGTGAGCTCGTTGAGAAAACACAAATTCCTGTGGTCTCTACATTAAAAGGCCTCGGTTCTCTCCCCTCAGATCATCCGAATTATCTTGGCATGTTGGGGATGCACGGCCTTCGTGCGGCGAATTACGCCGTGCAAGAATGTGACTTATTGATTGTTGCGGGTGCCCGTTTTGATGACCGCGCGACGGGCAAGCTCGATACCTTTGCCCCCGGCGCCAAAGTCATTCACATGGATATTGATATTGCGGAGATTAATAAACTCCGCGGAGCCAATGTTGGTTTGGATGGCTCACTTAAAAAGAACCTCGCCGCGCTTGACCCGTTTGATGGTGAGGCAGCGCCTGATATCAAAGAGTGGACAGAGCTTTGTTATGGTCGCCGCGAAGAACATGAGTGGGATTACAAAAGCGCACAGGAAAATTCTGCGCCCGGTGTTTATGCGCCCAAGCTCCTCTATGATCTCTCGCGTCGCGCACCCGATAGCGCTATTTTCACGTGTGATGTCGGACAGCATCAAATGTGGGTGGCGCAACATTGTTATTTCGATGACCCGAAAGACCACATCACCTCGGGTGGCCTCGGCACTATGGGCTTTGGCTTGCCTGCGGGATTAGGCGCCAAACTCGGCGCACCAGAGCGAACAGTCATTACGGTGTCGGGTGATGGCTCCATCATGATGAATATCCAAGAGCTCGCCACGCTTTATCGCTACGGCATTCCGCTCAAGATTGTTCTGCTCGATAACTCCGTGCTCGGCATGGTGCGCCAATGGCAAGAAGTCTTCTTTGATAAGAATTATTCCGAGACGAATTTGGACGATAACCCCGATTTCGCCTTGGTCGCCAAAGCCTTCCAAATCGATGCCTTTACCGTCAACACAGCCAATGAAATGGACGCCGGGATTGACCGCTTGTTAAATACAGACGGCCCCGTTCTCATGCACGTCAAAATAGACCCAAATGAAAATGTCTGGCCACTCGTCCCTCCGGGACGCAGCAATGCTGATATGATGGAGCGGTAGGATGAAACTGCTCAAATTCCTCTTTTTGGGCCTTGCGGTCCTTCATACCCTGTATGGTATATATCAGATTTTTTCTGTGGTGCGGGTAGCTCAACACAGCATGGAATACATGAACGCTCCATCCGTCTGGGAAGTCTCTCAGCTTTATCTTCTTAATGGTGGAAGTGTTCTTGCGACTTTGACCCTAATTTTCTTCTGTTTTTTAGGGGTGAAAATTACATCCCTATTGGATGGTCCAACGGCTGGCGAAGACCTAAGAAATTTAATCACAAAATTAAGAACACTAGGACAGAAAAATGACCCAACTCCAACGTGATAAAACTTTTGAACCTTCGGGTGTTCAGGGCAAGCTGAAGATTGTTCTGCATGATGTGTCGGGCACTTTAATCCGTGCGCTCGGTACGATTGAACGGCGCGGTTATGATTACCGTGATGTGCATTGTACACAACGCGTCGATGGCAATTTCGACTTGCTTGTCCATATCGAAGACACGGGCGGGCCAAGCAATTTGAATACGCTCTGTTTGCAACTCGAACGGCTTTATAATGTCGTGAGCGCGGAGAGAGTTGGACGACGTATGCGAGCGGAACATGCTTAAATTCGGCAATATTCCTTCCCCCGCTTGCGGGGGAAGTCCCGCAAAGCGGGGATGGGGGGAGCGCCAAACATTGACTTTGGTTTTGTTTGGCTCCCCCCTCCGTGCCGCATACGCGACACACCTCCCCCGTAAACGGGGGAGGACATTACGGAGCGGATCATGACCAACCACGTCAAAATATTCGACACCACTTTACGCGACGGCGAGCAAGCGCCGGGCTTTTCTATGACATCGGGGCAGAAGCTCCGCATGGCAAAAGCGCTTGAGGGTCTGGGGGTGGACATTATGGAAGCGGGCTTTGCCGCCGCCTCGCCCGGTGATTTCGACGCCATCAAAACCATCGCGACCGAAGTGAAAGACAGCATCGTCTGTTCCCTTGCCCGCTGCAATGAAGGCGACATTCGGGCCTCTGGCGAAGCGATTAAACCCGCAGCACGCGGACGCATCCATACTTTCATCGCCACATCCCCACTGCACCGTGAATAT
>CAYGSV010000136.1:0-1763 GCA_964352635.1 uncultured Algimonas sp.
GAAGCCTTTTCGAAAATGATCGCCGACTCCCAGGAGCGAGCGCGTGAGGCGGGGACAGTTATGCTTTGGGTCGCGCGGCCCGGGCAAATGGAACAGAATCAGTCGCCATTGGTAGAAACGCCCAAAGCGGGCAGCAGGCTTTTGCGCTTGGTGCAGGTTCTAGGGCAGTTCAGACAGGCGCAATTGCGATTGGGGGCGGCGCGGTCACCGGAGACCAAAACCATATTGTCATCGGCCGAAATGCATCGACAACGACTTCGGAAGGGTTTGGCGGCGCATCTGTCGCGATCGGCGGCGATACGGCTGATGATGATTTTCTTGGCGCGCAAGCGGCCACTAATTCAGTTGCTGTCGGGGGCGATGCTGTTGCCAGCGGATTATCGGCCGTCGCGATTGGTAATTTGAGCACAGCTAGCGAAACGCAATCGACCGCATTGGGAGCGTTTGCCGAAGCGAGTGGCTTTGGCAGTTTGGCCTTGGGTGCATCAGCTGAAGCCACAAGTACTAACTCAACAAGTGTAGGCGGGTTCTCTGAAGCCAGTGGGGCTCAAGCCTCGGCCTTTGGCCTTGATGCCACTGCATCAGGTATGAATTCAACGGCGATTGGCTTTATTGCCACTGCATCAGGTGCGAATTCAACGGTGATTGGTGTGGAGGCATTTGCTTCCGCCAGCAGCGCAACAGCTTTGGGGGCAAATGGTATTGCCACTGGCGATAACTCAACATCCGTTGGCCGCTGGACCGTAGCGTCGGGCCGTGGCGCGGTTGCTATTGGGGGGGCAAACTTTGCTGTTGAAGAAATTCCAGACGCTGCCCGCGCAACAGGCGATGGCTCTGTTGCCCTAGGCGGGGCAATCTTTAGCGAAGATGGCCTTGAGCTTGAAGTCGCAGGGGCACAATCTGAGGCCAATGGTGCGATTGCGATTGGTACGGGTTCAGTTGTAACAAATGTCGCCGAGAACGGGGTCGCTTTGGGAGCCTCTTCTTCAGTCTCCTCTACGGGTGGCTTGGCCATTGGTTTTGAGAGTGATGTAACGGGCCTAAACGCGACAGCCATTGGTAATAATGCCGTGTCGTCTGGTGCACAAGCGACCGCGATTGGTATTCGCGCCAATGCAGGCGGACAAGGCGCAGCGGCGGTTGGTCGTGATGCGGACGCCTCTGGTACTTTTGCCTTGGCAATTGGTCTTGATGCAACAGCGTCTGCCACAGGGAGTGTGGCCATTGGCCTGCAAGCCGACGCCACGGGTGTCAATGCCACAGCCATTGGGCGCGGCGCAGGTGCGGCGGGGCGTGATGCCACAGCTATCGGTAAAGACGCAGAGTCAGACCAAGCGCGCTCAACGGCGATTGGTTTTGGCGCAGCCACGACACTGGCCGATCAGATGATGTTTGGTACGGTGGCAACGACTTATGTTTTACCAGGCATTACGTCTGCGACGTCACTGGCCCGTCAAGGCGAGATCGACGGTTATATCACCACAGATGCGGCTGGAAATATTGCCTCGGACGGTGGGGCGCTCGAAACACGCCTCTCTGCCCTAGAGACAGGGGCAACGGCGACGACCCTAACCGTCGCGTCGACAACAACAACGAACGCAAGTGTACTATCAAACGAGCAGCGCCCCGCCGTTGATGGGGCACAGGCGGCCAATGTGGGTGCGGGATGTAACTCTTCCGCACCCACCGGCACAGGCGGCACACAATGCGGAGTCGGCGCGGATGCGGCGGGGACTGACTCCACAGCGGTTGGTTCTAATGCC
>CAYGSV010000136.1:1773-3552 GCA_964352635.1 uncultured Algimonas sp.
GGCCAAGACGGGGCGATTGCAATTGGCTCTGGCGCGACAACAGCACAAAATGATGATGTCGTCATTGGCACAAATGCAGCCACAACATCGTCATTCGGAGACACAGCCGCCGTCGCAATTGGCGGCGACGGAGAGGATGCCGATGCGTTAGGCGCACAAGCGGGGCTTCGCAGTGTCGCTATTGGCGCTGATGCTACGGCGACGGGCGGAAGTGCTACGGCATTAGGTTACACAGCAGAGGCGTCGGCGTCGAATGCGACAGCCATAGGGTCTAGAGCTTTAGCCTCAGAGGTAAATGCCACAGCGATAGGTCGTTTTAGTGAAGCCGTTGGGCTTGGTTCCAGCGCTATCGGGTTTAATACGGATGCGAATGAGCGCAACTCTACAGCGCTCGGTGCTTCTGCACAATCAACAGCACAAGGCGCGACGGCCATAGGCGCGGGAACAACCGTCTTTTCGGCGGCGTCTGCGTCTGGCGATGGTGCGGTTGCTTTGGGTGGCGCTGTTTATGATGGCGATACAGCCACGCTCATTACAGCAGGGGCCGTTTCTTCTGCGGTAAACGCCATAGCGATTGGCACGGGATCAGTTGCTGATAATACAAATTCTGTCGCACTGGGCGGCAGAGCGCAATCAAACAATGTTGGAACGGTCGCTATCGGCGGCAGTGCAAACGCAATAGGCGTGCGCTCTATCGCAATCGGTCAGGGTTCACGCGCGACGAATATCGAAACCGTTGCCATTGGTGAGAGTTCTCGAGCGGATTCAGAAGGCGGGATTGCCATTGGACACAATGCCCAAGCTCTCGGGCGATTTAATACAATTGCGATTGGTCGAGATATACTACTTTCTCAAAATGATACAGTTGCAGTTGGATCCAATGTGACCGTCGACAGAAATGGCGTGGGTTTCGGGCATAGCGTCGGCGTCGATGAAGAAGGCACAGGCATTGGGAGTCAGGCGCGTGCACAAGGTCGTTCAACCGCTATTGGTTTTGATGCGGAGGCAACAGCCGGGGACTCTATTGCAATTGGACACACGTCAAGAGCCCGTCAATCCAACAGTACGGCTATTGGGAGAAGTTCAAATGCAAATGGCACAGGTGCCACAGTCTTAGGGGCGTTTGCGGGCGCAACGGCTTCAAACACGACAGTGATAGGTACCGGAGCCTTTTCCGGTGCGAGTAGTGCAACAGCTTTGGGTAGTAATAGTCAGGCTCTTGGTGACTATTCAACATCCGTTGGCCGCTGGACCGAAGCGTTGGGCCGCGGTGCGGTTGCGATTGGCGGGGCAAATTTCGACGTTGAAGGAACCGATGCGGCTTTCGCGTCTGGCGACGGGTCTGTCGCGCTTGGTGGGGCAATCTTTAGCGAAGACGGCCTTGAGCTGGAAGTCGCTGGCGCACAATCTGAAGCGAATGGCGCGATTGCCATTGGTACAGGCTCAGTTGCCACGGATGTTGCCGAGAACGGTGTCGCTTTGGGAGCGTCGTCTACGGTATCTTCTGTGGGCGGATTAGCGATTGGTTTTGAGAGTGATGTTACGGGACTCAACGCCACAGCCATTGGTAACAATGCCGTGTCTTCTGGTGCACAAGCAACCGCGATTGGTATTCGGGCGAATGCAGGCGGGCAAGGTGCGGCGGCCATTGGTCGAGATGCTGAGGCCTCTGGAGCCTTTTCTTTGGCGGCGGGTCTTCAGTCAACGGCGACAGCGCAAGGAAGTACCGCGCTCGGCCTTCAAGCCGATGCCAGTGGAACAAGCGCTACAGCCATAGGT
>CAYGSV010000136.1:3562-7038 GCA_964352635.1 uncultured Algimonas sp.
GCCATAGGTCGAGGCGCAGGCGCAAGCGGGATCAATTCATTGGCGCTCGGTCGTGATGCTGACGCTGAACAAACAGCATCAACCGCCATTGGCTTTGGCGCGACAACGACACTCGCTAATCAAATGATGTTTGGTACGGTGGCAACGACTTATGTTTTACCAGGCATTACCTCGGCCACATCACTCGCTCGACAAGGTGCGATTGACGGTATCGTCACAACAGATGCGAATGGTAACCTCGCCTCTGATGGCGGTGCGTTGGAAGCGCGTGTGACAGCCCTAGAAGGCGTCGGCCCTACGTCTGCAACGGCGCAAGCTAGTGAAGCGGCACCAACACCGACAGCTTCTGCTGAGACGACAGGCACAGTGAAATCGACTGCGGCAACATCCGATGCAAGTGCTCCAACCACAACTAAGTCAGTGGCGGCAGAAACCATAGCGACATCAGAGCCTGTCGCCGAAGCGTCTCATATTGCAGTGAGTGAAAGTGGTGAGTTCTCTGTCGTTGATAGTCACAATCGCGGGGAAGCGATTATTTCTGAAACAGATGTCGCGTCTAATGCGCAAACGGTCTCCTCTGATGTCATTGGTACGAACCTAAGCACGGTCAAAGAAACATCCGCTGTGTCGATTGTGGCTAATTCCATCGTGGCAGAAACGGTCGAGGTGAATGCGAGTAATATCGCCGTGAATACAGCGAACATCTCGGCGAACTCTGAGCGTATCTCGGGCAATGCGATTGCGATTGCGTCGAACACCACTGCGATACAAGCGAACTCTGAGGCTATCCTTGGGAACACGCAGGCGATTAATGACCTGCGCAATGGCTCTGCGGCGCTGGCGTCCATCCCAGATCTTTATCTTGGTTCAGATGAGACATGGTCCATTGCGGGTGGCCTCGCCCTTTATGATGATGGTTACGGCGGGTCTGAAACAGGCTTTGGCGGCGGCATACAAATGCGCGGCTCCAAATCTGATAAATGGTCCGTCGGTCTATCAGGCGCATTATCAGGCGACGCCGCCGTCGTCCGACTACAAGGCCGTATTGGGGGGTAAATGTGAGTGAGTTGGGTTTAGGAGTAATTCCGTAGAAGACGGTCAAAGCCGGGGCACTGGCTTATCAGTCATTCAGAATACGAAAGCCCCCGCTTTCGTGCAGCCACATAACTGCTACTCCCAAATCCACGTTAAAACTGACAGACGTCACAACATTATATAAGTTCAAATGCGTTTTAATTTGTTACAAACTTGTTAAGGATTTGTCTTTTCTAAATTATATCAATATGTTGACTTCATGAAGTCAGATGTAAAAGCGACAAAAATCTTTGAAACGCAACCCGTTATTCAAGCGATTAAACTGTCTGGCTGCCTCGGACAATCACAGCGGCAAGAGAAATTATTTGAGTTTTTACTGACTGAGTCGGCGCTCCAACGTCATACCGACATTACGCAATATAAAATTGCGGTCGATATATTAGGGCGTTCCAAAGACTTTGACGCCACATCTGATAGTATTGTGCGCGTTGAAATGCATAGGCTGCGGGCTAATTTAAAAAAATTCAACGCGATGTCGGATGACTATGAATTGCTGATACCAAGGGCGAGTTATCAAGTTAAAGTCCAAGAGAAAGGCCCCATTAAAAAAACTGTAACGCCTGTTTTCAATCCAAGAAAAATACTTTTCGCCTCCGCTTTCGGAGGAAGTCTTTTTGTAGCGGGTTTAATGACACCGTCTCTTTTTCAATCTTTTTCGTCTAAAACCAAGTTAAGTCAGTGCTCAACGCTTCGCCCGAATATTATCGTGAGAAATTCGGGATCTGTTTCAGAAATACAAACCTATCTCGACCGCACTATTCGATCGTCGGTTTCCCAACATACGAGCTTTAATTATGTTGTATCAGAGCCTTTATGTGGAAAGGATTACGCTCCCACTTATGTGCTCGATTATTTGTTATTACAAAATGATATGCAGTATAATGTTAGTCTGACTGTGACATCTGAAATACCAAAGTCACAAGTCAGCTTTGACCAAATTACACTGCCTCTAAATGCCCCCCAAGAAGACTTATATTTTGAAACTCTTAAATCCGTAAATACAGTTGTAAAGCCCTATGGGATAATAGCGCGAAAAGCGCTCACATCTGAATGGCCAAACGAAACGAATAGAAATAATTTTCGATGTTTGGTTCTGATGTACGACTCTTTTGCTACCGATAAGGACAAAGACAATGAAGTTGCTGTCGATTGCTTAGAGAGGTCTATGGAAACCGCTCAAGCCCCTTTAGATAATTATGGAGGGTTAATGGCGAGCTACCTTGAACAGGCGAGGAGCTATACAGGCCTTGCAAGCAATGCACCGTTTGAAAAAGCGTCTGAGATTTTAGAGGCGGTTGGAGATGATTGGGTCAATAGTGCAGAAATGGTTATCGCCAAAATGGATTATGAAGCACAAAAAGATGACTTTTTACCTGACACATTAGAAAGCGTCATATCCGTAGCAGACTCGAAATATAATTCCCATGCTGTCGTAACATTAGTAGCTGCTATGCATACGGGATTTACGCTCGGTAACTGGGAAAAAGCGAAAGATTTATCTGATCGCGTAAAACGATTTCATAAGGATGAGGACGGTTCAGTTTACAGCATCGATGCTGCTTATGCTTTGATAAATTCGGAGACAAAAGACCTCCTCGAAACATGTTTAAAAGCTTATTCAAAATATTCGACGAGTTCTAACTTGATTGTTAATGCCTGCGCGAGAAAAGCAAATGATAAAGATTGGATTGAACGCACAAGCTCGCAACTGAACGCGCTAGGTATAAAAACACAGGCTGACCGAGCTAATTATGTTGGAAGCCGAAACCTAGAGCCGTTAATTTCTGAATATCTTCTAAAAACTAATTATGCCACCACTGATTATGCCACTAAGGGCAGCGCATTAGGACATTAAGTGAGATCAAATAATCAACGCATTATTCTGCTTACGCTGAAGAAAAAATAACGCCCAAAGCAGACAACGCCCAAATTCAGTTAGGCGTTGTCTAAGAATAAGCTGATGGACTAAAAGCCTTCGTAACGGACTTGGACTTTACCTGTGGCTTGCTCGCCGCCGAGGCCGACGGAGCCGCCAAAGCTCCAATTATCATTGCCTCTAATCGCAAGCGTTCCACCGAAGCCGACTTTATCGCCATAGGCGGCAAAGCCCCCTGCCGCAGACCATTTTGCATTCGGTGAGAGATACATATCGGGCAGGGCCGCCACAGCGGCGAGGCCTTGCTCTAGGTCGTCAAGCTTGACGGCATTAGATAGGATACCATCGGCATTCTGACCGATTTGAACAAAGGCTTGATCAATACGAGAACTGTTAATCGCAATATCCGCGCGGTTGGCTGTGATATTGGCTGTGTTCTGATTAATCAGCAGCAGGTTAGACGCCGCGTCTTGAACATTCAGGTTCTGGGCCACGCTTGGAATAG
>CAYGSV010000137.1:0-6940 GCA_964352635.1 uncultured Algimonas sp.
ACGTTTTTCATCTCCATGAATTTACCAAAAGGAATGAACTCTCCAAAAGGCACAAGTCGGGCTTTATCATTATAAGATGCTACAGCGGGGATGCCTTTGTCATCAAAGGTAACGGCAACGGAACTATTATAATAATCATCGATCGGTGTTCCGCCGTTTGGGTTGGGGCGCTGCTCTAGCCTTAGGGAATTAAACAGCCAAACGGGAAGGTTGCTGTCAAGCCGCGCGGCAAGCCCGTATCCCATGACGCCCAAGAGATATTCATTATCCATCGCCAAACCAGAAACAGCGCCTTCTGGCCAAATGATATGAGTGATATCTTTGAGGGGGCCTTCATAGCCTTGGGAAGGGATTGTATCTTGCACGCTTTCCATAATGAACTGATTGACGATATCAATGCTTTTGTCGGGATGAAATTTATCCGCTTGATCAAATGGGACGGCGACAATGCGGAGCTTTACATTCTCTTGGAACTCCAACTCGGAATCAGATAACCGATAGGCGCCAAAACCATAAAGCGAGGCAATAAGGGCGGCTGATATAAGCGCTGGAACGACCTTATTTCGCGATATAAAAATGTGCGCGAGGGCCACAGCCACGATAAAAAAGATAAAGGTCAATCCGTATATTGTTCCAACAGAGGCCGCTTGTGATGGAAGGCTCCCGGCTGGAAAAATATAACCGGGGAGGTTCCAAGGCAGTCCGCCAAAGGCGTGACCGCGTGCAAATTCGGCCACCATATAAAGAGACACAAATCCGGCGGGAGCCCATTTATCTATGAGCTTGGCCTTGACAAAGGCGGCCCCTGCTAAAGCCCAGAAAAGGGATAAAAGCGCGGCGAGCCCAAAAACCATAGGCGGCATCACGGGAATAAACTCTGGGCCACGTGCAATAAAGGCGGAGCCCATCCAAAAAACGCTGACACCAAAATAACCTAAACCAAACCAAAAGGCAGACCAAAACCCTGACTTTAACGGCTTGTTCGCATCTTGAATGTCGCGCAGTCGCAAATAAAACAGAGCAAAGCCTAAAAGGGAGAAACCCCAAAGATGAAAAGGGGCCTGCCCCAATACACAAAACCCACCAATCGCAAAACCCGTTAATCGGCCTGACCAACCGTTACTGCGTAATAAAAAAGAGGGAATAGCCAGACGCATTGGCAAGACTTAAGTCTGCGGAATAATGGGGGCAGGCATTGACTCGGACTGATCTGATTTATGTATCTTTTTATCGCTACGCGTATCCGCGATGCGTAAGCGTTTCAAGCGTCTGGGATCGGCATCGATAATTTCAAATTCTAATCCATCTGCATGTTTAATAATCTCACCTCGTTCAGGCACACGTCCTGCCATTGTGAAAATCAATCCACCAAGTGTATCCACATCTTCTTCTTGGTCAGGCGTCGCAAACTCTCGACCCACAGTTTTTTCAAAATCCTCAATTGAAATGCGCGCATCCGCCTCCCAAACAGACCGCCCTCCTTTGCCCGTGACAATCTGGACTTCGGGGACAAGCTCATCATGCTCATCGTCAATGTCGCCAACGATAGGTTCAATCAGGTCTTCGATTGTTACAAGGCCGTCCGTTCCACCATATTCATCGACAACAATCGCCATATGAATACGGCGAAACTGCATGCGCCTCAACAGGTCCTGCGCCAACATAGACGGTGGAACATAAAGGACCTCACGCCGAATATATTGCAGCACTTTTCTGTTGGGATAAGTTTTGCCCGTGCGTCCTTTAGCATCTAACATCAGATAGGGCAGAAGGTCTTTAATATGTACCATGCCGACGGGATCATCTAAGCTTTCTTTATACACGGGGAGGCGAGAATGACCCGCTTCTTTAAAGGCCTGCGAAAGTTCTGTGAGCGTCGCTGTGTTATCTGCCGCGACAATATTCGCGCGCGGCACCATGACATCTTCGACGCGTAAAAGATGAAAGCGCTCTGCGGCGCTCATCATCATTTCTTGGGCGGCGGATGTCTTTTCGGACAGGCTTTCGGAGGTCGTATCTTGAGGTGTGTCCTCACTGGACCGTCCAAATAATTTTCCCAAAAAGCTGGGTTCAGAAGATGTATCGCTCATAGCGGTTTGAAACTCGTTATTTTCACTGGGGCTGTCAACTTATATATGGATTATCAATGTCCAAAGCCGCGAGGGCCTTTATCTCTAAAGCCTCCATTGTGGAAGCCTCTTCATCAGTTTTATGGTCATAGCCTTGAAGGTGTAAAAAACCATGAACAAGCAAATGGGTCATGTGGTTTTCGAATGATATGCACTTGTCTTTCGCTTCTTTTTCAACCGTTTCATAAGCTAAGACAATATCGCCCAAAAGCGGCGCGGGTGCAGGGATAGGAAAGGAGAGAACATTTGTGGGCTTGTCCTTATCGCGATATTTCTGGTTCAGGGTTTGCACCTGCGCGTCGTCCGACAAAGCAACCGATAATTCTCCGAGGCGCGGTTCATTGAGCACAGACATGGCCGCCCCTATAGCGCGCTTTATAAGCTCATCATTTTCAGGCCAATTTTCGGACTGGCGGACAATATCGATATTAAAGGCGAAGGCTATCATTTAGTTTTAGGTGTCACTACCCGTCTTAGAATTTCCTTTGGCGTCTTTCTCATAAGCATTGACAATTTTTCCAACGAGCGGATGTCGAACAACGTCAGAGGCCAAAAACTTAATCTGCGAAATGCCTTTTATATTATCCAAAATAGAGAGCGCATGGGCCAAACCAGAGGTTTGATTATAAGGCAAGTCAGATTGGCTCGGGTCACCCGTCACGGCATATTTTGCGCGTTCGCCCAATCGTGTCAGCACCATCTTCATTTGCGGAATAGTCGCGTTTTGCGCTTCATCGATCACAACAAACGCATCCGATAATGTCCGCCCCCGCATAAAGGCGAGGGGGGCGACTTCGATATCGCCCGCCGCTTTGCGACGATCAACTTCGTCACGGCCTAAAACCATATGAAGAGCATCCCAGATGGGTTGCATATAAGGATCGACTTTTTCGTTCTAATCGCGGGTCAAGAACACAAGGCTTTCACCCGCTTCGACGGCAGGGCGGCAGGCGATGAACCGCGCGACTTCACCCCGCGCCAAAAGGGACGCGCCATAAGCGGTAGCCAGAAAGGTCTTACCCGTACCCGCAGGGCCAACACCAAAGCTGATAGTGTCATCGCGCATAGCATGGATGAATTTTTCCTGCCGCGGTGTTTTTGGCACAATCGGAGAGCGGCGCGGGAAAGGGATGATGGCCTCAACACTGGCCGCTTTGACTTTGCCTTTCCCCATTGCGCGTATAAGGGCGCGTATATCAGACGGGCCACATGGCCAGCCCCGTTCAAGGCGTTGGTAAATCTCTTTGATTAGCTCGCCAGACCGTGCACGGCTCGGCGTATCGCCATTCACATGGACGGCGCTGCCTGGGGCTTCGATGTAAACACCAAAGGCTTCTTCGATTAGGGCGAGGTTGGCATGATTTGGTCCACATAATCGCCTGACTAAATCAGCATCATTAAATTCAAGAATATCAGTTTGTTTGCTCATTAACCCTCAATAGCAAGACAATTGAAAAAGGCGAGAAGATTTATGCTATAATATATTAAATGGGGAACGAGTTGCTTGTATCGTTTTCGGTTTATTAGATATGGTAAGTTACACGTAAACCTTGTCTGCTGGTAAGGGGTTTACTATAGTTTATTCGAGGGGACTATGGAAAAAGTAGAAAATTGCGATACCGAACAGTCTGTCGGCTGGCTCTCAAGTGCTAATTATATTAAGCAACTTAAGAGTCTCTTGACTCTTCGCTCAATGAAGAACAGGACGATAAAATTTTATGGCTTTTTAGGCGTATTAGCAACGATCAGCGGCACGATTTCATTCTTTGAATTGTTACCCGTTTCTTATGTTTTTCCTACCTCTACTGATGTAGTTGTTAATCCAAACCAAACCTGTGATAATTTAACTAAGAGCTTTGAATTAAAAAAAGGAGAAGCCGTAAATTCAGAATACAATATTGATGAATTTAAAAGGGCCCTAAATTGTATTTTTTTAACAGAACCAATCTCTGGCTTTCCTAAAAAAACTGACCCCACTAAAAAAGAGTATGTAGAGAGCTTTGTCTATAGTGCCCAACAAAGAGCTGCGTTAACTTTGGTCTTAGACCCAGAAAACAGACAAGACGCCTTGAGGCAGTTAGAGAAGGTTATATCTATAGCGCCCTCTTCCCTGGGCTGGAGGGATTTGGGGCAAAAAGCGTTTTACTTAAATACAGAGCTTTCAATTGACGCTTATAGTAAGGCCTTGAAAGGGGACGAAGGCGAGTCGTGGGATGTTGTAAATTTAGTCCGATTATACAAAAGGGATCGAAATCATACGAAAGCAGGGCAGGTTTTAGTTGAGAATAAGGCGCTGTTTGAAACGCAATATGCACAAGCAGTATATTATACGCTTATGGCTGAAGTTGCTTTCTTGAAACAAGATAATGATAGAGCGATACGTTATTTTGTAGATAGCGAGTCTAAACTGCGAATTCTTTTAAATAATGAACCTGAAAGCAAGTTGTACCAAAAACTAATGTTTGACATATTAAACCTTCGTGGCGATTTACTTGTTTCAGAAGGCAATTTGGATGCTGCAGAGTCAAATTATCAAAAGGCCTTCGTTGTTTCAGAATCCATGATTGACAATGATAATGATGAGTCAGGTTTAAAATATCTTCGCTATCTATCAGCAAGTCACAATAACATCGGAGATATCTATCGCCTTAGGAAACGCTACTCAAAATCTAGGGAGTATTATTTGGAGGCATTAAAAATACGAGAAGACCTATTAGTAAGAGCTAACAACGGTGATATAAGCTTCTATGATGTAGCAATAAGCCACTTAAAGTTAGGTGATATTGAAAGGCTTATGAGCAATGTTTCGAATGCAAGACGACACTATCAGAAAAGCTTAGGCGTTATTCGTGAAGCGAATCCTGGCGAGCTTTTTAATTCCGAATTCCAGCGTACACTATCGCTAAGCTATAATAAATTAGGCGATGTCGAGCGACAAGATAACAATATTCATTTAGCTCAAATACATTATTATTCAGGTTTAGATATTAGGAATGCTTTGGCGAGCCAGTTCTCAGAAGATATTGGCCACAAACGAGACTTAATGATTTCATATTTTAAACTCAGTCGTATTAAAGACCATTATAAAGCCGACGATCACAGGGCGAATGCTGTGAGTTTGCTTAAGGAATTGAAGTCAAATCAAAAACTAAGGTTGTCTGATAGGCCGATTGAAAGAGTTCTGAGTGCAGAATTAGAAAAAGAAATATAAATGTATTTTTCGTTACCCATCTATATTGAGTTGTAAGGGTGACAGAGTTTTCCTTCCTTTGCCCGCCTGAATTAGACGGTAAAATCCCTAAGCCTGAACGTGCCGCCAAGTTTCTTCCGGATTGGTTTCGCGACTTACCCCGAGAAATGGGAATGGCTGATGAACATGGATTACCAGGACTGACAGTTCGGGCGTGCCTCCCTGTTGCTGATATTATGTCTCTGGGATGGATAATCCCTCTGCCTTTTGATGTGCGTGCGGTGCAAGATATGTCAACGGGGCAACTTCAATTTCAATGGCCCGAAGATGTGCCCTTTCAACCGATTGAAGGCCATCATCCAGACCAAATCGGAGCCGACAAGCCTCCCTTTTTCGGACGCTCGCCGCTAAAATTTATAAATCCTTGGCGGGTAACACTGCCCAAAGGGTGGTCGGCAAGCTTTATCCACCCCATCAACCATTTTGAATTACCGTTTCTGGCGTTTAATGGCGCCGTTGATTGCGATGCCTTGGATGTGCCCGTGAATGTTCCCTTTTTGTGGAACGCGCAAGCCCCAGAAATCTATCTGCCTGCAGGTACGCCGATAGTGCAGGTCATTCCTTATCAACGGAGCGCGATGCCCAACACGGCGCATATTCGTGCCGAAACGGAAGAGGAGGCTGAGGCAAGAGCGAAGGCGCTGAATCGAAAATATACCGAAGAGTCGGTTTATTCAAAAGAGTGGCGCAGGCGACACGAACGCGAAGGGTAGGTAAACCCCAAGCTTAGCGCATCGTCTTTGCGGCTTGGCGCATCATTTCGTCCATCATTCGGGTTTGTCTCTCAAGCTCATCTTGTACGGCGTCTTGCATCGCGATTTGGGACTTATCAAAATCACGCTGGGCCTCACGCTGAAGACAATCAATATAAAGCTCGATATCAAGCGCATATTTCGTCAAACGATCACTCGAAGATTGGTTGGAGGAGATAGGCGGCGGTGTTGGTTTCAAACACTCGGTGCTTTTCCATTCAAAATCAGATTGACTGTTGGGACGCGTAATTTCTCCTGCCTCAACAGGGACTGTCAAGAACAAAACTAATGTTGCTGAGAGCAATATAATGGCAGGCTTGAAAAAATTATTGAACATAATGTCACTTTGATAATTTAGTGCATTAAGTCAATACACGCGTATAGATTTCTATGGTTTGCCTTACTCTACCCACTCCCCAACTAAACTATTTCGTCCCGCATCTGTCATCTTTACTTTGACGATTTGGCCGATGAGGCTTTCTGGGCCGTCAAAATGTGTGCCTTGGAGGTAAGGGCCGCGTCCGAAGAGCTGTCCGCCTTTACGGCCCTTGCCTTCGACTAAGACATCCAATGTTTTGCCAATTAATGAGCGGTTGAAGTCGTGCTGCTGTTTATAAAGCAATTCTTGTAAACGCACGAGGCGGTCTTGTTTCACGTCTTCTGGCACTTGACGTGGGAGGCCAGCGCCGGGTGTGCCGGGGCGAACAGAATATTTGAACGAGAACGAACTACCATAACCAATTTCTTCGACACATTTCATCGTCTGTTGGAAATCTGTTTGGTCTCACCCGGGAAGCCGACAATAAAGT
>CAYGSV010000138.1:0-5351 GCA_964352635.1 uncultured Algimonas sp.
ACTGAAGTTGATGCAAGGATAACGCTTCCGACAACTCCAGAAACAAGTGATTCTAGCACTCCACAGTATGAGGCTTCTGTGAAAGCAATAATTCAAGACGCTAAGCTCGAACTCGAAGAGCCGCTTTCGGCCACCCCCACTAAGTCAACTGTCGCGAAAACCCCTACGGCGGAGGAGACAAAAGAAACTGTAAAAAAGCCCGTTGAAGTGGAGGTTAAGACCGCCAACACAAGCGCAACGCCCATCGCCACACCTTCCGTTAAACCTGAGCCTGTCATCAAGACTGCCGAGCTTAAGATTGAGGAAATAAAGACAGCCGCTCCTGTTTTAAAAGCTGAGCCTAAGTCCATAGAAACAAAACCAGCGGCGGCGACGAACTATCCTGAACTGACAATGGATGTTCAAAATAAGCTCTCGCAATTGGGTTTTTACTACGACGCCGTGGACGGTCAATTATCTGACTCGACTAATTCTGCGATCTCAGAATTTAAATCATTATATGATCTGCCTAATAATTCTGACATTTCAGGCCCCTTTATTAATCAACTGAATAAAGCTATTACGGAGCGTGAGGAAGCCATAAAAATGGCCGCCGTAACAGTGACAGAGCCCGTCGCTATTGAACCACTCATAGAAACAGCGACCGTGAAAGACGTCGTTTTGTCTCCCATAACGATAGCTGAAACTATACAGCCTCAAGGCAACATTACTTTAGAGCCCGTTATTGAGGTAGAAACTACAAAGGTCGTAGAGGCCCCAACTATTGTCCCAGAAACAAAACCCGAAGCTGTTCCTCAAGATATAATCGTTGAGGCTGAACTTCAAAATAAACTCTCTTCTAACTACCCACGCAAAGCTGAACGTAACAATATCTATATTAATAATGTTGTCGTGGTAGAATATGACATTGGGACAGATGGAAAGCCCGCCAATGTAAAGGTCATCGAGACTGAATATGATGGCCGATATGCAAGCTCATTCGAAGAGGCTGCGATTAATACAATTACTCGCGCGCGCTACTCTCCAAAAACAGTCAACGGCCAACCCGTTATATCCGAAAGCAACACAAAACGAATTGTCTTCCGCGGAGAATAAATAGCCAGAGGGTCTGTAAGCCGGGTTTTGTTCCGAAAGGTTCACAAAAAACCTTACATCGACAATCATTCATCTAGGACGTTTGTTACCAAACGCCTCCTGCAACCAACCCGAACGGCCCCTGTAACGGGGTGTACCGTTCCTATTTGGTTTTGCTCCGGATGGGGTTTACCTTGCCGCGTTTGTTACCAAACCCGCGGTGCGCTCTTACCGCACCCTTTCAGCTTTTCCCAGTTGATATTAAAAATATCTACTTAGGTAGTCTTCTCTCTGTGGCACTTTCCCTCGGGTTACCCCGGCTGGCCGTTAACCAGCATCCTGTTACAGTGGAGCCCGGACTTTCCTCACCGCTTGCGCGCCGCGATTGTCCAACCCTCTGGCAGAACGGCTTTTAAGCCTCAAACGCGTTTATGGCAACTGCCTAACGAGGGCGCCGACACGTTGCAGACATTCCATATCAATCAAGCCTGAAATATCGCTCTGACGCCAATGCCGTTGAAACGCTATCATCACATCTAGCGTTTCTTGATCAAACTCGCCTGTAACAGCGATGTTATATCCGATTTGTGAAAGACCTTGTTGCATAATTGAGACACCTCGGTCTCTATCTCCACACTCAAATAAAACGCGCTTATCGGGGTCTTCCTCATCTTCGCACCACAGCCCTAATCCTGCGGCGGCTAATCCACCCCAAGGGAAATGCTCGCCGGGGTCTTGCTTACGGTCAGGCGCAAGGTCGGAATGCCCAATTACATTCCATGGCTTAATGCCATGACGTTCTGTTATGGCGTGACATAAGGCGATAACTGCATTGATCTGTGCATCAGGGTAAGACGGCAAGCCGATCTCATTTGGAAAGTCATGGCCCCCATTGACGATTTCGACACCGATGGAGGCAGAGTTTATATTCGTTACACCTCGCCAATTTCCAACGCCTGCATGCCAAGCACGTTGATTTTCGTTGACTAATTGCTGCACGCGTCCATCCTCATAAACGAGGTAATGCGCGCTAACTTTAGCTTCGGGATTACATAATCGCTCTCTTGCCGCTTCACCTGTTTGCATACCCGTGTAATGTAAAACGAGCATTGAGATAGGGAGTGTCCGATCGTCAAAATTCGGACTGCTATAGTTAGTATCAATAATCATTCAGGGTATTTCTCTGCCAAAAGCCTGAGACCTTTTGCGAGCATTTCTTCTAAGACGTCTTCGTCAACATCAGATAGCCGCTTTATATAGAGGCAAGATTTTCCAATTTTATGTTTGCCCAATCGCGATAATTCATCATCAAAATCTTGATAACCTGGCATGATATAAATTGAGATATTTTGCGCTCGCGCCGCAAAACCGGTTCGTAGGAAATCACCTTCTCGTCCGCTTTCATATTTATAGTGGTAGCTTCCGAACCCGACCATAGATGGCCCCCACATTTTTGGTGGCTTCCCAGATAGTCGCCCCATCAACTCAGCAATCTTGCGACAGTCTGATTGTTTTTGCTCTGGGGCAATTCCCGACAAGTAACCCTCGACTGATGCGTCCGTTTCATTCGTCTTGTTGGTCATTCTATCACCTCCGGTACAGCTTCACGATGATGTTGGCGGCGTGCAATGATATACACACACGGCAAAATTATCGCACCACCAATGATATAGCGCATATGAAGCGTTTCGTCCAAAAATAGGACGCCTAGCACCGTCGCCCAAACTGTGACCATTAAAGTGAGAGGCACAACAACGGAAACATCATAGGTCTGTAAAAGTCGAAAATACTGCCCATGAGAGAAGATACTGACAATGATAGCGGCATAAATAGCGGCAATGAATAAAGGCATTGAGCTAGTTTTTAAGACCTCACCTTGTCCCGTCTCGAAGAACAAAGACGCTAGTCCGCAAGTGATAAGAACAGTCACAGCCATCCACGCGACATAGACACGCCAATCTATATCTCCGACCTTTTTCATCAATACGCTCCCCACAGCGAGGGAAACATAGGCCATGAAAATATAAATCAACCCAATATCAAAACTAAGCGCTTCGCGTTCGAACACCATAAAACAGACCCCAAAAAAGGCTGCTACAATTGCGAGCCCCCTCACCCAACCAATCCGCTCTTTTAGAAACACAACAGACAACAAAGTCGCCATGGGTATTAGCATTTGCGAAACAATAGAACTGCCCGATGCCGGGGCCGTTTGTAGCCCTGTATAGAGGAACCCTAGATGGATAGCGCCGACTGCGAAACATACACAAAGCAGAGTGCCGAATTTTTTAGGTAGAGGCCGAAACAAGAACACAGCCATACAAATCAGAACAATAGCAGCCCGAACCGAGGCCAACATGAAGGGCGGTATAGGATTATTACCAAGCGCCCAAGCACTGACCACAAAATTACCACCCCACCCGAGGCAGCAAAGCATTAAGATAAGAAAATCTAAAGGGCGCATAGGCCCAATCGCTTATCAAGCTGACCGCCCCAGTCAAATGATAACAAGCGTCAAATGATAAGAGGAGGCAAATGATAACAAGCCTCAAAGATTAATCGTCAACACTCCAGCCATCTGGCGTATGCATTGCATCAATGATTGGGCCATTCTCGGATTCCGATGTTTGGAACTGCGACCCAAACTCCGCCTGCATTTTTTTGGCTTGCGCTTCAAAATGCGCTTTTGGGCCAAAGGGTTTACCGAATATCTTCGCCCGTGCCCAAAAGAATGCAAAGGCTACGAGGCCAACTATAGCAATTCCTGCAACAACAAAAAATGCGAAAGCGGCTGAGAAGACGAGCATAAAGAGCCCACCAATCGCGGCGACGCTGACAAACAAAATACGTGACAAAGAGCCAAGCCATCCGCCTGGTCCGCTCAAACTTCCATTTAGCTTATATGTGTTACTCATAGTGATACCTCGACACTAATGTCGTGTTATTTACGGTTTTCGTCAAGGCTTAGACCTTATCATTTCTGTAAGGCGTCTTTTTAGGCTATCTTTGAGGCAATCCACGCCCTTTTAGCGGCTGTTTTGCACGGTGAGCGACAATATCAGCATAGGCTTTGTTGATGACGGCCATTTTATGATTGGCTAACCCCATGAGCTCTCGCGGCGCACCTCGAGCAACGAGTCGGTCAGGATGGTTCGCCGCCGCCATGCGGCGATACGCTTTTTTAAGCCCCTCGTCTGAAATATCTTCATCAACCCCTAAGATGAGATAAGGGTTTTTTGGATCAATGCCGAGGTTAGAAGAGCGGATACGGTCATATTCCCTGTCCGAAAACCCGAAAATATCGCTAACGCGCTCAAGGAAAGCATACTCCTCATGGGTGACAATACCGTCGGCCAAGGCGATGTGAAAAAGTCCATCCAAGACATCTTCTAAGGCGGCGGGTTTTGCGCGGAAATGTTTGGCAACTATTTTGGCGTATCGTTCAAACCCTAGCGTCGTTTGGCGGGCCAGATCAAAGAACCGCGCAACTTGGGTTTCAGAAGACGGCTCTGGTTGGAAGACTTGTCGAAACGCTCGAATATCTTCAACCCTGACTTGACCATCGGCTTTCGCCATTTTTGCGCCTAGGGCCACGAGGGCAACAACCAAATCGGTCTGCTCAATAGGCCCCGCTTCCCCCTTATTATCAGAGGTTGCAGGCGGACCAAATATCTGGGCCGCGCCACTTAATATGGATTGCCAAACACTCATAAAATAGAATTGTCAGCCCGAGAGGTCATGACGCCGCGATAAAGGCGGTTAAGATAAATTTCAACGACTGAACTCAAATAGCGCTAAAATTTATCGTGAAGCACGCTAGGCGCTGATTGACTTGCGGTGGTGAAGACCCAAAATACGCGAAACGGCCAGAGCCATCTCTGCTTTGTTGAGCGTATAAAGGTGGAAATCCCTTACACCGCGATCATGAAGCTCCGCCGTCAGTTCTGCTGCCAATGAAGAGGTCAATAACTCTCGCGTTTGGGCATCATTATCAAGGCCCTCAAACAATTCAGCATACCAATCAGGCACACAAACACCGCACATTTTCGACATACGAGTGAGACCTTTAAAGTTCGGTTGTAACATCATGCCCGGGATAATTGGAATATCAATACCTGCATCTAGGACGCGGTCTTGAAAGCGCCAAAAAACGTCAGGCGAGAAAAAAAACTGTGTGATGGCGCGTGTTGCCCCCGCATCGACTTTACGCTTTAGATTATCAATCTCTGCTCGCCAGTCGCCACTCTCTGGATGCAGTTCTGGATAGGCGCCGACTG
>CAYGSV010000138.1:5361-6882 GCA_964352635.1 uncultured Algimonas sp.
CAACCAAGTCAGACGCATAGGCATAACCGCCTTCCGTTGGGACATATTTTGCATTTATCCCGTCTTGCGGGTCGCCCCGTAATGCCACGATATGTCGAACGCCCGCGTCCCAATACTCTTGGACGATTTCATCAATCTCTTCACGGCTCGACCCAACGCAGGTCAAATGCGCCGCGGGCTTGAAAGACGTTTCATTCACCATACGGCTGACGGCTTTATGTGTTCGCTCACGCGTCGAGCCCCCTGCCCCATAGGTAACAGAAACAAAATCAGGATTTAGCGGCTCTAACTTTTGAATGGCGGCCCAAAGGCGGTTTTCCATCTCTTCATTCTTCGGCGGGAAAAACTCATAGCTTACACGCACATCGCCAGTTAGGGCTTCTTTAGCGGAGCTATTTGCTGCACGCGCAATGGCGCCAATGGCTTCATTCGGATCGCGTTTTGGTAAGATTGATTTCATGATGCTTTTCTAGCTTTCCAAATCATTACGGTTGGACTGTTGGGGTTTGAAACCCGTTCAAGATTTTCAAGATCAAGTGAGGCCGCCTTAGACCACTCCTGCATATCTTCATTTGAAAACCCCAAACGACGATGAGCATATTCATCACGAAAACGGTCTTCATCATGCGTTTCAAAATCAACGATGATTAGTTCGCCCCCTTTTGTGAGCAAACGAGACGCTTCCATAATGGCCTCTCTTGGGTCATCTAAATAATGCAAAACTTGGTGCAATGTCACTAAGTCAGCAGAGCTATCGCGGAAAGGCGTTTGCAGCAGATCCCCTTGTTGCACAGAGATATGACCGAAGCTATCCGCGGCTAATTTATGGCGTGCCACCTTTAACATATCAGGGTTAGAATCAACCCCTGCTCCGGCTCGGATGTTCTCTGAGAACAATTCAAGCATACGCCCTGTCCCAGTTCCCATGTCAATCATACGGTCGAATTTGCGATTATTGATAGACTTCAACAAAGCCGCTTCAATTTTTTCTTGAGGCAAATACTCATTGCCTAATTGGCCGTTGTCATTAGCCACAGCCGCAAAGAAGGCGTCCGCAACACGGCTACGCGACTCTCGAACAGCCTTAAGGCGTTTGGCATCAGAGGCTATTAATGCGTCTTCTTTTGGCAGAGCCCCCAGAACCGTTTTAATGATGCTGTCGAGTTCGACTTGCCCGCGTTTCAGTCGTGAAAAAACCCAGCTTCCTTCACGCAAGCGTTCAATGATGCCCACGACCTCAAGGGATTTAATATATTGCGTCACTCGTGGCTGGGACAGTTCTAATATCTGAACCAGTTCTGTCACGGTCAGTTCGCCACGCGATAAAAGCACGACTATTCTGAGGCGATCTGTATGCCCAAGAGCTTTTAATATGGCGGCCATTCGTTCCATATGCGGCCAATAGCATAGAGAAAATAATATTCATATAAAAAAATCTTTATATGGTTTTTTATCTCACATATTTTGACAATAATCTCAGATAGGCGATTTGGTAGCTATTACTGTTCTCTGTTACAGACC
>CAYGSV010000139.1:0-6860 GCA_964352635.1 uncultured Algimonas sp.
GGCATCATGAATGTAAACATGCTCTATTGCCTCTCCCTCAAGAGCTATTAGGCCATTTCGCACTGAATTTGTGCGTGTGTCGCCACCATCGGTAATTATGGCGTCTATTTCCAATTCAGCCAGTATTTCACGAATGCGCATATCGCCTTGGCTTACAACAACGCAGAAAACATCAAATTTAAAGGCATTTTTGAGTGATTTTAAGGTGTGGGCGATTAGAGGTTGTCTCGCCACAGCACGATATTGTTTTGGAATATCGCCGCCAGCGCGTTCACCTTTTCCAGCGGCGACTAAAATTAGGGCAGAACGCGGCATAAGCTCTCAAATAACATGGTGAAATATTGTGCATAGGGTATTTGCACCCTATGACATCACACATGGCAAATCCTATTCATATCGGCAAGGTCGAACTGCGCTCTCGCGTTTTAGTCGCGCCAATGTCTGGGGTAACAGACCTTCCGTTTCGGAAAGTGCTTGCTAAATTTCAACCGGGGCTCGTTGTCTCTGAAATGGTCGCGGGCGATAGGCTCGCGAGTGGTGAGGCTGAAAGCCTTGCACGAGCCGCTGGCTCAAAAGATATTCATCCGCTCGCTATTCAACTCGTTGGGCATAATCCCGAATGGATGGGTGTTGGGGCCGCTCTATGTGAAGAAGCAGGTGCGCATATTATCGATATTAATATGGGCTGTCCTGCGCGGAAAGTTGTGGGCGGGCAGTCGGGCTCTGCGCTTATGCGGGATTTGGATCACGCCTTAGCGATGGTGGAGGCCACAGTTGCGGCAACGTCTTTACCCGTGACGCTCAAAATGCGTTTGGGGTGGGATGATGATAGCTTAAACGCCCCTGAACTGGCGAAAAGGGCTGAAGAAGCGGGTGTTAAAATGGTCGTTGTGCATGGACGCACACGTTGTCAGTTTTACGAAGGTCAAGCCGATTGGGCCGCCGTAAAGCGCGTGAAAGATACTGTTTCAATTCCTGTTATCGTCAATGGTGATATTGAAGACAGCCCAACCGCCGAGAGAGCGTTACAAGAATCGGGTGCCGATGGTGTAATGTTGGGGCGTGCCTTGACGGGACGACCTTGGTTGATTGGCGATATAACGGAAAGCTTAGACGGGATTAAAGCGATTAAGCTGTCAGATGTCGAAAAAGCAAAGGTCGCAACGGACCACTACCAAGATATTTTAGACTTCTACGGTGAACGCAAAGGCCTTCGCGTGGCCCGTAAACATGTTGCGGCCTACTTGGAACATGCTCCGCAACACGTCTCAGATGAAACACGCCGCGCTGTTTTATCAAGCAAAGACACGGTTTTTATTATACAAGCTTTGCAAGCGGCCTTCGTCAAAAGCAAAGAGTGTGCCGCATGATTGATACACCGCTGACTCTGATGAAAAACCTACCATTGGGCGCGCATTTTAGCGAAGATGCGCCTTTTCCCTGCTTCATAATTGATGCTGAAAATCATTCTGTGATGTGGGCGAATGAGGCGGCAAAACATTGGACAGGCCTGTCATTACGTCGCTTAGGGGCAGACTCGCTCTGGCAGGTATTAGATGTCAAAGAGAACCCTAAAGATAAGATTTCGACGTCCTTTAATGAGGGTTCTGCCGTAACAGTAAGGGACTGCGAAATACGGCTTGCACAAACTCCGCATGAGTCGCAACTTTGTCATTTGAGTGCCTTCCCTACACAAGGTGCTATTGGAATAGGTGTTCGCTTTGCGAATGCACATCCAAGAAACCAACCTATGGGAAAACAAGTTGTCTCTGGCATGGGACGATTGATTGCACATGAACTGAAAAACCCTCTAGCAGGCATAAAGGGGGCTGCACAACTTTTGCGTGATGATGTTGAGAGTGAAGAGGGGCAAGCGCTTATTGACCTCATTGCATCTGAAATTGACCGCATTCGCCGGTTAGCCGATCGCATGGAAACTTTGGGTGACAGTGATCCTGAAACGCAGGAGCGCGTCAATATTCACGAAATTTTACGTCGAGCGCGGACAATTATTCAAGCCGCTGATAAATCTATTATTTTCAATGAGCGTTATGACCCATCGCTTCCTCATGCCGAAGGCGATCCCGATACACTTATGCAAGCCGTTCTTAACCTTATAAAAAATGCGGCTGAGGCAGGTGACGATATTATGCTAAAGACAAAATTCCGGAGTGGTGTATCCGCGCGGAGTGAGAAGAAAATGGGCCAGAGTCTACCGATTGAAATTCAAGTCATCGATAATGGACCTGGGATACCGGCTGACCTTATTGATCAGGTCTTTCAACCTTTTGTTTCGACTAAAAAAGATGGGCAGGGTTTAGGTTTGGCATTGGTTTCAAAAGTGGCAGCAGCACATGGCGGCGTTGTCGAAGTACGCTCTCGACCAGGGAATACAGTCTTCTCTCTACTTCTACCTATACCTCAAGACAAAGCCTGAAGGACACGAAAATGAAATACGAAGTTCTGCTAGCGGATGATGATGATAGCGTACGTTTAGTTCTGTCTAAGGCGCTTACTCGTGCGGGCCATAGTGTCAAAGCCACTGATAATGCGCAAACACTGTTGAAATGGGCTCAAGCGGGGCAAGGAGATATTATCTTAACAGATGTTATGATGGGCGGACGGGAAGTTTTTGAAACGCTCCCAGATATTATTGAGGCAAGGCCCAAAGTGCCAATTATAATTATCAGTGCAAATAATACTGTAAATACAGCGCTGAAGGCTGGGCAACATAAGGTCTTCGAATATGTGCCTAAACCTTTTGACCTTGAAGATGTGACAAATGCTGTCGCACGGGCAGGGCAGTCGGTTAATCCTCGCCGCGGACGCCAATCGCAAACAAAACGCCTACCGATGATCGGGCGCAGTGCCGCGATGCAGCCCGTTTATCGAGCCGTCTCACGCTTTTCTGATAGTGATCTGCCTATCCTTATCCAAGGGGCTGTTGGGACAGGCAAAGACCTTGTAGCACGTCTTTTGCACGATGGTGGCTCCCGGTCCGATAGACCATTCTTGCGGATGAGCGATTTCGAAAATATCTCGCTCACACTACAAAAGGTCAATGGCGGCGATATTTATGTCGATGAAATAGCTGAGCTTTCTATGCATCAACAAGAGGGCCTTTTGTCATTGATGACAGAGGCCGAGCTTATTCCGCCTTCAAAACGCCCCCGCGTTCTCTCTGCGACACGCAAAGATCTTCGTAAAATGGCGGAAGCGGGTGACTTCCGAGACGATTTGCTTTTCCGTATCAATGTCGCCGAAATTCGAATCCCACCTTTATCGGCTAGGGATAAAGACACTTATGAACTCGCTGAAAACTTCCTTTCTCAAGCGTCGCCTGGCTTGGGTCGACGGTTTGAGTCTGATGCCTTGGACATCTTACATCGGCATAATTGGGCAGGGAATGTACGCGAATTGGAGAATTTGGTGAGACGCCTCGCTGTGCTTTATTCGGATGATGTTATTACGGCCGACATGGTTTTACAGGAATTTTCCAAAGATATCCGTCCAAGAGAGAACCAAGGTGAAGGACAAGCGCGCCTTGATAAGCAACTCGAAGAAGCCTGTCGAAGCCTCTTAAATGACAATCCTGATGACCTGAAAGAGTCTATTTATCAGACAGCTTTGGGGTGGGTTGTGAAGCCGCTGATTATCGAAGCTTTGAGGCTGACAGGGGGTAATCGGGCTAAGTCTGCTGAACGATTAGGCATTCACCGCAACACACTTAGAACACGTTTAAAATCGCTGGACATTACCTAGAACACGCAACAGCATATCAGTGTTGATTTCATGCAACAGTGATGTAAAAGAGTGACAGGTGGCGCTGATAGGCGCGTAACGCTTGGTTTGTGTGAATAAGATACTACCATTGCAATCTGACGGGGTAGAGGCTTTTCCATTGGATAAGCAGGGACAAGTTTTGTCCGATATCATTCCTAGAAAAACAGACGTCGATAGAGATATTGACCCTATTCAGCCCTTCATAAAACGGGCGCCTCGTATCGCGCGGTCAGCCTTATTTGGCGTGATGTTTATGACCGCCATGTTCGTAACGATATTGGGAGCTTTGCTGTCTTTCTCTCAAGAACAAAGCCAAATTGACCAGTCCTTTGATCTCTTACGGGCTAACCTTATCCTGATTGGTGTCTTGGTTTTATATTTGGGCTATCGTGTTTGGACGACGCTCTTCACAAAGGCCCGCCGAAGAACTGCGCCGCTTTTACACAGGCGTTTCGTATTTATTTTTAGTCTCGCCGCTCTTGTGCCCGCTATCATTGTGGGGGTTTTCTCACTGTCCTTCATCAGTCAAAATTTGAACGATATTTTTGGTGATGATGTGAGGGAGAACATGACCCAAGCGAGAGCTATTTTGGATGATTATGTTGATCAAGAATTAGCTGAACTCGGAAAAGATATCAATGCGTTATCAATTTCTCTTGATGCGAGTCCAGAGGACATTCAAAGTCGCATTTCATTTACAGCCGCCTTGCAAATAGAAGCGCGTGTCAGGGATTTAGACTCTGTCTATGTCTTGAGTAATCAGGGTGATGTTTTAACTCGTGTTGAAAGCCCGTTTGCGCCTACGCTTCGCGTTCCATCGGATGAAATATTCGCGAGTGTTTCGCAAGGCGGTGTCGCTTATCAGAAACGAGATGACTTGGATTATCTCATTGCGCTAACTCCTCTGCCAGGTTTTGCAAATGTCTATTTATATGTCGGGCGTTCCCTGAGATCTGACAGTCAGGTTCTATCCTCTATTTCAGGAATTGAAGGGGCAACTGAGTCTTTAAAAGCCTTCAACACACGCCAAGCGAAAATGCGCTCTATCTTTGTTTTGACTCTTATTGAAACAGCGGTCCTCATTTTGATGGCCGCGATTTGGTTAGGCCTCTTATTGGGTAACCGTATCATTGAACCACTCGGGCGATTGATCACAGCGGCCGAGCGTGTGCGGGCTGGCGACATGAGTGCAAAAGTCGATGTGAGCTCGGATTGGGGAGAAATTTCTGACTTAGGTAGCGCCTTTAACCGCATGACCTATCAGCTCAACTCTCAACGTGATGCTTTGGTTAAAGAGCATGATATTTCTGAACAACGTCGCCAATTTTCCGAAGCGGTGCTTTCTGGTGTGAGAGCGGGCGTGATTGGCCTAACCCAAACAGGGCGTATCACGCTCGTCAATAAATCAGCGGAACTTTTATTGGGTGTTGAAGGGAGAGCGCTTTTAGGGGCGCCTATAAATGAGGTTTTGTCTCCTTTTGCCCCCGCTTTTAAAAAGGGGCGTGAAAGCATTCATGCGTCGGCCGAAGACCAGGTCAATTTTGAAATTGACGGATTGATTAGAAATTTTGATTTGCGGGTTTCTGCTTACCAAGGGGCTAGAAAAGATACAGGTTGGGTGCTGACGTTTGATGACATGACTCGCCTTGTGTCGGCACAACGCCATTCTGCTTGGCGAGAAGTTGCGCGAAGAATCGCACATGAGATTAAAAACCCACTCACGCCAATCCAATTATCAGCAGAGCGCTTAGAGCGTAAATATTCCAAAGAGATTAAGTCGGATAAACAAACATTCAAAAATTGCACGCAAACGATTATTCGCCAAGTCGGTAGCCTAGAGCAAATGGTGAACGAGTTTTCAGCATTTGCAAGAATGCCGGCACCTGAGTTTGACGAGGTCAATATTCAAACACTCCTTGATGAAGTTTTATTTGAGCAAGGTGTCGCTTTCCCTGAAATCGCGTTTTTACAAACTGAGAAGCTGTCAGGTAAGACGTTAATATGGGGAGATGAGCGTTTGATAACACAAGCCCTGACTAACATCTTTAAAAATGCGGGTGAGGCTGTTCTGCGTTCACATGATAAGTCTGGCGACGGCGAAAATGACGGGCTTATAACGGTCAGCCTCTCAGATGAAGATGACTTCATTACGCTTAAAATTATCGATAACGGCCCAGGTTGGCCGAGTACTGATAGGAACCGTTTGCTGGAGCCTTATGTGACGACCCGTGACAGTGGTACTGGTCTAGGTTTAGCGATCGTAAAACGAATTGCCGAAGATCACGGCGGAACGCTCAAATTAGCCGAGCCACCAAAGGGGCGCATTGGCGCTTGTGTTGAAATACGTTTTCCAAAACATTCTTATAAGGGCGTTCCCGAAAGGACGACTTCATGAAATATGATATCCTCATTGTTGAAGATGAAGATGATATTCGCGAAATGATAGCGGGTATCCTTGATGATGAAGGTCATAATACGCGGCAAGCTGCCTCGAGTGAAGAGGCTGTTGAATCTGTGCGTCAACGACAACCTTCGCTCATTGTCTTGGATGTTTGGCTCAAGGGCAGTGCGATGGATGGAATCGAATTGCTTGATAATTTAAAAATTTCTTATCCCGCCATCCCTGTCATTATTATTAGTGGTCACGGAACGGTAGAAACCGCTGTTTCCGCCATTCGTAAAGGGGCTTATGATTATATCGTAAAACCCTTTAAGTCAGAAAAACTTATCGTCACGGTTTCTAGGGCTCTAGAAAATGCGCGGCTTAGGCAAGAAAATGAAGAGTTAAAAGGGCGGGCGCAAACGGAGACGCATCTTGTAGGATCCTCGGCGCAAATTCAGCAATTAAGGTCAAAGATCGAGCGTGTAGCGGCAACAAATTCTCGCGTCCTTATTACGGGGCCTTCGGGTAGCGGTAAGGAGCTTATTTCGCGCCTTATCCATAACCAATCCAAACGTGCAGAAGGGCCATTTAAGGCCGTAAATGCGGCGTCTATGGTGCCAGAACGAGTTGAAGAAGAACTCTTTGGTATTGAAAATGACGATGGAGCAGTTGTTAAAACGGGTCTTTTAGAGGC
>CAYGSV010000140.1:0-6754 GCA_964352635.1 uncultured Algimonas sp.
GTTAAAGGCGACACGATTAGCCAAAAGCGGGGTTATATCGCGAAACTGGATGCCCGGCTTTGGGTGGTCTGGAATGGTCCGAATATGGTCTTCGAGTTTCAACATTATTGGTTCACCGCATCTGTATCAGGAAGAATGTGACTTTCCGTGAAAGCCCGCATTTCCCATTCGAGGTAATCTTCATCGCTCATCAGTTCAGAAATATAAGTGTCTGAACGTACTGTGCGCGGTAGGTCATAACTCGCGAATCGTGTCACCACTGGCGTGTAAAACGCATCAGCAATGCTCCACTCATTGAACAAATAAGGCCCGTCATGCCGCCCTAACAAATCATCCCACATCGCACATATTTTGGCGGCATCATCCAGACAGGCTTGAGGCATCTTCGTCGATGTCCGACGACGCAAATTCATAGGCGCTTCACGGCGTATCGCTTCAAACCCAGTGTGCATTCGTTCTACAACATCACGAGCCAATTGTTTCTGGCCCTTATCCTTGGGCCACAAATTTGGCACAGCTTTGGCCGCAAACTCGCTTATCGCGAGGCTATCAGGGATGAAGTCTTCATTGACCCGTAACACAGGCACAGTGCCCGCATCGGATAGCGCATATAACTTATCTTTGAACCCCGGCACGTCCAGATCAATAACCTCTTCTGCAAAAGGTAACTCGGCTTTGCGAAGGACCATCCACGGCCGCAAAGACCAAGAGGAGTAATTATAATTGCCTATATAAAGTGTGAGCGCCGACATGATTATCCTAATAGTTTTCCTAGCCTAGCATTTTCAATGCTATGAGCAGCTTGTCTTTATCTGCTGAAAACCCGCTCCGTATCCATAAAGCCTCAAGCGCCTTCATAATACGGCCCATATCTGGCCCAGCTTTAATACCAGCCGCTTTGAGGTCTTTACCTGTAATTGGAAATTCAGGCGGCACCCAGCCCATTGCTAAGTCTGCGAGCACCATCCAATGGGCGCTTCGAATTGTATCATCCTCCCCAGCCGCGCGAAGGCGTACACGGTCCAGTGCTGTCTGTTTGCCCGACTTATAAACGGCAATCATGCGTTCGCGCTCAGATAATTCAGGATTTATAATTGTCGGGTCATCGGCCCATGCCCGAAGCCGCTTTGTTTCTGCCGTCGACATTTTTAACCGTTTACACAACAAAGCCATTTGAAGCGGCTCACGCACACTCATCGACATGAGCCGCAAGAGAGGGTCAGGTTTGATACCCTCGCGAGCTTCCAATTTCAAAAGTTGGTCCAAACCGTCAACATTATTGGCCGCCGGTAAGAGTGTTTGCAAAATATCATTAGTCAACATGATGTGCAGCGCACGGCTCGGATTTTTGGCTGAAAGTAATTTCTTGATTTCGGACCAAACGCGTTCCGCTGAGAGTTTTTTCAATCCAGACCGATTTTCACGACACGCTTTCAAGGACGGCGCACCCACTTTCGCTGTCCCTCCATACCACGCTAAGAAACGGAAGAATCGCAATATACGCAGATAGTCTTCTTTAACGCGCTGGTCTGCTTCACCCACAAAACGCAAGCGCCGCGCTTTTAAGTCGTCCAAACCTTGCCCTGTAGGGTCAAACACCTGTCCCGTATTATCCGCATAGAGTGCATTAAACGTCAGGTCGCGACGATAGGCATCCTCTTTCCAGTCTTTTGTAAATGCGACAACCGCGCGACGACCATCGGTTTCAACATCACGGCGCAGGCTCGTTATTTCATAAGGCTTGCTATCAATCACCGCCGTCACCGTTCCATGGGCAACACCTGTCTCGACATACCGAATATCTGCGGCTTTTAAGGCAGCCATGACCGCCTCCGGCTCTAATTGAGTGGCCAAGTCTATATCGCTGACAGTTTCGTCCCAGAGGGCATTACGCACACATCCGCCAACAAAGCGAAGGCTTCCTTCTGGAAATGCAGAATAGAGCGATTGAGCCGCTTTATCATTCAACCAAGGAAACTGTTGTGGATTGAGAGTAGTCATCACAGTCACAGTATATCAGAGACCTAAGGCGTCCATCGTTTTTTCGCCAAAACCGCTATAGGCTTGGGGAAAACCTGACACATTTAAGCCCTTCTCTTGGGCGAGGACCGATAATTGACTGCGACCGCGATTGGGGGTTTCTGGCTCCAGCTTATAAAATGGGTGCTCAAACACATCTGCGGCATCCATCAAATCCCACCCTTCGGCTTTCATAGCTTTCAAAACATCATTCAAATAGAGCCCGTTCAGGACATTATGATGCATTAACATAGAATGCGGCAGAGAGCCATAACCGAGCGCTTCTGCCAAATTTTGAAAATGCTGAGACATCTCTAAGACAGCTTTGACATAGTAATCGCGATAAGCCGTTGTGTCTGCATTTTCATTCTCTTGAAGGCGCTTTTCTAATCGGCTGGTTGTGTACCAATCAATACTATCAATCGTGACCGCCGCATTTTGAAAGCCTTCACGTTTTAAGAAATCACGATAGAGGGTAACTTTTTCAGGCGTTCCACCTTCCGCCAAAAAGGGGAAGCGAAAGATTTTTTTATAAGTCGCAAAACCAGAAAGAAATTTATGGTTCTGTAGAATATCTGCCTTGACGATTTCCGCGGGAGTTTCGCTTGAGTTCATGTGGCTATATGTGTGATTGCCAATCAAATGACTAGCATCAGACCAAGACTGAACAACGGCCCCGCCTAATACACTATCAACGAACCGTCCTGTGACGAAGCCTGCCGCTTTATGGTTATGCTTAGCAAAAGTTTCTAAAATGCGTTCATTTCGAACTGCCGGCGATAGAACCTTGTCAAAACTCAGACCGAAATCATCCATCGTAACGGCAAACCGTGGCTTTGTTTTCGTGATAACATTAGGTGCGCAAGCCACGAAAGGTGCTATCGCTAAGCCAGATAAAAAATGACGCCTTTTCATAGCGTTACAGTCTCAAGGTAAAGTCGTTGATAAAGCCTGTAAATCATCATAGCCGTCATCCCCCATATATTTCGGTGCACACCATCGAGCGTATCATAGGGCATATCTATAAGCCTGTGATCCTTGCCGTCAAAAAATACATGGCGCGGCTTATGATTCGCATCATCCATCAAGAAGGACATGGGGACTTCGAAAATGTCTTCAACTTCTCCTGGATTGGCTATCATATTCGCTGTCGGCTTCATCAAACCAACGAAGGGCGTGACGCGATAAGAACTGACCGCATCAAAAGACGGCAGGCGACCTATGAGTGTTATATCAGACGCCCCCACGCCAATTTCTTCTTCTGTTTCGCGCAAAGCCGCAATCTCGACCGTCTCATTGGGCTCTTTCTTTCCGCCAGGGAAACTAATCTGTCCTGGGTGTGAGGGCATAGTTTCTGGACGTTGAGTCAACACAACATGCCAACCCGCCTCTCGCTTGACCAAAAGTGCCAAGACAGCCGCAACGCGTTGCCCTTCGCGCTTAACCTTGTCGGCCCCATCAGAAATATCGACAGGCAAAAGTGCATCGCTTAATCGCGACAACAGCTCATCTTCGCTGGCGGTTTCCCAATTCATTTAGGCTTTATGCGCCTCTGGCGGCCCTAGTGGGAAAAACATATTCCCGGCCCAAACACCAAGTTGTTCGCCTGCATCTGTCTGTCGGGTCGCTGCCAAATCGACGAGTTCATAAAAAACAGGACGGGCCAGAGAAGCCTCTAATCGTCCCCTAACGGTGACAAAGGGCGCAGGCTCCATCGTTTCCAAATCCGTTTCAACGCGAATGGGGTTTCCTTCGCTTGCTTCTACAACATCGCCCAGATTGGTCGTGAAGAAGAGGCGTTGCGCCTCTCCCTCACCTTGGGCGTCAACACGGGTGGCGACAAAATGGGCCCGCTCAACCTTTATGGCGATCTTCTCAACGGGCGTAACAAGGTACGTTACACCGTCTTCATCCTTTCGCAAAATAGAGGCGAAAAGGTCCACAAGGCCTTTGCGCGTAATGCGAGAGCCTTCGTGCCACCAAGATCCGTCGGCCTTAATGACCATATCCATATCGCCGCAATTAGTTGGGTTCCACCGCTCAACGGGGCGTTCTCCATCTTCGGTCTGTTTGAGGGCGTCCATCAAGTTCTGTAAAGAGAACTGCGACTTACCGCCATTTAATGGGTTTTTCATAGACTTTCGTTCTAGGCTCATTAGGTGTTTTAATATTGAATCACAGCTTCGTCATTAACGGCGATTCCGCAAGACTTAACTGCAATACGCATGATAGGTCACAATTGTTTCTCTGACCCCAAAAGGTCGCAACCGAATGATAGAAAATATGAGCGCCATAGACATGTCTCTGAGTAAAAAAGTTGAAACAGATGCTGCAAAAGCCATGGACCAACTCAAAACCGCGCAAGATGAAATTGGCCATGTTATTCTGGGACAACGCAATGTCGTTGACCTTGCCCTGATTTCTATCCTCTCTGGCGGACATGCATTATTAGTCGGCGTCCCAGGACTTGCGAAATCGCTTTTAGTTGAAACGCTCGGAACGGTTCTAGGGTTGTCGGAAAAACGCGTGCAATTTACGCCTGACCTCATGCCGACCGATATTTTGGGCACAGAAGTACTAGAAGAGTCGGATACAGGTAAACGCGCATTCCGTTTCATCAAAGGCCCAGTCTTTAGTCAGCTTTTAATGGCGGATGAGATTAACCGCGCCTCCCCTCGTACACAATCTGCGCTCCTCCAAGCTATGCAGGAGAAAGTTGTCACTATCGCGGGCACGACACATAAATTACCGAAACCGTTTCACGTTTTGGCAACGCAAAACCCGATTGAGCAAGAAGGTACTTACCCGCTTCCCGAAGCGCAACTTGATCGTTTCTTACTCCAAATCGACGTGGATTTTCCAACACTCGATACCGAACGCGCGATTTTGCTAGCGACCACGGGGTCTGACACAGTATCAGCGATAAAAGTCATCACTGCGAAACAACTCTCAGACATGCAGGCGCTTGTAAGGCAATTGCCTGTCGGCGAAAAAATTGTTGAGGCCATTTTGGCTCTCACACGAAATGCGCGTCCTGACCAAACGACGCTGGACAGCGTTAAATCAAATGTCTCTTGGGGGCCTGGCCCTCGCGCAGGGCAAGCTCTGATGCTGGCTAGCCGTGCCAAAGCGTTATTGGATGGACGCCTCTCCCCGAGTATAGACGATGTCTTGGACCTTGCGGGTCCCGTTCTAACGCATCGTATGGCTCTGACATTTGCAGCGCGTGCCAATGGCGTAAAATTAGACAATGTTATCAATCAGTTGAAAGACAGCATCCGCTAAGAATGGCGCAGACGGCTTTCAAAGATAAAGCGGCACTCAGGCTCAAAGCCAGAACCCTCGCCGATAGCTACCCTGCTCTGCTGGCAGAAGCGCAGCGCGTTGCCGCCGTTATCGCGGCAGGCGTTCACGGGCGGCGCAAAGCGGGCCAAGGCGAGACTTTTTGGCAATATCGCCCTTATGACAGCTCTGATGCGGCGCACCGTATTGATTGGCGTCGGTCGGCCCGTGGCAATGACTTGTTTATCCGCGATAATGAATGGGAAGCGGCGAATACCGTCTACCTCTGGCAAGACAGATCTATTGGCATGGATTGGCATTCCAATAAAAAACTGCCCCTAAAATCTGAATGCGCCGCGATACTCCTCTTGGCTTTATCGCATCTGCTTATGCAAGGCGGAGAACGCTGCGCCATGCTCGGGCAAGACCATAGATCACGGACAGGTCGAAAAGGTCTCGAAAGACTATTCGAAGATTTCGTAACGTCTTCTGGCACGCTCAATGATTTCAAGAGCGAAATAAAAGGTCATTCAAAAACCATCATTGTCTCTGATTTCCTTGGGCCCTTAGAGAGATGGACCGAGGAATTGTCTCTTCTCGCGGCACGCAATACGCAAGGCACATTAGTCCACATTATTGACCCCGCAGAACAGAACTTTCCTTATAAGGGTCGTCTGCAACTCAAAATGCCAGGCTTGAAATGCGTCGCGTCTTTAATTGTGGGTCGGGCGGAAAGCGCAAAAGAAAATTACCAAACGCGGTTCCAGCGTCATATCGACGATATTGATAAATTGGCTACTCGTATTGGGTGGCAAGTTGTTAGACATCAGACGGATAAGCCCTCCACTCTCGCTCTTAATCAGCTTTACGGTTTTCTGGCAAATGACCCGACAGGGGCCGTCTGATGGGTGGATTGTCGTTTCTAGCGCCACTGACACTTTTGGGCCTTTTAGCTCTGCCTCTTATTTGGTGGATATTGCGCGTTGCCCCACCTGCCCCCAAGATACAGTCTTTTCCGCCGCTTCAATTATTTGAGGATATTCAGCCCGAAGAAGAGACGCCCGCTAAAACCCCTTTATGGTTACTCTTATTTCGGATGTTGATGGTGGCCCTCATTACACTCGCGCTGGCGGGACCAATTTTCAAACAAAGTGCTGCTGAAACGCAAAAGCCAATGGTTTTGGTGATAGATAATAGTTGGCTCTCTGCGCCCTTCTGGTCTAAAATTATCAATGAGGCCGAAGCACAGATTAAAACAGCCCGTCGTGAAAATGTCGATGTTGCGCTCGTCCTTACAAATGGCCAATCAGATATTCCCAGTTTTGCACCGGCTCAAACGGCTCTTGAGATTGTCGAAACGCTTAAGCCAGAAGGCTGGATAGCCGATGCAACACCCATAAAAACTCAAATTGAAGCGCTAAAGTTAAACGGGAGTGAGAGCGTTATTCTGTCA
>CAYGSV010000141.1:0-6709 GCA_964352635.1 uncultured Algimonas sp.
AATGTAACCCATTTTGTCGAGCCATTCCGCATTATCCACCATAATGGCCGCGTTAGGGCCATCAAAATCAACAAACTTTGAGAACACCTGTTTGATGCCCGCTTTATTTGTCTCAATCATGTCATCGGTGAGGATAGGACGTGTCTTATCCTTCATGGATGGGTCGCCAATTTTGGTCGTGCCACCGCCCAAAAGCACAATTGGGCGTCCACCTGACTTTTGCAGGTGGCGTAACATCATAATCTGTACAAGCGAGCCAACATGGAGGCTCGGGGCTGTGCAATCAAAACCAATATAGCCTGTTACGACAGATGTTGCTGCTGCTTTATCAAGAGCGGCTTCATCCGTGCATTGATAAAGAAACCCGCGTTCCGTGAGGGTTTTCATCAAATCTGATTTGTAATTGGTCATATTTTTCATCTTATTTAGAACTCGCGGCTTTTATCAATCCGAAAAATGATGTCAAAGGCTAAGGTGATGGAATCGAAACGCTATACCGCTTTGGGCTTAATGAGTGGAACATCGCTCGATGGCGTGGACGCCGCTATTATTGAGACCGATGGCGTAGAGATTTTTGGCTTTGGTGATACTTCGTTCAGTAGTTTTGATAGTTACTATGAAGGTTTCAATTCTGAAAACATTCGAGAATTGCTACGCAAGACCATAAAAGCATCACTTGATTGGGGATTTATCGCAGCACCTCCAAATATTTTGGCTGAGGCTGAACGTGTTGTTGATGCGGAACACTATGAGGTGATTACTAACCTGCTTCAAGACGGATTATCTGAGGATGATTTTTTAAAGGTAGATATTATTGGGTATCATGGTTTGACTGTTCTTCATCACCCTGCGCAAAATGGATCAAGGGGAAGAACTCTACAAATTGGGAGTGGTCAAGTTTTAAGCAATGCGCTTAAGACACCTGTCGTCTATGATTTCCGAACAGCAGACGTAGAGGCAGGCGGGCAGGGCGCACCTTTAGCGCCAATATACCATCAGGCCCTATGCCGTTATTCAAAACTCACAGGAAGTATCGCCATCGTGAATATTGGTGGTGTGTCAAATGTCACTTTTATTGATAGCGAAAAACCTTTGATTGCGACGGATTGTGGGCCGGGTAATGGCCCTTTGGATCAATGGATGTGGACATTCACAGACTCAGATTTTGACGAAGATGGGCAAAAGTCAATGCTCGGTAATGTCGATTTAACTCTCATTGATAAATGGTTTGAACGAGATTTCTTTAATCGTCCTATGCCGCGTTCGGCTGACCGTTATGATTTCGATATTTTCGCTGATATGGTAGATAAGAGTCTCGAAGACGGTGCAGCCACACTCGCCAGTTTTTGCGCCCAATCCATCGCGCGAGACCTCAAGGCCTTTAACCCTGAAACAATCATCATTTGCGGCGGAGGGCGTCATAATCCTGCGATTATGGGCATGATCGATATGCACACGGCAGGTAAAGTGATGAAGGCCGAAGATGTCGGATGGGACGGAGATGCCTTAGAAGCCCAAGCTTTTGCTTATCTGGCTGTGCGAAGTGTGCGTGGCTTACCTATTTCTTTCCCCGGTACAACAGGTGTCCCGAAACCCATGACGGGCGGTGTGCTCGTTCACCCTTGAACCGATACACGCCTATGATAGCGTCGATAAAAATTGGAGTATTTATGTCTTTCTCAAAAACGAGCTTTTTTACAATAGCAGTTGCTGCGAGCTTTTTGACGGCTTGCGGAAACACTGAAACCACAGCACCCGCCGAGGCCGTCGTTGAAAAACCCGTCACGCAGAAAATCATTACCAAAGACGATAAATTCACATACGCCAATTACGACGAAGTACGCCTGACACATATCGACTTAAACCTTGATGTGAATTTCGATGCCAAAGTTCTCGACGGTATCGCGACAATCGATTTTGAACGGATTAAGCCTGGTGCGGATGTGCTCATTCTCGATACCAAAGACTTGCTCATAAAATCTGTGCGTTTGTTCGCAGGTGAGCAAGCCGAAGCACCTGTTGATTATACAATAGGGGAAGATGACGAGGTTCTCGGCCAAGCACTGACTATTCCGCTGACTGATAAAACAGATCAAATTTTGATAAGCTATCGTACATCGCCAGAGGCCGAGGGGTTGCAGTGGCTCTCACCAGAGCAAACGGCGGGTAAAGAAAAGCCTTACCTGTTTTCACAAGCCCAAGCGCTGAACGCGCGGACAATGGCGCCGCTCCAAGATACGCCCGCTGTGCGTATGACTTATTCTGCTACTTTGCGCGTGCCTGATGGTTTGCGTCCGCTCATGAGTGCGTCGCAAGGCGATCAAGAGGCTGACGGGTCTTATAAATTCGATATGCCGCAACCGATTCCGTCTTATCTCTTGGCGATTGCTGTCGGTGATATAAAATTCAAAGCCATCAATGATACGATTGGCGTTTATGCCGAAGCGTATATTCTCGATGCGGCCGCGGAAGAGTTTTCCGAAACCCCGATGATGGAAGACGCAAATGAACGCCTCTATGGGCCCTATCGGTGGGGGCGTTATGATTTGATTGTCCTTCCGCCAAGCTTTCCTTTTGGAGGAATGGAAAACCCGCGTTTGAGCTTTTTGACGCCGACTTTGGTGGCTGGTGATAAAAGCCTCACCAATGTTGTCGCACATGAATTGGCGCATAGTTGGTCAGGCAATCTCGTAACGAATGCGAGTTGGATTGATGCTTGGCTGAATGAAGGCTTCACGAGCTATGTCGAAAACCGCATCATGGAAGACCTTTACGGCGAACGTCGTGCTGTAATGGAGCAGGCTTTGGATATGGAGGGCCTCAAACGCGCAATCGCAGAAGCGCCGCGTCCAGAATTAACGCGCTTAAAACTGCCAACAGATATGGCTCATCCTGATGAAGCCTTTACGCTTGTTTCTTATTTGAAAGGTGCGAACTTCTTATTCTTCCTCGAAGATCGTTTTGGCCGCGGAGCCTTTGATCCGTTTTTGAAAGCGTGGTTCAACGAAAACGCGTTCCAAAGTGTCACGACCGAAGACTTCTTATCTTATTTGGATAAAAACCTTCGCTCGAAATATCCCAACACTGTTTCAGACGCGGAAATCAACGCTTGGGTTTATGAGGCAGGCTTGCCCGAAACGGCGCGTAATCCCCAATCCGACGCGTTTGCTGAGGTTACAGCTTTGCTAGGGACTTGGTTGGCAGGTGATAGCACTGCCGAAGCTATGATTGCGGCGTCAAAGGAATGGTCAACACACGAGTGGTTACATTTCTTGAATAGTATTGATTCTTTTGGTGGTGAAACTCCCGAAACACTTGCACAGCTAGACGGCTTTTTTGCCTTAACAGGCACGCAAAACGCCGAAACGGCTTTCGCTTGGTATATGCAAGCTATCAAAGCGGGGTATGAACCCGCCTATGCTGACCTCGAAGAGTTCCTCATGACCGTTGGGCGAGGGAAATTCATCTATCGCCTCTACGGTGCTCTGAAAGACAATGGCAAATCCGACTGGGCCAACCGCGTTTATGCCAATGCGCGTTCAGGTTACCATCCGATAGCCCAACGCCGCATCGACGCGATACTAGCCGAGTAATAAAAAACCCCGCTTAAAGCGGGGTTTTTTTAATGCTCTTCGAGATATCGCATTTCGCGTGGGGGCGAATATCTTGGGTCTAGGTTTTCATCCAGATAGTCTTCTATAACCTCTAGGGCGATTTCGAGGTGGTCTGTGTAGAAATGGTCTGCGCCTTCGATACGGTGCGTTGAAATTTCATGACCTTTTTGAACACGGATTTTTTCAACAACACGATCCACATCATCCGCAGGGACGATCGGGTCTTCTGAGCCGTAAGTCACAAGGCCAGAGGCCGGGCAGGGCGCGAGGAACGCAAAGTCATAGGTGTTTGTCGGGAGTGACATAGAGATAAAGCCAGCGACTTCTGGGCGACGCATCAAAAGCTGCATCCCAATCCAAGCGCCGAAAGAATAACCCGACACCCAAGAGAAGGGGGCATTCTGATTAAAACTCTGGAGCCAATCGAGGGCATAGGCGGCGTCTTGCAGCTCGCCTTGGCCATTATCGTACACGCCTTGCGAACGTCCAATGCCGCGGAAGTTAAAGCGCAACACAGAAAAGCCGCGACGCTTATAGCTCTCATACATAGCGACAGGGATGCGGTGATCCATATGCCCGCCCGCTTTGGGGTGCGGCGAAAGAATCAGTGCGCAAGGCGCTTGTGGATCATCCGATGGATGATAACGACCTTCAAGACGACCATCTGGCCCAGCAAAAATGACTTCAGGCATCAACCCTCACAGTGTTTCTAGCGGTTGGTCGCGGGTAATCTGCATTCGGTGCAAATGTCGCGTAAAAAGACCGCAATCTAATCTTGACTAATTTAGTCGGAATACATAAATCCCCACCAAGTCACTCAATTCGTGCGGCCTTTAACAAGCTATGTCACGAATTGCGAGAAAAACCTTCACAAAGGAGCCATTTGCGCTTTGAAACTCACTGCTAAAGGACGTTACGCTGTTATGGCGATGGCTGACCTTGCCGCGCAAGGTGAGGGTGCACGCGCGTCTTTGGCTGAAATTGGAGCGCGACAAGGCATTTCCGTCACGTTTTTAGAACAGCTTTTCGGCAAACTTCGCCGTGCTGGATTAGTCGAGAGTGTTCGTGGGGCGAAAGGCGGGTATGTCTTAATCGATACGGCCAAGGCCGTTACGCTCGACCGTATCATCTATGCCGTGAATGAAGACATCAAAGCTCATGGTTGTACACCCGAAGACCGCGTTGGTTGCACAGGGCGTGTTGATAGGTGTTTGACGCATAATCTCTGGGGCGCCTTGGAAAGCCACATCGAGACATTTTTGGCGTCTGTGACATTGGATGATGTTCTGAATGAGAGTTTTAGCGTCAAGAACTTAGAGGCTGCGGAATGACCCGCATTTACCTCGATCATAACGCGACGAGCCCTGCGCGCCCCGAAGTCATCCAAGCGGTGGCAGAAGCTATGGCCGTCGTCGGTAATGCCTCTGCGCCTCATGGCCATGGACGGGCGGCGCGTAATATCATTTCCAAAGCGCGAGAAGAGCTTGGCCTCGCTATGGGCGTTTGCGCGCAAGATATTATTTTTACCTCGGGCGGCACGGAAAGTGCGAATACGGCTATTCATTCTGCAGTATCTGGCGGCTGTAAGCGTTTGCTGATTTCCTCGCTCGATCATCCAGCCTCTATCAATGCGGCAGAAGCGTCTGGCGTTAGCGTGGATATGATACCCTCATTACGACGTGGTGTTTTGGATATCGCATGGTTGAAAACCACGCTTGAAAATTGGAACGAAGCCGATGGGCGAGTTTTCGTCTCCACTACAGCCGCCAATAGCGAAACAGGCATTATTCAACCCATCGAAGACATTGTCGATATGGTCCACGACCATAATGGCCTCATCCATATTGATGCGGTGCAAGCGCTCGGCAAAATCCCTTTCACGACTCAGCCTGATTATCTTTGTGTGTCCGCGCATAAAATCGGTGGGCCACAAGGCATTGGCGCGCTGTATGTTGCGCCAGAGGTACCGTTCTCAAGTTTCATGCAGGGCGGGGGGCAAGAACGCCGCCGCCGTGCAGGGACATTAAATGTAGCTGGAGCGGCCGGATTTAATGCCGCACTGAAAGCCTCTTCTGGCCTTTCGCACGTAGAAGAGCTGCGGAATCAAATAGAGGCGGGTTTGAAAATAATGGAACCAAAATTGGTCATATTTGGAGAGGGTGAAAACCGCCTCCCGAATACGAGCTTTTTTGCTGTGCCTGACCAAGCCTCGAACACATTGATGATGAACTTCGACCTCCAAGGCGTGTCGGTTTCCACGGGTATGGCTTGCTCTTCGGGTAAGGTCGGGGCCAGTCGCGCTGTAACCGCCATGCGCCGCACGGACCAAGCCCCCAAAGGTGCCATCCGTGTCAGCCTTGGTTATAATTCAACACAAGCCGATGTGGACGGCTTCCTCTCGGCTTGGGCAAAAATACGTAAACGTGAACAGAAGGCGGCATAGTTATGACAGTCACCATGTATCGCCCTGTTGGCACGATAGAGCTCAAACTGATTGAAGAAAGCGGTTATACGGCTTACCCGCCTCGCTTGCCTGACCAGCCCATATTTTATCCTGTTCTGAACGAAGCCTATGCACGCCAGATTGCAAAAGATTGGAACTCCAGAATCAATGAGGAAAAAGAGGGCTTTGTAACGCGCTTTCAAGTCACGAAAAAAGTTGCAGATAAATACAAGCCCGAAGTTGTAGGCGGTAAACAGCACGAAGAGATTTGGGTGCCTGCAGAAGAACTCAATGCGTTCAATAATGCCATCGTAGGTAAGATTGAAGTCATTGCAAAATACGCGAACGATGAATTGGTATGGGAAAAATGAGCGCAGACGTAAAAGTAAAAGACTCTATCGAAGCTTCCACCGTTGAAGGTGTGCGCTCGCTTGAGGCGGATAAATATAAATACGGCTTTGATAGTGATATCGAGCAGGAATTTGCGCCCAAAGGTCTGAACGAAGACATCGTGCGTTTCATCTCGGCCAAAAAGGAAGAGCCAGAATGGTTGCTCGAATGGCGGCTCGAAGCCTATCGCCGTTGGTTAGAGCTCGAAGAGCCAAAATGGGCGATGGTGGATTATCCTGAAATCGATTTTCAAGACATGTAT
>CAYGSV010000142.1:0-6694 GCA_964352635.1 uncultured Algimonas sp.
CATTTGTACAAACAGCGCAAGACGTGATGGATGCGCGCAAAATTATCGGCGACAAAGCGGGTATTATTGTCAAAATTGAAAAGCCATCCGCGGTTGAGGATTTAGACTCAATCTTGATGATGGCCGACGCCGCTATGGTCGCCCGTGGTGACTTGGGTGTGGAATTGCCCCTCGAACAAGTACCCGTGGTTCAACGCCAAATCATCCGCAAAGGTCGTGCGCTTGGCAAGCCTGTTATCGTCGCCACACACATGCTTGAATCCATGATTGATGCGCCGACACCCACACGGGCCGAAGCCTCTGATGTCGCCACCGCGATTTATCAAGGCGCTGATGCGGTGATGTTATCTGCGGAAACAGCCGTTGGTCGTCACCCTGCGACAGCGGTCGCCATTATGGACCGTATTATTGGGGCGGCTGAATCAGACCCAGAGTTCTGGACCTATTTTGATCAAATCGAATTACCGCACGAACCCACAGCCGAAGACGCCATTAGTCAATCTGTGCGCGGCATTGCCAAAACGCTCAATTGCAAAGCCGTGTTGGGCTACACGCTGACAGGGTCCACCGTGCAGCGCATCTCCCGCGAACGTCCGCCCTGTCGGGTTGTCGGTTTGACACCGTCCAAACAAACAGCGAGCCGTCTCGCGCTAACTTGGGGTGTTCATCCAATTGTGACCAAAGACCCCGCCAATTTCGATAACATGCTCGAGCGCATTCAAGACGTTGCTAAAGAGCAGCTTGGCCTAGAAAAAGGCGACCGCATCATGATCAGTGCTGGCGTTCCATTTGGCCGTCCGGGGACAACGAATATGCTTAAGATTGAGACGATTGAGTAGGCGCTAATCCCGCAAAGGTCGAAAGGCTTTTTCACCGGAAAAGAGTTTCGCGCAGGTCGCGACGAATAATATCCAGGACAGGCTGTTTTGTTGCAAAATCGCGCTCTCAGATAGAGAGAAACCGAAATAAGCCACAAGCATGAGGATAACGAAATAGGTCTCGCGCCCGCCTGTTTTGATACTGCGAAGAGAATAGCCGAGTGTCACGAGGCAATGCACGGCAAAGATAATCACGATGCCGACGCCGCAAGACAGCCATATTTCAACCCATCCATTATGCGCCGACGGCACACCCCATTGAAGGACTTGGCGGACGATATAAGACGGCCCCAGCGGGTCTTGCCAATAGACACCAAAGCCATAGCCTAGCCAGAATTTTTGCTCAATTGCTTGGCTCAACAGCGTCCAAATATCGGTACGGCCTGTCAGGGTGGAATCTTTACCAATTAAGCCAAACATGGCTTCCGGAATAGCGAACATAAGCCCCGCAAAGAGACCAATGCTGGCCACCAGACCAAAGATAAGCGGAATACGCATAAAGGGATTGGTGCGATACACTTTAAGGAACACAAACAATAAAATAGAAAGCAGTGAGATTAAAAGTGAGGTTTTAGAGGTGGAAAGCAATACTAATGCAAAGCACATCACCCCCGCAGGGACATAAAGCCACCAGCGTTTCGGCCGTAGCGCAAAAGCGCACATGGACACAATCAAGCCTTTGGTCATCATGCCGCCGAGTTGGTTTTTCTCGACGAATACGCCGCGCCAGGCTCCGGGGTGAATCTCGCTCATAATGCCGCGGGCGGGATCCATAAAGACGATGGCAAAACAAAACAGGGCGACAACAAAAAAGCCAACCGCAATAATTTGAACCATACGGGCCCAACTAAAATAGGCGGCCAATGTCAAGCCGATATAAGTGGTGAGCAAGAGCGCAATCGCCCGCCGTAAAGTGACGCCAGGGTCAATCGACCACAACATCGAGACACCCGCATATAAAACACACAGGATAATCAGCGGTGAGAATGTCGCCATTCGAATGACCTGCACGAGTTTCGGCAGGCTGAGTAAAATCACCAGAAAATAAACGGGGAACCACGCAAAACGCGCAATCGGATTTTCCGTATCGAGCGTTTCCGTACTGACAAAGGTTAGATTGATGACCGTCCCGCTCGCAAACACAATCAAGAGAATAAAGGTGAGGATGACCATAGCGCTCATCATTTGCCCAAGCGCGCTATTGCGCGCCGAAAGTTGAAGCTCGGAATAGGGCATTGTGACCATGAAAAGGGGTTACGAAATCATAGTTAATGAATGTTTACACTTTCACAATTGTGTGTGGCTAATGTCAGCTATAAAAAGGCAAAAAACAAATTAACTCGGGACAATCTTTGAGCCCAAACGCCATTTAAAACAGAGATCTAATTCCCGTTTTTTAGGTATAAGCGGAAATTATTTATTTAAAATCATAGGCGTGGGATAGAGTGGGCGGTAAAGAAACCAATCAGTCGATCTGTTTAAACGCTTTGTGCGGCAACTCACTTTTTAGATAAATCATTTAATTTTATGTTCTTAAACCGCACTAAGCTATCAGGGTCATGCGCTTGCAAGGCAAACGTACCTGATGATAACCGCCTAGTTGGGTCTGTGTGATTTTTTGGTTGTTGCCACTGAACAAGGAGATCACCATCAATGAAGGTGCTGACTGTGGTTCCCTCAACGCGAATAACGTATTCGAACCATATGTCATCAAGATGAGGTGGTGCAGCGAGTGTAACGAAAGGGTTGCTGTCAACGCCGAGCTTTGCAACGGTTTCGCTACTATCATAGACACGAATATCAGCCGTCGCATAGAGGCTACCTGTTTTGCGAGGGTCGCCTTGTGTTGCATTGATTTGCGCTTCTAAGCCGTATTTTGGCCAATCATCTTTTTGATAACGTGTATGAAAAAACACGCCAGAATTAGACCCTTGTTCTGTTTTCACATCAAGACTGAGTTCAAAATCCTTGAATTCATTGCCTGCAGGCCCCGTATAAAACAAATGCGCGCGAGGCCCATGAGCGACGATAGCGCCGTTTTCTACTTTGAAGCTATCAGGGTTTTCCTCCGTCACACTCCAACCCGAAAGGCTTTGGCCATCAAATAAGGAGACCGAATTTGCGTTCAATTGCTTTGTTAGGATGGCTTCTTTTTGCAGTTCGGAAGCGCTGCAAGCGGTTGCCGTTACGGCAAACAAACTCATCCAAAATAAGTTTAAGGATCGTCTTATCTTCATCGTCTTGATCTTTCTTTGATGCCGGGCGCTCACAAACCTATTGGCATTTTCAAACCAAGAGGTGCCAGTTGAACTTTTAGATGCTCCAAGGCCTCATCTGTTGGTCCAGGGTAATCACCCGTTAAAGGTTGATTTCCGCGGTAGCCAATCCAATAAGACCCTTCTTCGGAGGCAAAATAGGCCGAAACTGCGAGGCTACGAAAGATACCAAAACTAGCGGCTACTTCTTCTAATCCTGTTTCAACCTTATCCTTCCATGCGATGAGGTCGAGAATTTGAGATTTGTGTAAATCATTTGTATCAATAAAGGCGTTACCGAAGCGCGCATAACATTCTTTTTCCAACCACTCCAATAATGCCAGACAGGCCGTTCGGCCTCTTTGCGTCATAGCGTACGGCGAAGATACCCATTCATTGATAAATTCTGGTACGCCTACCTCACTCGCTGCGGGCAGTTCCTCTGTTTTGGGCAATATCATATCACTAAGTGCTGAGGTTGAAACGAGTTGGGCGTTCGACATTGTTAAACTCCACGTTATTTTGGGGTCCGCCATGTCAGGGTCAACGCCATATCCTGAACCAAAAATCGGTTTTGCTGGGTCTAGCAAATATTGCGTTTCGGAGTCTGAAAGAGAGCGTCCGCAAGCGGTTGCCAGTGAGGCTGCACCTATACCAGCGCTCATCCATTTTAGTGTCGTTCTACGGCTGACTTTTGGTGTGTATTGCAGGCTCATAGCTCACCTCTTTTCATTTGGCCCGCCAGATAGTCTGCGCCTCGCATGGCCAGAGTTAAGATTGTCAGCGTCGGGTTTTTATGGGCTTTGGACGCAAATATCGCCCCGTCTAGAATAAAGAGGTTTGGAACGTCCCAGCACTGTCCATAGCTATTCGTGACTGAGTCGGCGGCGCTTGCGCCCATACGCGCCGTGCCCGTTTCATGAATAATCTGGCCGCCTGCTGCGATCGCCTCACTTGGATTTTTGACAGTGTCAACAACCGTCCCGCCCATGCGTTCAATTAATTCAATGGAGGCTTTTTGTGCATGTGCTACTTGGTCCAGCTCATGTTGCGAATGTTTATAATGAAATTTGAGGACGGGTATGCCGAATTTATCCTTGGTATCTGAATCAATCTCCGTATAGCAGTCTTTATTGGGAATCATTTCACCGCGTTGAGCAAAGTGAATGAAACTCCCATAATGACGCCGCGCCTCTTCGCGGACGCTATGACCATAACCGTCAATATTTTGCACAGAGCCAAGACCTGGTGCGGTAAATTGTGAATAGACTTCGAAATGGTACCCGCGTGGGAAATCTAATTTGCCCGACGCTTGTTCTTCATAAAGCCAAAAGGGAATATAAACATGCATGCCCATCGCACCGTCCTCATTATAACGCGGCCGATTTTCAAGGGCGGGGATTTGTCCCGTAATTCCCGACCCGACGGTGTCCATAAGGTTACGTCCTATCTGTCCTGAAGAATTGGCAAGCCCTGCTGAATCATCCGCATTTGAGTTGAGTAAAATACGCGCGCTAGCCGCGGCACTGGCGCATAAGACAACAACCCGAGCACCAATATATTTATGCTCACCTGTCGCCTTATCGATGTAATTGACGCCATTAGCTTTGCCGTCAGTCCCTTTAGTAATTTCATAGACCATCGCATCTGTCGTTATTTTTAAATTTCCCGTCGAACGCGCCCATGGGATTAATGATGTCGTGGATTGAAACGCGGCACCAATATTGCACCCTCGGCCACAATCCGTAGCCCAAAAGCAAGGAAAACGACCATCACCTGGGTCACGGGTCAAAACCGCTCGTCGCGCAGGAATACAAGGAATGCGGAGATCTGCCGCGGCGGCGGCGGCCATAAGCTCTGGGACCCTAGCCTTAGGCGGGGGCTGCAAAACACCTGCGCCGCTATCGGGATGATTGGCGAGCCCAGAATTAGCGCCATATACGCCTATCAGTTTCTCTACGCGGTCATACCAAAGCGCAACGTCTTCATACTCTATCGGCCAATCGAACCCGAGGCCGTCGCGGGTTTTCGGTTTGAAATCATATTGACCCATACGAAAGGAGTTACGCGCCCAGTGATTAGTCCGCCCCCCCAGCATACGCGTGCGCCACCACTGAAATTCGCTGCCTTCTCCCGTTGTGTAGGGCTCGCCACCTATGCTCCAACCGCCGTCAATTGTGGCGTTATAATAACCGAATTCTTTATCAGGCGTTGACGCCCCCAAAAGTGGCGCATCGCGATTTTCACCAAACATAGGTGTTTCTATTTCAGGGTCATAATCCCGACCTGCCTCAAGCATGTGAACTTTAATGCCAGATTTCGCTAACATATAGGCACTCATCCCGCCGCCAGCACCAGATCCAATAATCAAGACATCGTGTTCATTTTCCACGGTCATTTCTATCCCCTATTTATCTTTTTTATAATCCACAGAACATGAGCAAAGAAAAGGAAAAACCTATGAATTTAAAAAAGTTTTACAATTTGAGTTAGATATAAGCAAACTAACTTCGGCATCAGATTTGGAATAATCAAATCAAGAAATAGCCCCTTAATTTGTGTGGGATAGATTGATTTTGCTTAATTTTTGCATCTATTCGCGCATGAATAATTCTTTGGCACAGATGGGTCGAAAAGCGTCTTGGTTCTCTTCTGGGCCGTCTTTGCCTGCCGAAGCCGAATATGGCTATATTCCTGGGCTTGATGGCATTCGCGCGATTGCTGTTTTGATCGTGATTATCGCTCATTTTGAGATTACGAACCTCATCCCCGGTGGATTTGGTGTCACAATATTCTTCTTTATTTCTGGTTTTTTGATTACGCGTTTGTTGTTGGCTGAGTCTAAGAAAAAAGGCCGTATTCACCTCAAGGATTTCTACGTCCGCCGTATTGTGCGGCTTTATCCTGCGCTAATCTTTATGGTGTTAGGCAATACGGGGCTTTATCTGGCGACAGGTCAGGGCGGGCCGAAACCACTCGAGCTGACAGCGGCGTTGGGGTATTTTACCAACATCTACCAAGTCGTCGTGCGGGCAGGCGGTGATCTGCCGTTCATGCCGTGGACGCATTTGTGGTCATTGGCGGTGGAAGAGCATTTCTACCTGATTTTTCCGCTGTTTTTGGTTGTGTTTGGTGCGTTTAAGAAACGCCTCGTCTGGGCGTTATTGGGTGTTTTGGCGCTTGTACCGCTTTGGCGTTTATTTACGTTCCTGAATTTCGAAACCCTGCCTGTGGTTGATTATAATTATATGATGACCGACGCGCGGCTCGACTCGATTGTTTGGGGCTGTTTTCTCTCTGTTTTATTGGACAAAGAGGCGCGGCTGAAATTGACAAAACGGCTGACGGGATGGGTGCCCATTATTGCGGCGACATCCGTTTTGCTCCTGTGTTTCGTTATCCGTGATGAGAGCTTCCGCTATGTCTGGCGTTATAGCCTGCAAGGGATGGGGCTCTTTGTCTTAGTCCTGAACCTTTATTTCTTTAGGCCCGTGAGTTGGAGCTTGAATGAGCTAGAAATTTCGCAGCTTAATTTGATCGGACGTGTAAGCAATAACCTTT
>CAYGSV010000143.1:0-6667 GCA_964352635.1 uncultured Algimonas sp.
ATATTGATAGCATGGTCGACCAAAACGCTGAAAGCTGGGTGCGTGAGCAAATGAACATGGCTCACCAACCTTATTTGCAACAAACACTCGACCGCCTTACGGCAATGAATGGCCAAGGCCCTCAAAACAGTGCCCATAGTATCGTTTTTTGGAAGCGGATGGTTACGGGCGATGACCAATTGCGGCATCGCATGACCTATGCGCTCTCTCAAATAGTCGTCATTTCTGACAGAACGATTAGCAACACCAAAGCCATGGCTTATTACATGGATATTCTCGGCGAAAACGCCTTTGGGAATTACAAAGATATTCTCATGGATGTGACCTACTCACCCGCCATGTCAGACTACCTCACCTACAGAAATAATAAAAAGGCCAATCCAGATACAGGACGCATGCCCGATGAAAACTATGCGCGCGAAATTTTACAACTCTTCACGCTCGGTTTGAACGAGTTGAATATGGACGGGACCGAAAAAGTAGATGGTGACGGCAACCCTATCCCTATTTTTACAAATGACGATATCGGTGGTTTAGCCCGCGTTTTCACAGGCTTGCGGCTTGATAATGATGCCGCCGAAGAATGGGGCGATCGGTTCATGTATCCCCTTACAATAAATGAAAACGATCATTCGGAACTTGAGAAAGTATTTTTGGGCGGCACTATTCCGCCAAACACACCTGCGGCAGCCTCTATTGTGCAAGCCATAGATATCATATTTGAACACCCCAATATGGCCCCGTTCATTTCAAGACAATTAATTCAACGCTTTACGGCCTCCAATCCAGAGCCTGCTTACGTTCAACGCGTGGCTGAAGCCTTTGAAACAGGCCGCTATACAGGGCCAGATGGGACTGTTTTCGGCAGCACAGGAAGAGGCGATCTTGGCGCAACTTTAGCGGCTGTTTTACTGGACGAATCTCAATTCGATAATAGCTTTGAAACAGAAGGCTCTGGAGATTTGACCGACATTGGAAAAATTAGAGAGCCTGTTCTCAATTTTGTCCACTGGGCGCGCGCCTTCAATGTTGCGCCCGCCTCAACAGAGCTAGAAGGAAAGCTTATTTGGGAGGCCAACGATGGGCTCAGCCAAACACCTTTTGGCAGCTTAAGTGTTTTCAACTTTTACCGACCAGGATTCATACCGGGCGGAACGCTTGCGGGTCAGCAAGGCTTGACCGTCCCAGAAATGCAGCTCGTCAGCGCATCCGCTCGAAATAGCTATATTAATTTTATGACCGATTTCATTATGGACAGGACTTATACAATTTCTGACGATGAAAATGTGGTGAGCTTTAAGCCTGATTACTCTGAGCTTATTCGGCTTTGGGATGATACGCCCGCAATGATTGATCATTTGGACTCACTCCTGACTTTTGGTCGCATGAGCGAGGCCACGAAAACTAATATCACAGACCTGATAGCAGAAATACCTATCAGGTCTGACACAACCGAAAATGCCGATGATGATAAATTACTTCGGGCAGAGCTCGCCGTTCTTATCGCGGTGACAAGTCCTGAATATATGACGCAGCAATAGAGGAAACGAAACATGACTTATTATAATCGCCGCCGTTTTCTCAAAACTACTGCCGCGCTCGGCTTCGCGGGAAGCACAGGTTTACTGTCAACCCTAACGGCACAATCCGCCAATGCTATGGATGTGTCCGGTTACAAAGCCTTAGTTTGTATATTTTTAAAAGGTGGGATGGACGGGTTTGATACTGTCTTACCTTATGATGCGGGTTCTTATGACGCTCTAAAAGGCGTCCGCCCCGATCTCTTTGCGCTTTATGATTCTGAAAACCCCACTTCAAATAGAAATAGAGAAAACTTACTATCTGTTGGGTCAAGCCTATCAGACACAAGTCGTGAATTTGCATTGCCACCAGAAATGGCTGAATTAAAAAGTCTCTTTGACTCAGGTGATATGGCAATTGTTGGTAATGTTGGGCCAATTATTGAGCCGACAACGCGCTTAAGCATGGACAGCGCACAGTCGCGCCTGCCGAAGAACTTATTTTCACATAACGATCAGCAATCCACATGGATGTCGATGGATATTGAAGGGCGTGATGATGGTTGGGGCGCAAAATTTGCGACTGTTGCGGCGAATGCTGACCCAACGACTAATCGTGCCTTTTCAGCCATCACAACATCATCAAGCGATATTTTCCTGCGTGGGAATGATATCTCACAATTTAAAACAAGCTTCGGCGGTGCCGCTGAGCCCTCTATCATTAGTCGAAATTGGATGTTGCGGTCTGCTAAAAATTCAGACGAAGCCCGCAATATATTAAGACGACACTTTGGTAGTGAAAATTACGCAGGACAAAATATCCTACAAACAGACTTGGCGAATTCTCATAAAGTTGGCCAAGACACAATTCAGCAATATATTACGGCAATTGAAAGCACGCCTCCTGTCGCGACCACTTTCCCGAGTACAGGCTTGGGGCAACAATTACGCGGTATCGCCGAAGCGATTTCATTAAGAGGCGGCCTCAATGTGAGCCGTCAGGTCTTTTTCGCCTCGATTGGTGGGTTTGATACGCATGATAATCAAGCCACAAGCCTGCCACGCAAACATATTGAAATTTCCCAAGCCCTTGCCGCCTTCCAACAAGCCATGTCGGAGCTCGGTACAACAAATGATGTGACAACTTTCACAGCCGCAGATTTTGGTCGTACGATGGTCACGAATGGCGATGGCACGGATCATGGCTGGGGTAATCATCATTTTGTCGTAGGCGGCGCCGTCAACGGACAGCGTGTTTTGGGTGATATTCCCGCTTATGATCTCGGCGATCAACACTATACAGAAACGCGCGGACGTCTTATTCCAACCACATCCGTTGATGAGTATGCCGCCACGCTTGGTCGATGGTTTGGCCTCAATGAAACCGACCTTTCAGGTGTCTTGCCACATTGGGGTAATTTCGGCAGGAACTATCTCGACCTATTCTAAAAGAGAGGCCTATATTGAAAATAAATCATCGTGGTTTGGCAGAAAAAGACTATTTCTTTCTACCAAATTAGCGTAGCGAGGTTTATTGTTTAATATAATAGGCAGGGTTATGGCACAGTCATCCTCCAAAGAGCTCAACTTCCGCCAAAGTGTTGATCTCATGTTCAACAGAGCCGCGAGCTTTGTTGATATCTCCCCTAGAATGATTGAAAAAATTCGCGTTTGTAACGCGACTTACACTGTCCGTTTCGGCGTGAAATTGCGCGGCGAAGTGCATACTTTCGTCGGATATCGCGCAGTGCATTCTGAACATAAAGAGCCCGTTAAAGGCGGCATTCGTTATTCCCTCGCCGTAAACCAAGATGAAGTCGAAGCGCTTGCTGCTTTGATGACCTATAAAACAGCCCTTGTTGATGTGCCCTTTGGAGGGTCTAAAGGCGGACTTTGCATTAACCCCAAAGACTGGAACGAAGAAGAGCTAGAGCGCATTACGCGTCGCTTTACATTTGAGCTTTCCCGTCGCGACCTTATCCATCCCTCCCTCAATGTGCCTGCTCCCGATATGGGAACGGGTGAGCGTGAGATGGCGTGGATGATGGACGAATATCGTCGCCTCCATAATCAAAATATTGATGCCATTGCCTGTGTGACAGGTAAGCCTGTTCACCTTGGCGGGATTGAAGGCCGCGTCGAAGCCACAGGCCGCGGTGTGCAATATGCGCTCCGTGAATTTTTCCGTCATTCTGATGATGTAAAGAAAGCCAATCTTCGTGGATCGCTCGATGGCAAAAAAATTATTGTCCAAGGCCTGGGTAATGTGGGCTATCATGCGGCTTTGTTCTTAGCCGAAGAAGACGGCGCAAAAATTATCTCGGTTATCGAACGGTTTGGGACTATTCGAAACCCCAAGGGTATTAATATTCGTAAGCTTTATGAGCACATGCAAGGTGGTGAAGACCTCTCTAAGTTTGATGGCGGCACATTTAGCGAGCCCGATAAAAATGCCATCTGCGAAAAATGCGATATTCTTATTCCTGCGGCGCTTGAGGGCGTTATCCATGTTGAAAACGCCCATAACGTCAAAGCCAAACTGATTATCGAAGCGGCGAACGGCCCCGTCACAGCGATGGCGGATAAAATCCTGCGCGACAAAGGCGTTTTCATCATCCCTGATATGTATGCTAATGCGGGCGGTGTGACGGTCTCTTATTTCGAGTGGGTCAAAAACGTCAATCACATCCGTTTTGGGCGCCTACAACGTCGTAATGAAGAGCGTAAATATAATATCCTTATTGATGCGCTTGAGAGCCAAGGGATGAAATTCTCCAAGGGCTTTAAGAAAGAATATCTCGAAGGCGCGGGTGAATTAGATCTCGTGCGAGCGGGCCTGGATGATACGATGCGAACGGCCTATCAGAACATCAAATCCGCATTAGAGGAAAAACCCGAACTCGAAGATTTCCGTACCGCGGCCTTTTACAGTGTCATCGAAGACATCGCCCTCCACTACCGTAGTATCGGGCTTTAATTAGCTCCCTAATCTCGACTCCAACCACGCCTTGTATCGCTTGGTTTGCTTTATTTGTGTGAGTTGCTGTTTGACCGTGGCCAAGAGCGGGCGCTGTTTGTCTTTGACAGGCAGCCCTCCACCTAACCTATTTAATTGCTCTTTCGTTAGCGCCATATTGGCGAGGGACAACAGGGCTTTGTTTTTCCACTGAACAGAGCCAATAGTCGTCTCAAGATTTTTATCCGCCGCCCAATCATTTGGCAGGTTGGGATTATACGCCATAGCCCGCGCAATCCCGACAATGTCTACACCCTCGGCAAGAGCCATCTCTGCAGTCTCGCGGCGCGTGACCCCGCCCGTCACCATGATAGGCATAGTCGCGCTCGCTGAAATATCTTTGGCAAAATCAAGAAAGAACATTTCACGCTCTTTCGTCCTTTGCGCTCGACCATCTGCGGCGAGGCCCATCATGGCCGCGCTTTCATAATTCCCGCCTGACAATTCGACAAAGTCCATGCCTTCGCCGTCGAGCCACGCCACCACTTGTTTCGCATCGCCCACATCAAACCCACCGCGTTGAAAATCAGCCGAATTTAATTTGACCGCAACGATAAAATTAGGCTCTACGCGTTCGCGCACAGCCCGCACGGTTTCCAATAAAAAACGCGCACGATTTTCAAGGCTACCGCCCCACTCATCATCGCGCTGGTTGGTCAAAGGCGACAAAAACTGTGCAATCAGATAACCATGCGCCGCGTGAATTTGAACACCGTCAAAACCCACACGTTCCGCTTGATGCGCGGTATCAGCAAAGCGTTTAATCATACCGCGAATTTCATCCGAGGTTAGCGCGCGCGACGGCGCAAATAATTTATCGGCCGGCCCTTCTAGAGTGACTTTGGTCTCGGAAGCTGACACCGCTTCTGTCCCCATCGTCGCATAGACCTGACGCCCAGGGTGAGAGATTTGCATGACAAGTTTCGCCCCGCCCGACTTGCCGGCTTCGGCCCAAGTCTCAAAGCGTTTGCGCGTAGCGTCATCGGCCAATGTGCCTTGTTCCAATACAACACCCCCCGGCCCCGTCATGGCGGTAGGGTCCACCATCACATTGCCCGTTAAAATCAAGCCAACGCCGCCCTCTGCCCACGCTTTATAAAGATTGACGAGACGCTCCCCTGGCACTTGCCCCGCATCGGCCAAGTTTTCTTCCATCGCCGCTTTGCACAAACGATTAGGTAAAACGGCACCACTAGGCAGGGTGAAGGCAGAAAAAATATCGGTCATACAGGCTCCATATTTCAGGCGGGGGATTTATAATGATTAGCTGTGACTAAGCGCAATCAAACTAAAAGGTCAATGCAGACACGTCTTTTGTGCGGCTCGCAATCCAGTGCAGAGCTTTCGCGTTTAAATCCAAAATATGGACGTCCGCAGAGTTCAGTCTCTTACCGGAGACCGAAGATATGTTGTGTTTCGCAAGAGATAGAACTCCGCGGCAGCGGTTGTTTATGGACCGGCCATGATGATGACCCCGAAGTACAATGCCCAGAACAGCTTTAACCACTCCAAACAAAGCCAGTCAGGCCTTGATCCAAAAGACCCGGCACAGTCTGCTTTGTCAAAAGCAGATGCTCAGTCCCGCTGTCTCTCTTGGCAGAAGGTGACGTCTTCCTGTCCATCCAAAAAAGAACAGTTTGAAATATACAAGAGGTTTAGGGAGCGTGGATTAAAAAGTTTAAAAGCTCGAGTAGCTTTGGTTTATTACCATACTAACCATGGAAGAAGTGTATTTAACGTTAATACCCACCCTCCTCCGTTCACGGAGGAGGTGCTGGAGCGTAGCGGAAGCGGAGGGGGGAGTGTCTATTATCCATGGTCAAGATGAAACCCTATCGCTTCAAGAACATCCTCTAAATGGTCAAATACAGCTTCGTTAGATATACGAACAACGCGCCAGCCTTGCCCTTTTAAGACGCACGTCCTTTTTTCATCATTCGCTTTTTCCGCCTCACTCTCATGCGTCACACCATCGACTTCGATAATGAGTTTTTCTTTGAGACACGCAAAATCAACGATGAAAGGACCAATAGGGTGTTGTCGGCGAAACTTATGACCGCCCATCTGCTTGTTTCGAAGAGAAGACCAAAGTTTCTTTTCTGCCGCCGTTTGATGGCGGCGCAATTCTTTT
>CAYGSV010000144.1:0-6667 GCA_964352635.1 uncultured Algimonas sp.
CAATAGACACGTTACAATTTGATCACCGCGTTCTGGATAGCGCCAGAGAAACCCGGCGCTATTTCGCTAAGTTCGAACGTATCATGATCCATCTGTCCGATGTGGCGGCGCTCTCTAATCAAGAGAAGCTGATCACAACGGCAGAGGCAAAGATACTCTCGTCTTATCTGGGCGCGTTGACCAACACCTTTACGGCTCTGTCCTATAAATTTCTGATGACCCATCGCATTGGGAAAAAAGAAACGGCAGGGGTCAGCATTGATAAATCAGAAAGCGGCTTTCCCGTTTTCCAAGAGCTGATGCAAATGGCGGCGGATGCCACGCAAGCCAAGAAGCATTTGAAATCTTTGCCAACACAAGAGCGCCTTAAGAAAGATATGATCAATCATATTCTGACGGAACGCTCTTCGCCGACGCAGCTTCAATATGCGATGAGCCAGCGGCTCTATTATGAATATCTTGCGCAGGAAAACCTCTTCCTAACGCAAAACCATCCTCAACTCGTTTGGGTCGGGAAAGATATGAATAGCGGACGTCGGAGCTATCTCGTCCATTGGGCGGCTTATGATAGTCAGAGCAATCTGCCGGCTGTGTATCTTATGGAGCTGGAAGACACAGCCTCGCGCGCCCTCGTTCATGATGAGCGACGCTGGCCGCAAGTTCAAACACACCTTATGGCGCAAGCTGTTTCAGGCTTGAAGCTCTTGACGATTGCTAAGGGCTTTGATGAGGATTTCGATACGCTGCATCCGAAACTCCTCAGACGGTTTTTCTTAGGCCCGATGTATAGTCATAATTTCACCGAACAACGCGGGCCTATTCGTGATGTGTTGGCCGAAGCGGACGGTGAAGAAGGTCTGGATTGGGCGCTGGCGTGGACGGTTGAATCGCTCTTGTCAGAAGATACGCGCAAAGAAAAAACGGGCATTTTTCGTAAATCGGAACGCCAAGTGTTTAAACTCGACACCTTTGGGGCGGGCGGCCTCAGTACAGGCGCAACGGATACGCAGCGTTCGCTCATTCTGCCGCATCGCGCTTACCAAGTACTTGAGGAAAAGCGCGCCAATGATTTCCGCGGCACACGTAAATATGTTGTCGGTAAAAACAAGAAAATACTAAGTTATAGCTAAGGGTATAAATGTCTGACTCTGGAAATTTAATGGAACTCAAAGAAGCGATGATCCGCGAAAAATATGACGCGGCCACAGCTTTGCTTGATGGGTTTGACCATACGCCACGCCTCGCGAAAAAGCAGGATGTGAAGCCTGCTACCAAGTCAGAGCGTTCCCCTGGCGTCGGCACGCGTCGTCGGTTCCGCTCGACCACACCTGGCCTCGTCACGCAATCCACCGCGCGTCCCGAAGGCGTGCATTTGATTGACCGTATTCAAGGCGCGGATGACGGCGACACCCTCGTCAGCCCGATGCAAGCCAATGTTCTGCATAGCCTGCGCCGCGCCCTTGCCACGGCACTTGTCGTCTCTGACCAATATAATGATCAGACGGGTCTGTCGGCCCTGATGAAAGATAATCTGTCGGGTAAATTATCAGGCAGCAAGCAAACAGAATTCACCGAAGGCCTCGCTGCCTCTGCCGCGATTTCCATGCACGTCTTTGCCAATATGGCGAGCTATCTCTTGGCGGATTCTCATGCCGATGGCTCTGATATCAATGTCGAAATCGGAGAGGTTGAAGAGGTCCTGACGGATAACCCACAACTTGCTTTGACAGGCGTGCTCTGGGAGCTTGATCAAGACATTGCGCTCTTTGCAGATACAGAAGACAAGCTCGTCGCCGTTGTCGCGGCGTTCCTCGAAAAGCTGATGGATAAGGTCGCGCTGCGTGCCGCCAACATGCCCCGCCTCGCGCCGTTTACGTCTGTGGGCTACCGCGTCGAAGAGGATAATTTCAACATCAATGGCTTCACGCCTTTTGCCCGCGCGCAAAGCTCTAAGCTGACCATGACGTTTAAAAAGCCGAATGAAGTTGTCGGCAACCATATCGCCAAATATCAAGCGATGAAGCTGTCGAAAATGCTCATGGCTTATGATTTCGAGCGGAAGTTAAATCCTTTTGCGGAACTCGGTGGATTTATCTTTACGTTTATGGGCGACGGCGCGCCGGGCACAGGTAAGACGACCCTTATTCAAATGATGGCGGGCTTGATGTCTGACTATTGTAATAATGCGGGCTATGCCTTCCGTTATCAAAACCTCTCGACGGATTCTATTGATAGCTATCAGGGTAAATCCGCGCAAAACGCCAAAGCCTTTATCAATAATGTGATTGACCCTAATGTGATTGGGTTCGGTACAATCGACGATATTGACCAACTCGCGGGGAAACGCGGCGATCGCCAGTCATCGGCCGGGCAGCTCGAAATTACGGCTGTATTGATGGAGAGCTTTGCGGGGGCCAATACGGTCGTGCGCGGCAATTGTACCTTTGGCATGTTTTCTAACTATCCTGAAAATGTCGATGATGCGTTGCGTCAGCGGGCGGGGGCGAGGTTCCTCGTGGACGGGCCGCAAACGCGCGAAGACTATATTGACATTCTGCATCTCTTGATGGGCAAGAACCACGACATCCCGACAGGAAAACACAAATTATTCGAAGCGCAGCAAATAAAAAAAGCCGTGGCGGCGAGCTATGACAGCTATTCCCGTCCCAAAGAAGACGGCTTGATTGAGGTGTTTGATAAGGTGTCGAAGGACATTGGAAAGCTTGACACCATTGCCAAGCTCGGCACTTATTTAAAAGGCATTCAAACCGCCGATGAGCGTTTCACAGGCCGTGCGATTAAAAACATCACCGACGCGGTCAAAGTCCGCGCGATGGATTTTGAACTGCCCGATGAATGGATGGAAAATACGGATTTGTTCTTATCGAAAGATTACGACACGAAAAAGAAGATGATTGCAGACCTGTCTCAACCCATCACGGTTGATATGGTCATCCAAGAAATCAACCGCTACGCCGACTCAGAATTCCGCTACGCTGATAAGTCGGATGAAGTTGCAATTGAGAATATGGTGCGCGATTTTGGACGGCAGGAAGAGGCGAAGCGACGGTATTTGGAGAGCAAGGGGTGAAGATACCAGCCATAATTTTAATAGTATCAGTTCTTGCTGGCTTCGCAGTGATGGTCTTTACTTTTTTTAATAGTGACATTGTTGATGCAGTAGAGAACTTTAAAAATCTAATCATCTCTGGGTCTGCTTTAGCAGGCGCTGTTACAGCTATGAAAGGTTTGGAAGCATGGAAAGCCCAGAATGTTTGGGAAGACGATAACGATTTGGCAAAACAGTGCTTAAAAAAACTAATTGCTATAGACCTACATTTTCAGAAGTTTCCAAATAAACCATTGAAACACGAGGAATACAAAGATTGGGCCTCAAAACTTAAAACCTTAGGTGAAGATTTACGCGTGTTAATTTTTGAATCTATGTATTTCTGGGGTGTAGACGTTATCGAGTCGCATACGGAATACCAAACTGCATTAGCAAAAAATCTAAATAATTTCACACGAGCCACTAAATCCAAGGGAGGTGAGGTAGAATTATTTGATTTTCCTAACGACGAATATCATAAGTTGATGCTGCTAATATCTAATCGTTTAGGGCGCCCATCATGATGCGCCTTGTCCGAAAAGGCCTGATGTTTGGTAACCTCATTGAGGTAAAGTCGCCTGCGCTTGTGGAGCGGTATAATCGCGCGTTGAAACATTTGATTGACCGTGAAACGACCCTGACTGAGTTTCATATCGATATTGCGGGTTACTCACCCGAAATCGGCGATGAGTTTGAAGACGAACTTTATCTAAACCCCAAGGGGTGCAATCAAATGTTCATTCTGTTGACGACGGATCAGATGAAAGCGCCTTTGCTTAATTCGCAATTCTCCACCTCGCGCTCTATTCTGCGCCAATATATGCAGGATAATGAAGATCAGCTTTTCGCCCTCACCGCGCGCGAGGCTGTGGCCGGGGAATTGATGAATTCCGTCTTTGCCATGTCTTCGCCCACTGACTTGCTGCACATCAATCAAATCGAGATTGAAGCCGACACCATCCAAGCTCATGTCGCTGAGGCCAATCAGCTCACAGATTTTATCGACCAATTCATGACCGAAGATGATGCGTGGTGGGATGATGTTTTGATTATGGAAATGATCGAACTGGCCAAGAAAACAGGCAATATTCAACGCAACCCTGTTAAGCTCGAAAACCGCATTTATGAGCAAGGTAATTATTACACCCATCATTTTGGCGGGGTGTATGTCTTTCGCGATACGCGCACACCCACCGTCATTGCCCGTGAAAATATAGACGGCTTAGAAGATTTGTCTGTGCGGCAAGTCCTGACCTTTGATGACCGCGAAGGCATTGCGAATTTCCTCCGAAATGAAGGGCTATCGCAATTAATTGTGCAAAAGCCGAAACAGAAATCATCTTTTATTATTAAACAAAAGATTGATTTCATCACGCTGACTGTGGCGGCGGAACAGGGCCAAGACCTCTCCACGATGTCACGTCAAAATATCCGACAGCTCGAGCGTAAATATGCGGATGATATGCCTGAAGAATTTCATGGCCTGATGGATGTGTGGCGTTGGGCGAGCATGGGTGGACGTGCCCCGAAACTCGCGCCGAACCATCCAGCGTTCTTTTATGCGCTGCGCTCTAGCCAACATACGGATCGTGATTTGGTGAATATGCTTTTGTCTGACCTGTCACGCCTCGATTTCCGACAGCTCTTTATCTGCCATAAGCCGCTTTTCTATGAAGCTTACCGCGGATGGTCAGAGAGCAAGAAAGACTATGTCGCGCAATTCCTCGCCGATGAATATGCGATGGATAAGGTCGGCGCGCGCGAAGAATTATTTGGTGACGAGCCGATGATGGTCGAACCCGCCCCTGCGCCTAAACCTCAACCTGAGAGAAAATCCCGAGAGAAAAAACCGTTTCGCAGTCCATGGGGCGACGCTTATCCCGACGAAGGTATCGTGCGCGTAAAAGACCATTCTCATAGAGAAGAAGACTTTAGAGAGATTTATAAAGATTACAGAAAGAAATCTTATCGTAAAAAAAGAAAATGGGATGACAATTAATGGTTGGATGGATACGCAATATAGTTATCATTTTCGCGATTTTATCCGCTGTTTACGCTTTGCTGACCGTCACATCGAATATACGCCAACGGCAAAAGTTACGCTCGGACTATCACGGTGAAAAAGAGATTGAGACAAAAGAGGCTTTCGTCGAACGAGGCCTACGCCAATATAATCGCTCTATAAGACCGAAGATGTTGCTAGGAGTTTATCTCATTCCCCTAGCTATTATGGGAACACTGATTTGGCTTGCACAATATGGATAAGTGCCAACATATTATGTGCGACGACACACTGTGGAAAAGGAGACCACGATGAAAATTATTAAACGCCTATTCGGGTTTGTATTCTTCCTCATTATAGCGGTGATGTTTCATTATTATCTGCCGCAACGTGATATTGTGCAGATTGTTGGGACAGACGTTAAACGGATGGACATTAGCAAGGGCTCCCCTTTTTGGGACAGACCTGACGCAGGGACGAATAAAGAAAACACACGGGATGTGCGTTTCATCAATGCCGTACGTAAAAACGGAAAAGCTCAAGTTTATCGCAATGAAGACACAGAATTATCTTTCCCATTTTATTTCAAATTCGACAGTGGCGATTTAAATGCCCAAGCCCAGACATTGGCCAAAGCTGATAATCAATGGGTGGCTGTGCGTCATTATGGTTGGCGGATTAAACTCTTTTCAATTTTCCCAAATGCGACGTCTGTTAAAAAAGTGAGCGGGCCGGATGTCTTTTTATTCCCAATCTTCAACACCTTTGTTATCGGAATGGTCTTGCTTTTCTTTTTCTTAATCTGGCGAGTCATCAACCGCTGGAAAACCAAGAACGTCGATCCCATCACGGACAAAATCGGCGATGAATTAGAAGACGCTGGGCGAGAGATAAAAGAACGTGCTGATGCTGCGAGTGACACGCTTTCTAAAAAAGGCAATGCAATTGGACGTCTGTGGCGGAAAGTTTTTGGAACGACGAAATCTAAATAATTAAGAGGAGCTTTAAAGCTCTTTTTTATCCATCATATAATTGAGCGCTAAACGGCCCCCATCGACATAGATACATTGTCCTGTGATATAGCTGCTATCGTCCGACAGCAAAAATGCCGCAACGCTTGCGACTTCATCTGGCAAAGCAACCCGCCCCAATGGCGTTCGTGCGTGAATTTTATCCATTGCGGACTCATCGCCCACCACGCCCGCAAGCATATCCGTCTTGACGGATCCCGGCCCAATCGCATTGACGCGAATACCGTAGGGCGCCAATTCAAGCGCCATAGCGCGGGTCATTTGCAACAGCCCGCCTTTGGACACGGTGTAAGCAATATAATCAGGTATCGCGACAGTATCATTAATTGAGGACATGTTTACGATGGCGTAGGGCTTATCCGACAGGCGCGAACGATCATCACGGGCTTCAATTTCAGCCACCATATATTTCGCAACGGCCTGAGAGACCAAAAACGCACCACGTAGATTAACCGCGAGGTTACGGTCAAAATCATCGACGCTCATATCCAACGCGCCGCCTTTAACCGCAATACCCGCATTATT
>CAYGSV010000145.1:0-6665 GCA_964352635.1 uncultured Algimonas sp.
AGATTGTGCTCGCGTGCGCCGCGCACTTGAATGGATTTTAACATGGCCATGAAGTGTTCCAATTATCGGAAGAGTTAACAGGTTTTCTTACGTGCAAGCGTGGACTTAGTTTGCCCTAAGCTTCAATACAAGTCAGATGCCCAACACTCTTGCAGAGTCGTCAATAGGGCTATAGAACATATAAAGAACAAAAACGTCAAGAGGTGAAGTATGTCGGGCTCAGTCAATAAAGTAATCCTAATCGGCAATGTCGGCAAAGATCCTGAAATCCGAACATTCGGCAATGGTGGGAAAGTCGCTAACTTTTCTATCGCAACGTCCGAGAACTGGAAAGATAAGCAAGGCCAGCGCCAAGAGAAAACAGAATGGCATAATATCGCTGTCTTTAATGACGGCCTTGTTGGTGTGATTGAACGCTATGTCAAAAAAGGTTCCAAGCTTTATATCGAAGGCAAGCTACAGACGCGTAAGTGGCAGGATAGAGATGGAAACGACAAATACACAACCGAAGTTGTGCTTCAGGGTTACGGCGGAACGCTAACCATGCTTGATAGTCGCGATAGCCAAGGCGGCGGTGGCCGTATGTCAGGTGGCGGTAGCGGTGGTGGTTATAACCAAGACCGTGGTGGCTATGGTAATATGGATCAAGGCCAACAGGGGGGCGGCTCTCGCTCTGCCTCAGCCATGGAAGGGCCGAAAGAAAACTTCGACCTTGATGACGACATTCCGTTTTAGGCCCATTTGATTAGGTAAAACGATGACTGATTTTATTGTGGTGTCGCTGTTTAAGGCGACATCAAGTGCCAACCCAGAGACTCCTATATACCGCGAAGTCTTTGCGCAGGTGAGGGCGTTCGACCCACAAGCTGCGCAGTTGACAGCAGAAGAGCGCGGTAAGTCGCGCGAGAGCGAATTTAAAACGCCGGCAGGTCACACAGTCTCTTGGCAATTTGAGAAAGTCGTCGAAGTCAGCCCTATGCTAGAGGCTGTTTCCGAGAACGGTATCAAAGACCTCTTCTCTCGCGATTTCGATGATCTCCACGCCTATGAAATTTTGATCCAAGCTGAATAGAAACCAACACCACTTACTGATTTGTCATGTAATGAAGTGGTAACCTGCCCTTGTTTCGCCCTAATTATCGGTGTTAGTGATAATGTAACAAAGGGACGAGGTGCGGTTTGCACATTCAGCGTATAAAATCGATATGGCATCGCGTGTCTTATGACCCTCGTCATTATCAGATTGCGGTTTTATCGTCTCTTATATGTCTCGGGCTTTTTCATTTTGGATTTCAATTGCCGTGGTGGCATGTTGTTGGGTGCGTCGGCTCGACCCTCGCGACACAAGCTATGGCAGACAAAATCGTCGGGCGCAAGTTCGATGCGCGAAGTCCTTTGATTTCTGCGCTTTCTCTCACCCTGTTGCTCCGAACGGGGTCTATCACGCTTTCTATTGCGGCGGGCATTATTGCCATAGGCTCGAAATATGTCTTGCGGTGGAAGGGCAAGCACATTTTTAACCCCGCCAATTTTGGCCTAGTAATTTTATCCCTGATATTTACGTCGGCTTGGGTTTCGCCAGGGCAGTGGGGCGCAGCGCCGATATTCGCTCTAGCACTCTTGGGCCTAGGTGGCATGGTCACGGGTAAGGCCAAACGTTGGGATGTGAGCCTTGCGCTCCTCGCGAGCTATGCTGCTTTGATCTTTGGCCGTGCGATATGGCTCGGCGACCCGCTCACTATACCCTTGCATCAGATGCAAAGCGGGGCGCTGCTTGTCTTTGCATTCTTTATGATTTCAGACCCCAAGACCACGCCTGACGCGCGCTTGGGGCGGTTTATCTATGCGGCCATAGTCGCCATAATCGGGTTCTCTATTCAATTTGGGCTTTATAATGCGGCCGGGATTATACTCGCGCTCATCCTTACGGCACCGCTTGTGCCTTTAATCGACAAACTCTTTCCTGCTGGTCGCTATGCGTGGCCGACATTTCAACACAAAAAGGAGACCACCCATGCGTCTATCATCCCTGCTGAGTAGTGCTGCTGCACTTGCCACCATCACGATAGCCTCTTCGGCGAACGCATTTTGCGGGTTTTATGTGGCCAAGGCCGATACGGACTTATTCAATCAAAGCTCCAAAGTCGCTTTAGTCAGAGACGGCGACCGCACAGTCATAACTATGGCCAATGATTATCAAGGCGACCCGACAGAATTTGCTATGGTTATCCCGGTGCCCACCGTCATTACCAAAGACCAAGTCCATATTTCCGACCCCGCTTTACTGGATCATTTGGATGCTTATACAGCGCCGCGATTAGTGGAATATTTTGATAGTAATCCTTGTGCTCGACTAGAATACCGAGACCGTATGGTTGCCATGGCTCCGACCATGGAAAGCGCTATGAGTGTAGAAGAGGAGGCTAAAGTCCTCGGGGTCACCATAGAAGAAAGCTTCTCCGTCGGGGAATATGACATTCTCATCCTCTCGGCGACTGAAAGCGACGGCCTCCAGACGTGGCTCGACAGTAATGGATATAAAGTACCCAAAGGCGCAGAGAAAACGCTCGGCAGTTATATCAAACAGGATATGAAGTTTTTTGTGGCAAAGGTGAACCTTGATGCGAAAGCCAAAGCGGGCGGTGAAATGCTCCGTCCCATCGCTGTGGCGTATGAAAGCCCGAAATTCATGCTCCCGATACGCCTCGGCACAGTGAACGCCAATGGCGACCAAGACCTGTTCGTCTATGCGCTCACCCGCAAAGGCAAAGTCGAAACGACCAATTACCGCACCGTGAAAATCCCATCAGACAAAGAACTCCCCATTTTCATCAAAGATGATTTCGGGGATTTTTATAAGGATATGTATTCAACCGCAGCTAATCGCGAAGGCGGCCACGGCGTGTTTATGGAATATGCGTGGGATATGAATTGGTGCGACCCTTGCGCCGCAGACCCGCTAAGCCCTGAACAACTCCAAGAACTCGGTGTATTCTGGATGGATGATAGAAACCAAGAGATTATGCCCCGTGGACGTGGCAAATCGATGGCCCGCGATGTCTATGTAACGCGCCTACATGTTCGTTATGATGCCAAGAGCTTCCCTGAGGACCTGAAGTTCAAGACAACGGGGGATCGTTCTAATTTCCAAGGTCGCTATATTCTGCGCCATGCTTATGAGGGTGAAATGCAGTGTGACGCAGCAGAGGATTATAAGAAGCAGGTCAATAAGCGCAAAGAAACCGAGATTGAAACTCTCGCAAATATGACAGGCTGGTCAACGGGCGACATTCGCGACCGTATTGATGAAAGCGGCGTTGGCGGTTTCTTCGACGTCTCCAAACCCGCAAATGACCCAAAATGGTGGAATAGAATCTGGCCATCTGAGTAAATCTGGCGGCGTTAGGCCTGTTTTGCATTAACCTTTTGGAAAGCTATTCGCTTGAATTTTTCTTAATATCCGAAATCTAAGCTTTGCAAATGGCTTGGCTGAAAAACTATATGTGTCGAGACGACGGTAGTATGGCCGTTATGGGGGCACTGGCAACAGGTGTGTTGATTATTGGGAGTGCTGCGGCCCTCGATATTACGCGGCTCCACTCAATGCAGCAATCCTTGCAAGAAACGGCTGATGCGGCGGCGCTTGTGGGGGCGATTGAATATAATATCGCGCCAGGAAACGTCGATAATGTCGTCGGGAAAAGCGTGATCAATCAACCGATTAGCGCGGAGAGCGGTGTCACAATTGCGACGCCTATTGTGAACAATAACACCACGACAGAGGCTGTGACCGTCCAACTCGATGCGAGTGTCTCAATGTATATGGGGGCCGTCTTCGGACAATCCCATCGTCCTATTCAAGCGGTCAGCACGGCGTCATATGGCGGCGAGAGCTTTGACCCTATGACAGTGATGTTTGTCTTGGATGCTTCGGGGTCCATGAACGCTCGAATGGAGGGCAGACGCCGCATTCATGTTCTAGAAGATACTGTTCAGGGCCTTTTCGCTGAGGCCGAAGAAAAATATGGTAATAGTCAATCCGTGCAAGACAATCTCCGTACAGGGATGAACGCTTATGCGTGGTATATTCATACAGAATCCACACAACGGATTGCCCCAGGGTGGTCACATATTGTCGATAATGTCGATGATTTAAGGCTTAGTAACGGCACAATCCCTGCCTTGGCCGTAGAAGAAGCCCTAGAATTCCTCTTGGCAGACAGAACAGGCGATGGCGCAAACCATAAGCAATTCCTCGTTTTCATGACGGACGGCGAAGTGGATGACCATTTGACCGTGCGCGGAGATACAGACACTACAGGTCGTAGCTTTACGCAAAGAACGATAGATACGTGCCAACTCGCAAAAAACAACGGCATTGTTGTTGTTGGTATTGGTATGCAGGCCCCCGATAGTGGGCGAGATATTCTCTTGCAGTGTGCCTCGCCTGATATTGGATTAGAAAGCTATAATGCCGATGCGCAAACACTCGATCAGAAATGTTCTAATTTAAATGCTGGCACTAACCGTCAGGATTGCCTCGACGGTAAACTCAAATATTTCAGTAATAATGGCCGCATCGATGATTTCGAAGTCGCCCTGTCTCAGGCCTTCCCCCAATCACAACCCGTTGCTATTCGCATCATGCATTAGCCCCGGCAACATCTTTGAGCCCCTGAACCCTTAGAAGCTTAATCCCTTCTGAGGGTTTTCATATTTTACCTGTGACGCATCCTTTGTTTAATGACGCTTTAACCTTGTGGGTGATCTTACATTGAGTGGTGCTAATAATTAATGCACTACAGTAGTGTTTATAGGGTTGATGTTATGCGTGGATTACAATCATTATTTGGACTGCCCTCTAATCCATTTTTTAGGTCGTTATTTGGGGCTACTTTGATTGGGTTTTCCGCAGCTATGGCAGACCCCGTTTGCCGACAAGCTTTTTGGACGCGTCTCGTGCAATTCTCGAATGCCGTGAGCCTTCATCGTGTAGAAAGCCAAGCCCAAACGCTCTCCTATAGGGAAACTATAACGCAAAAGTCGGTTTCTGTTGTTCTGGTTTTAGATCTAAGTTGGTCTATGTCTCATATGGCTTCGGAAGAGAGAGTGAAATTAGAGGCTCTGAAAGAGTCCTCAACGCACTTATTCACGACTCTAGAAAAAGTACATGCAGATCATCAAACGGCCCAACACGCTATAGGTTCGGCTGTAACGGTCATTAACAGCCGATATACTGAAAAATCGAACAATGGCCTCCACGAAACTAGGGAAGACACTCTTGCGGAGATGAAAGACTTATACCTTGATATTGAACCTAATACCGCTGATGCTTTTAAGGCGGGCCTGGATTTTCTTTCAAAAGATGGAAAGCTAACAAGCCAGCAAAACAGAGTGCTTGTTTTCATGAGTGATGGGGTAAATGCGAACGCGTCTGATGCAAAACGAACCCTAAAATTATGCAATAAAGCGAAGCGTGAGGGCATTACCATTTATTCTGTGGCTTTTGAAGGCACCGAAGAAGGTAAAGCGCTTTTGAAGGCCTGTGCTTCAAATGATAACGAAGCTGAAGCCTGCCATGAGACCCATTACTTCGACACGCATAGCGATAATGAACTGAAACGGGCCTTTGAAGAAATAGGCCGAGGCTAACCAATAACAGCACACCCTATACGCGGCCCTGCGGCCCCTGTTGGTTGTGTGACATAGTCATCGGCTTTGGCGTGAATAATCAAGGCTGTGCCATCTGCGTCCAAGAGAGCAGGGAGGCCGTGGTCGCCCTTGATAGAGACGCGTTCATTTATGACCGTTAATGTACCCGCGCCGTTTGCACCGACCTCTAGGTTCATCATATCGCCCGCATGAGGGCCGTTTTCTGACATTTTGCCATGGTCCATAGCTGTGGGGTTATAATGGCCGCCAGAGGACGTGAACTCTGGCGCATCGCAAAGGCCTTTCTCATGAAAATGCATGGCATGTGTGCCCGCACCGTCTAGGCCGCTTACGCTTACGGTGACTTCCGTTCCATCCGCGCCAAGGTCACGGAGTTTGATTGTGCCCAGAACCTCACCCGTTGCGGTTAAGATGTCTTGTTGCATGTAGCTTGTCGTCGTTGTGTCCACGTCAGAACATGCCGCCAATAGGCAGGCTGAACTTACAAAAAGAATAGATTTAAGGTGACTCATAAGGCTCTCCATTTGCACTCGTTATAACATAAAGCTTAATTTCAAAATAGGTTCCATTTTTGCGATGAAAAGACACGGTTTATCACCTGAGTTATTGCCTAAAAATCGCCCTAATAATTTGATGTAAGGTCTAGCAAATGCTAGATAATTGCTAAGGAAAGCCGCACGATTCGAGCGGCTCATATTTTATGGGGAGATCAGAGCATGAGCGACGAAAACGACATCCCCGAAAATGAAGATGAAAACGCACCTGGAGCGTTGCCAGAGGGTGTTTCACTCATAACAATCGAAGAGGAGATGAAACGCTCCTATCTCGATTATGCCATGAGTGTAATTGTCTCTCGCGCCATTCCAGATGTGCGCGATGGCCTGAAACCTGTTCACCGCCGTATTCTTTATTCTATGCATGAAAATGGCTTCACCCGGGAAAAGCCCTATAAGAAGTCTGCCCGTGTTGTGGGCGATGTCATCGGTAAATAC
>CAYGSV010000146.1:0-6663 GCA_964352635.1 uncultured Algimonas sp.
AACAGATAGTTTTCCATAGCTCGTGAGGGTCGTCATAGCGGATTCATGACCAAGGCTCATGCTCCACGCTTTAAACGCCTCAATGGATAAATCGCGGTCATACATCTCTTTGACTATCATGTTTCGGAACAAATGCGGCGTGTATTTTGGCAGTGCGGCATTGGTGAATGCTGTTTCAAATATTTTTCTGAGCGGGGCTGTGGTGCGCCAATGCTCGCGCGAGAGGCCTTCCACGCGAAACCCTTCTGCTAAGTCCGAACTCAGAGCCGTTTTCGGAAACATCGGATCATTGGGCGTGAAAAACTCTTCTTTCTCCAGATAGTCTATCCATTCAACCAAAATGGCTTCAAACTCATCATCAATCGGGAGGATAAGCGAATTGATAACCTTGCCAAATTTGGTTTTAACTTCGCGCGGGTCTTGAACGATCATCATGCGTCGGCGATGGAAATGCTTTATCTTAAGCGAGATAAGCGCTCCGCCGCGAATGCCTGTTAAGGCACAACAAACAAGCAAAGCGCGGTTACGCTTCTCTATGGGCGTCTCAGAGGGCATTTTGGCAACAACATCACGCACCATTGCCAGCGTAGGAAAGTCTTTCTCTATCGCTGAATTTGCGGCTCTCTCATCTCTTTCGGAGAGGTTCAGATATTCCACAGCATCGGGATTGATACGGGTTTTGTAACCCGCTTGGCGTGATAGCCATTTAAGAAAACGCTTTAGCTTGGTCACTTCTGAGAGAATGGTCGCCAGCGCTAGGTCAAGGCTATTCAGATGCGCTTTATAGGCGATGGCCTGTTTTTGATCGAAGGTTTTAAAATTGGCGTGTTTGGTGAATTTCTCAAATCGTTGGATTGACTTCTCACACATACGGATTGTTGATTCAGCCTTGCGATCAGCGTGTTTTAGGAACTTCATATATTCACGTTTCACGATTTCATTTTGTGGGTTCTTCTTGGTCATTTTAGGTCTCTGTATAATTCAAAATTAGGGGTATTTTAGAGCATTGGATGGGGTGTCAGTCTGGCATGCCATTAGAGGGGGCATCTCTATACCGTAATAGGTCTCGGACATTCCCAATGAATGACTCGAAAGCCGCTTCGGTTTCGGCGAGGTCTTTCATGGCAAAACCTTTTTTGATTTTGCCGCCACATGAAGCGCAATTTGCCTCTATTGAACCAAGGTTCGTATTGGTCTTTCGGATCAATACGCTTCCCATCGCTGGGTGTCGCTGAGTTCGGCATTGTTTACCCATGCAATAGAACTCATCGAGCTTGCAAGGGCGCTTTCGCGCCGCTTCTCGCGAGATGGCCCAAGCTTTAAATTCGGCACCATCAAAAAGCTGATCATTCGTTTCGGGGATAGAGGGCAGGCCTTCCAGTAACCACCTATTTACAGTCGTTCTCTTGCGATTTTGGGATGTGGCAATCTCGTCACGCGAATAGGTGTGAGAGGGTCTGATTTTGGCAATGTTGATTTTGCGGGATTGCTTTTTCTTCTGCTTTTTCATTGGGCCGCCTCGGACAAGGCATCAATATACGCTTCGAGATCAGACACGCGAATGAGAGTGCGTTTCCCAGCTTTCAATCGTGGTAAAGAGCCATCATCAAAGAGGCGGTAAATTGTAGAGCGGCCAAGCCCCGTAAGTTCACAGGCTTGCGCAATAGTTACGGTAAGGGTTTTAGTCATGTGATGTCAGTCCATCGCTGGCTGCAAGTGCATTGCTGCACACACTAGGGAATCCTAGCGCACTTCATAACATCTACATTTTGGAAAGGTTTTCAGTCACAATAAAAACAAATAAATAAAAATGAGAAAAATCTTATATCTCGTCACTATTTCTAGCTCTAGAAATTGAATTGCAAGCAGCCTCAATACTCATGCTTCCAAGCTTTATGTGCATCTCTAAATCATCGAACGTTTTTTCATTGTTATGACGAAATTTCAGCAGCATGCTTTGATAGGCTGAAACTACTTCTGCGTCGGTCAGATAAGTATATTCCTCCACCTCTAGATCATCTTGAAGTTTAAAGAATTCAGACTCAACACCCTCAATAAATTCAAGTCTTTTTCTATCAAGCATACTTGTCTTGATATCATCTGCGCGCTTTTTTTCGGCCCCCGTTTACTTGTAAGTTTCTGAATTTCTTTGGCTGCAAGCGCTTTCCCAATCAACGCCCAATCAACGGTATGTTTGATTTCCATGCTGTCGCTTAGAGAGCTTTCTTTTAACATGTCATCCAATCGAAAGTTGAAACTTTGATTTTCAGAAAATTCGAAAACTGGCTTTTCATGAGTAATGTTAAGCGTATGCACAAAATATTGACGAGTAGCCTCTTCAATATATCCGTCTAACGCCGAGGGGGGTCTAATACGATTCGATGAATCTGGTAAAAGTTCATCGGGGAAGTCGTAGTAATTTCCTTCATAAACACCCTCTTCATTCTCTTTGTCATCCAATAGCTTGCGGATTTCATCTAGTAGAGGTTTCGCTTTTTCCAGATGTTCTCTATACGCAATTTTCTGAGCTGGGAATTTAAGAATGTTTTCGTGAAGATCTCTGTTAATCCTCTTTAAAAATAAGAAGCATTGGTTTTGCTCCTTAATAGCTTGTTGCAAGCGTTCTGGAATGGCCTCAGTCATTTCGCCAGAGTATTAAAAGGAATTACTTTTCTTTGGTCGTCTTGAGAGGAATATAGTGACCAACGCTCCATTAAATCTCGGCGCTTTTCCAGTGCCGTGGAGCGTCTGTACGCCGCCTCAACGCCATCTTTGATACGATGGGCTAGTGCCGCCTCAATGACCTCTCTCTGGACATTCGTACAATCTCCTGCCCAGTCTCTGAATGTCGACCTAAAGCCATGTGTGGTCACATCAGAGCGATCCATACGATGGAGTAAAGCGCGAGTTCCGTTTTCAGAAAATGGCTTAAGCTTTGACGGATTTGGAAAGATGTACTCATTGACTTTTAAAGCATGAAGGTTGGTTAAAACTTCAACAGCGCGTTTGGATAAAGGGACGGTGTGCGCTTTCCCCATTTTCATTCTTTCGGCGGGAACCGTCCACGTCTTGTTGTTAAAATCAATCTCTTCCCAACGCGCACCTCGCGCCTCATTTGAACGGCTGGCTGTCAAAATGATGAATTCTAAGAGACGCGCCGCCATAGCTTCGCGTTGTCTCAAAAGTTCCATAAATGATGGCAATTCATCAAAAGCCATTGCAGGATGATGTTTCACTCGTTTTGAGCGCTTAAGTTCTGGCAAAAGACTTTTTAAGTTCCCGCGCCACAAAGCAGGGTTCTCTCCCGTTCGCCACCCCATCGCTTTGGCATAATCTAACACCGCTTCTATTCGTCCCCTTAAACGAGACGCCGTTTCGCTCTTTTCCATCCATATGGGCGTAAGTATCGCAAGAATGTCTTGAGTCGTGATTTGAGAGACTTTGATAGGGTGTAAGGGCTTGGCGTAGACCATGAGGGTCATTCGCCACTGTTGCTTATGTTTAGGATGTTTCCATCCCTTTTCTTTGGCATCAAGAAAAAGAAGAGCGCAATCAAGGAATGTTGGCTCATCAAGTTTCTTGCGTTCCTGAATAGGATCAAAACCATCCCTAATTTTTCGGCGGCAATCTTCGGCCATTTCTCGTGCCATCGCTAAACTAACATCACGAAAAGGGCCCAACCCCATTTCGCGCCGTTTTTTATTCTTTGTCCAAATGAAAGCCCAACTCTTTGATCCACCGCGCGATATGTTCAGATAGAGACCACCGCCATCACTATAACGTCCCCGCTTTATTTCTGACTTTACTCTCGCGGGTGATAATCTGTGAATGCCAAGTGCCATATTCGTTCTTTCCTTGGGGTTAACCCCAATTTTGACCCTACTTATCTTTGGGGACAAACACGAACATACAGGAATAACGATAAACACTAAAGTTCAAAATGCCCCATTACACTGAACAATAAGAGACGGAATGGGATTATCAGAAACACTAGTTAGGCGGACATCCTCACCTCCAGTCTCTTTTCTCTAATAAAGAAAATTCAAAACTTCATCTGCACTCTATTCTGGCATTGTTTCACGGTCTGCTTGAATAGCCTTGATAACTCTACTGGCCAAAATGCGGGCCCCGAAAAGACTCAGGTGATCATCATCTTTGTATAAAACTTTTCCGTTCATTATGAGTCGGCAGGTTGGTTCCTCTTTCTTGCAATAAAGGGGTGTCGGGTCGATATATATTGCGCCTTCATCCTTCGCGATCCTTTTCAAGAGCTCTGAAACCTCTGCATTTCGATCAAGCGACTCTTGCTGACTAAAACCGTGACAATGTTGCATGGATTTTTCGACAGTGCGAAGGAATGGCTTTGACAAACATTGAATAGGGTCAACCCCAGGGTTCGGAACAGGGCCAACAATAATGGGCTTAATCCCTTGCGCTTTAACGGCGATAAGGGTCTCAATCATTGCTTTTTCAAATTGATGCTGCGTGGCTTGAATCGAGGATTTTTGTGTGTCGCCAAGTGGCATTAAATAACGCGGCCTTGTGCCAATTTCATTAGGCCCGCCTATCGTGTGCCAGTAAAAGGCATAACGGGCATGTAGAATAAGAAACTCTGGCTTTGTCGTAAAAACATCTTCAAAAAAACCATTAACATTACCACGATAACCTCGCCCGACTGTTGGCTCAATAAATGTATTCATCAGAGGCACAGCACCGCCGCGAGCTTTCGCAACACCTGTCAATTTTTCACGTTGCATTAAAGACGTCAGGCCCGAGGCCAAAACATTGGAGTGGCTATCGCCAATAATAGCCATATCAATATACTGTCGTTTATCTCCAAAGACACAAAGAGCCTCGCTCGCACCATCGAAATTCCGTCTCTCGCAATTAGGGTTTGTTTTTTGAGTTCTAGCCGCGACAATCTGCTGCTGCTCTGGTGATAACCGCCATGACCATCCAGATTGAACCCATATATGACTACAAACCACGACGATTAACAAAGCAATGGGTGCCAAGACAGCCGGTACAGTCGTTCGATCAAACTGTTTAGAAGATGCCCATTGTTTACGAAAAGGAGTCTCAACATATTTATAAGATATATAAGCGCAAAATAAGGAAAACAGGCTACAGATTCCCATCATTAAGAGGGACAAATCAGCCCCAAATATATAACGGGTGAATATTATAACGGGCCAATGATATAAATATAAAGAGTATGATATTTTACCGAGTGATACCGCTAATGTATTGCCCAATATAAAACGAGATAAGGCATTCTCCTGCCCTAAGATAATAAGAGCAGCCCCCAGTGTTGGCGCCAGTAAGGTCAATGAAAACTGATTGACGTCAACAGGTTTAAAGAAGCTAGAAAAAATTAGTAGAAAACCAAAAAAAGTCAGCGCAACAGATGCTTTATTTGAGGCTCTCTGGATAAGTGATGTCTGACCTATTAAACCATACGCAAGAATTGCGCCTAATCCAAACTCCCAAATCCGAAAAAGCATAAGGTAAAACACGGCGTCATAATAACGAGATTGATAAATCCACATCGCGGCAAAGCTTGCGAGGCTTAAGAATATTACCAGATAAAGGCTCTTACCTTTTGTAAAAAACCCTGCGCTGATTACAATCAATGCGGGCCAGATAAGATAGAATTGCTCTTCGACTCCCAAAGACCAGTAATGAATAAATGGTTTTACGACTGTTGAGAGATCAAAATACCCCGCGCTTAGCCAATAGTGTATATTAGCGACGCCCAATGTCGCATAAAGACCAGATTGCCCTGCATCCTCGAAATGTTCAGGGCTTAGTATAAAAGCTGAGAAAAACAGTGTGATCAGGATTGAGACCATAAGCGCAGGTAGCAAGCGCCGCGCACGTCTTATGTAAAAATCAAAAAATGTGAATGATTGAGACTCAACGGAGTTTAATATCAAGCGTGTGATAAGAAATCCGCTTAAAACAAAGAAAACATCAACACCCATATATCCTCCAGCAAAACTGGAAGGGGAAAGGTGGAACAACACAACACCCAAAATGGCAATTGCGCGAAGTCCATCAAGCTCTGGGCTATATTTCATTTGTGTAACAGCTTGGCTCATTGACTCTGAAATACACCCTTTCCCTTTAGAATAAACATCTTTTACAAAAGCACTTTCTATATCGCCTACTTATCTCTTTGTTTTCTACTTTTACCAATGCGTATGACTTGCTAGAGCCAAATAATGACCTCTCCCTTCCCGCCCTCACCGCCTAATCCTTGGGTTACGCATGGAACGCAGACGTGTTTTCGGTCGCATTGGATGATCATAGAACGTAACCTTGTGACCTCGCCGAGTGGCAAACAGGCCGAATATGGCGTGGTTCGGTTTCGTAATCATGCGGTGGGCATCATCCCTTATGAAAACGGACGGATTTGGATGGTTGGGCAGACACGTTATGCTCTGGGGGCCTATAGTTGGGAAATTCCTGAAGGCGGTGTTCCCATTCACGAAGACGAAGATATGGAGACGGCCGCCCGACGCGAGTTATGCGAAGAAACGGGGTTGCGTGCTGAAACGCTAACGCCGCTCTTTAATGTCCACACGTCAAATTCAATTACGGACGAATGGGGACAAGTCTTTTTGGCGCGCGGTTTAACACAAGGCGAGAGCGACCCCGAAG
>CAYGSV010000147.1:0-6637 GCA_964352635.1 uncultured Algimonas sp.
ATTTATTATAGACGTTGAGGACGTCGTCGGCAGTGACAGCGCGGAGGCGTTCAATATCCGTTGTGAAAAAGCCCGGATCATTTTTAAAGACATTATACTCGCCAAGGGCAATGGCTTTGCCGAGCGCACTTTGCACTTCGTCATAAACGCCGACTTCGGCTACTGTCTTGATGCGCTCTAAAGCGTCGACTGGGATGCCATTGGTTTCAAAACGCGCAAAAGCACTCCAAATGGCGGGTAAAAGGCCATCCGTATCTTCACCTGCTTTGGGGTTGATAAAGAAGTAAATCTCACCTGCGACTTCTTTCGTGTAATTAAACCCGCTCACGCCTGTCGTCAGTTGTTCTTCATCAACCAAGACTTCATTCATCGGCGCGCGTTTGCCATCTGTTAGATAATTTAACAGAATGTTGAGCGCATAAGAGTCAGGGTGATATTCAGGCACGGTTGGCCACACGAGTGTCAGTTGTGGGACTGTCGCAAAATTATCTTCGTGATTAAATTTCTTCGTCGCGTCTAAACTAACAGGCGTTGCTGATGTTTTCGGCGTAGGTTCTGCGCCGGCAGGGATATCGCCGAAATATTTTTCGACCATGGCTTTGGCTTCATCCATGTCAAAATCACCTGCGATGGTGACGGTCACATTGTCAGGGCGGTACCATTTGGCGAAGAACTCTTTTGTGTCTTCGAGTGTCGCGTTCTCTAGGTCTTCAAGAGAACCAATCACTTGGTGATTATAAGGGTGTCCTTCAGGATAAATCGCTTTGCTGATAACATAGAGGTTATGCCCATAAGGTTGATTGTCAACGCGTTGACGTTTCTCATTTTTCACAACTTGTTTTTCGCGGTCGATGACATTTTGGTTCACTGTATTGATAAACCACCCGAGCTTATCGGCTTCTGCCCAGATAATCTTTTCAAGCCCGTCCTTAGGAACAGCTTGGAAATATTGTGTCATATCATTGGTTGTGAAACCGTTTGTGCCTTCACCGCCGATGCGCGTGTTCATTTCATCGAGACCGCCATAGCCAAGGTTCTCAGAGTCCAAGAATAGGAGGTGTTCAAATAAGTGTGCGAAGCCTGTCTTACCTGGCTTTTCTCGGCCAGAGCCGACATGAACGGCCAAGTTAATCGCGACAAGAGGATCTGATCGGTCAACATGAAACGTCACATCCAGACCATTATCCAATGTGATTTTTTCAAATTCTAATGTCGGAAGGCTGTTATCACTTGGAGCAATGCTTTGTGTGTTGTCACACGCGATGAGAGCGAGCGGGACAAAAATCAACGCCGTGTTTTTGAAGGCCAGAGTCTTGAAAGAGAAGGTCATGAGAATATCCTAATTAGCACAATTGGATATTTACTAAGTCAATCCTTACCGTTTGTCGATAAGGATTGATATATTCTTATAAAGAATTAGGCAGACTTCCTAGATTGGTTTTCGAGCCAGAGTAGTCTTGAAAACATGGCCAATACGCCGACACAGCCTGAACAACAAATAAAGAGCAGCCAGAGCGATAAGCGCATGTTCATCGCGCGCGCTCGCGGCAACATCAAAACCCAGGCAATTCCAATCGCTAACAGCAGGTCGAACCAGACCTGATTACCAGATGCATTTTGCGTATGATTGTTCCAGAAACCAATCAATCCATCGACCGCAACGGTATAAATGGAAAAGATCGTGAAGGCGAGAAACAACAAGGCAGGGAGTTGCCATTTACGTGGCATAGTATCTGGTTTTTTTAACAAGGCGCCAATGGTAATTATCAGGAATAATATAGCGGCCAAAATAGGCAAGATTTGCAAAAGGGTCATAATAGGCTCCAGTTTTTAGAAATCTCTAGTCCAAGCCATGTCTGAAACCAATTACCTCATAGGTAAGTGCATTTCCTTTTCCTTGCGCTATAGTCACGCCATGAACGCAACATTTGGACAATTAATTAAAGATTGGCGAAGCGTCCGTCGCTTTAGCCAATTATCGCTAAGCACGGAATCAGGTCTGTCGAGTCGGCACATTAGTTTCCTAGAAACAGGGCGCTCAAAGCCAAGTCGTGGGAGTGTTCTCACGCTCGCGCGTGTTCTCGACATGCCACGCTCTGCCACGAATGAAGCTTTACTGGCCGCAGGGTTTGCCCCTGAATATCCCGCACGGCCCTTAGATGACGCCGACTTGGCACCTGCCATTGGGGCAATCAATACGATATTGGATAATCATATGCCGATGCCAGCCATTGTTATTGATGCGGCGTGGAATATTGTTGGGGGTAATCCGTCTGCTATGCATTTGATGCAATATCTGCCTATGGCCGATACGCCTTGTATTGTGGACTCGCTATTAAATGATGATCCGAACGATCCTATAATTTTGAATTGGACTGTCGTCGCGACTTGGACGTTGTTAAGGCTGCAAGCCGAGGTGTCTCAAGCGGGACGACAAAGTCTAGTCTTCGAAACTTATCAACGACTTGCCAATGACCCCCGATTAAAACACGCGGATACAGCCTCGTTTTCAGAACTTGGCCCTGTCCTCACAACAAGAGTGAAGGTGAACGGTCAGGTCCTGAGGATGCTCACCATGCTTGCCGAGTTCAGCACAGTTCAAGATGTGACGATGAGTGAGAGACGGGTTGAGTTATTCTTTCCAGCAGATGAGGAGACGCGGGCTTATTTTGAAGCACTAATTTGATTGTCTCGATTTAAACCAATCAACGATAATCCATCCCATAGACAAAATAGATAGGATTAAGACGGCGAGTTTCGCGTACCTCAAAGCTATGATTTCATGACCTCTGCCTTCGACATAAAAACTATAGGCATTTTTAGAGAGCCAAACATAATAAGTGAGTGCGGCACTGACTATGATAAGGAATAAGACGAGCCAGAGTTTTCTGCGTTTTCGCCATAATCGTTTTGCAATTTTGATGAGCGCTATCAAAAGCGCTAGCCAGAGCAGGAGGGTCAGCCAAGTATCGGGGCGACCTAAAACCCACATAATGTGTTGAAAAGCGGCAGAGTCACCGCCACCAGAAGCCTCGAAAAAATCGTCACCCATCAAAACGACCCGTTTCAGTATTCTTCCGCACTTTATCGGCGGTAAATACGCGCCCATTCATCACGGCGTAAACGCCTTTTGGTAAAACTTGCGCCGCAATCAACGCCCCGCCGAAATTGAAGCTGGCGTCTGATTTCCCCAAGGCTTGCGGTCGCATGGCCCCCGTGAGCACAATCGTTTTGTCTTTGACCTTGCCGTCTAGATATTTCGCCGTGAGCTCCAACGTGCCAGTGCCGTGTGTGATGACGATACGATCTTCAGGCGTGTGTTTGATGGCTTGGAAAATGAAGTCACGGTCTTCATCCGTCATCTCTAAACTATCGATTTTCATAAGCACTTGAAGGCGCGGAAAGTCAGTTCGTCCTGTTTTGAGGATGTTTTTCACGCGTGTTTTACCGCCACCGCCAAAAACGAGCGACTCTGTCAGCGTGTCATGCACTTTATCGAGGGTTCCCCCAGTGATGAGTACAGCAATGTCAGGTTTAGCGTTCATAAATTGGCCTTTAGACGAAGATGACCTAATTACCAATATGAATGGAGGATAAATGAGAAACACGATTTTCTCACATCACCTTTTGCAACGTGCCATGGCTCCCTATATAGGGTGCGATGAATAAGGAGAGCAGCATGCTTTTGACCATGATGAAAGGCAAAATTCACCGGGCCACGGTGACACAAGCCGATTTACATTACGAAGGCTCGATTTCGATCGATCAAGACCTCTTGGATCGTTCTGGCATCTTGCCGAATGAGCAAGTTGATATCTTGAACATCACCAATGGTGAACGATTCACGACCTATGCCATCACCGCCCCCCGCGGATCAAAAACCTTTGGCCTTAACGGGGCCGCTGCACGACGCGTGCAGCTCGGTGATAAGATCATCATTATCACTTATTGCCAAATGGAAGCTGAAAAAGCCCGCAACTATGCGCCGAATGTTGTGCTATTGGATGAAAATAACGACGTAATTATCCCGCCAGTACATTAGTGGCGAGATTACATTATTAGAAAAGCAAGCGGCCTCAAGGCCGCTTTTTTATTCCACAATCGCGTAGCGCATATTGACGGTGACTTGGAGCGATTGTTCGCCCGCTGAAATGGGTGTGACGGAGTCGCTTTCCATTTGCATGCGTGACGCCATCATCATGGGCCGTGGATTAGGACTAAAATTATTTTCTGTGAGGCTTAGGAGTGGACCCAACTTTACCCCTGCGGCACTCGCCATAGCCTCGGCTTTGGCTTTTGCTTCTTTTATCGCGTCTTCGCGGGCCTGAGCTTGAGCATTTTTCGGGTCAGAGATTGAAAAAGACACGCCATTGATATTATTTACGCCGGCTTTCACGAGGGCATCCAGCATAGCACCAACAGTATCTAAAGTCTCACTTTTGACTGTGACCGTGTTTCGGGCTTCATAGCCTGAAATTTTCGGCGCTTGGCGGTCGCGATAATCATATCGCGGTTGGAGGGAGAGTTGGCTCGTATTGACGTTTTTCTGGGCGATACCTGCGGCTTCTAGTTCTTCATAAACCGTGTTCATAAGCGTGGCGTTATTAATCATGGCTTCCCGCGCAGATTTACCCTCGCTGACAACACCTGCCGTCACAATAGCACGGTCGGGAGCGGCTGAGACAGACCCTGTCGCACTGACAGTGAGTGCGGCCTGCGGGGCTTCACCTGCTGTGATATAAGTAGGGGCGCCAGAATTGCAGGCGACTAATCCTAATGCGGCTACTGAGCCTAAAATTAAATGACGCATATATATTCTCCAATTTTGATTAGGCTATTCGCCTTCGCTTTGCTTGGCAAGACGAACTCTGTCTGACACAAAGCGTTATGAGCTGGAAAAAAGAATTAGACGAAAAACAACGCCGCGAAGCAATGGCCGAAAATATGGGCGGGGCGGATAAGCTTGCGCGTCAAGCCGAACGTGGAAAACTGAATGCGCGTGAACGCTTAACAGACTTGCTAGATGAAGGGTCTTTTCGTGAGATTGGGAAACTCGCGGGTAAAGGGCGTTATGATGAGACTGGCGATTTGATAGACGTCAGCGCCACGAACTTCATCTTCGGGCGAGGGGACATTGCGGGGCGGCCTGTTGTGGCCTCTGCTGACGATTTTACCGTGAGGGGCGGAGCCGCCGATGCCTCCATCCATCGTAAATTCACGCAAGCCGAACAAATGGCGGCGGAAATGCGTCTCCCTCTCATCCGCATGATTGATGGAACGGGCGGTGGGGGCTCCGTCAAAATGCTCGAACAAATGGGTTTCACTTATGTGCCTTATGTGCCTGGGTGGGAACATGTTGTGAAGAACCTCGACACTGTGCCTGTCGTGGCTTTGGCGCTGGGCCCAACTGCGGGTCTAGGGGCCGCCCGTGTCGTTGCCAGCCATTACTCTGTGATGGTCAAAGGACTCTCACAAATCTTTACCGCAGGCCCTGCCGTCGTCGCGGCTTTGGGTGAAGACCAAGATAAAGAAAGCCTCGGTGGGTCACATATCCATACGCGTAATGGCGTGGTGGATGACGAAGCGAAAACCGAGGCGGAAGCCATGGCGATGGCGAAAAACTTTTTATCGTTTTTACCGTCCTATATTGGCGGGTCATTGGAACAGAAACCCACGAATGATCCGCATGACCGTGCCGAAGAGAGCTTACTTTCCATCGTCCCGCGCGAAAAAGATAAAGCCTATAATATGCGTAAAATTATCAAAGCCCTGGCCGATAAAGGCAGCGTTTTTGAAATGGGCCGCCGTTGGGGCCGCGCCGCGATAACAGCCTTTGCAAGGTTTGATGGGTGGCCCGTTGCTGTCTTGGCGGGTGATCCAACCTATCTGGGTGGGTCGTGGACGGCCGATACGGCGCAAAAGGTCAAACGCTTTTTGGACTTGGCAGAAAAATTCGGTCTGCCCGTCATTCACCTGGTCGATAATCCAGGCTTTATGATCGGGCTCGAGGCGGAGCGCACAGCCACCATTCGACATGGTGTGAATGCGATGAATGATGTTTATAAATCGGCCATGCCTTGGGCCAGTGTCATTATCCGCAAAGCCTACGGCGTTGCAGGGGCGGCGATGTCGAACCATAGCCGCTATCAATATCGTTTCGCGTGGCCCAGCGGCGATTGGGGCAGCCTCCCCATGGAAGGCGGAATAGAGGTCGCCTATCGCGCCGAACTCACGGCCTCAGAGACACCCGAAGCCGACCTAAAGGCTATCAAAGACAGGCTTGCCAAAGTCACATCGCCTTTCCGAACAGCTGAAAATTTCGCTGTCGAAGATATTATTGATCCGCGAGAAACAAGAAAATTACTCTGCGAATTTGTAAATTTGGCGATGCGGTAAGTTTTAAGCTTGATAATTTTCTGCGTTTTGCAGAATTTTACAAAATAGTTTAGACATGGTGCATCTAAATCATCAGGTTTACGCCTCTATTAAGTAAGGCGGCGAAGATTTAAAGCGGAGGATTTAATAACTTCGCACGTTTGATTTAAAAAGCACAGAAGGGAGTCACGATGTTCGCTAAGGCAAATTGCATCAATCACCTTCTCATTTCGTCTTTGCTATCGTCTGCCTTAGTTTTAAC
>CAYGSV010000148.1:0-6636 GCA_964352635.1 uncultured Algimonas sp.
ATCATGCGGTCTTCTGAAATATCCGGATAACGACGGCGCACATCGGCAAAGGCTTCGCCTACAATTGGCACTTCGGAAACCTCAGCCACCGAGAAAAGCCCCGCCCGCAAGCCATCATCAATATCGTGGTTGTTATAGGCGATATCATCTGCGAGCGCGGCGACCTGTGCCTCTGGCCCTGCAAAAGTCTCCAATTCTAGGCCTTGCCAATTATCGAGGGCTTTCAGCGCCCAAGGGAGTTTAGCTTCATCTTCGGAGTTTTGTATCAACGGGCCATTATGTTTGGCGATCCCTTCCAAAGTTTCCCACGTTAGGTTCAACCCATCAAATTCAGCATATCGCCCTTCGAGTGTTTCCACGATGCGTAAGGTCTGCGCGTTATGATCAAAACCGCCATAAGGCTGCATGGCTTTTGCCAAAGCATCCTCGCCTGAATGACCAAAAGGCGGATGACCCAAATCATGCGCCAAGGCCAAACACTCGGCTAAATCTTCATCGACACCTAAAACCCGTGCAATTGACCGCGCGATTTGTGACACTTCGAGAGAATGCGTGAGGCGCGTGCGGTAATAATCCCCCTCATGGGCCACAAACACTTGGGTCTTCCCTTTGAGACGACGGAACGCAGAGGAATGAATAATGCGATCTTTATCGCGTTGAAATGGACTACGCTCTGATGTTGAGGGCTGTTTGATGCGCCGTCCTCGTGCTTTAGCCGGGTCAGACGCATAAACCGCGCGTGTGCGGCGATAAGGCGGAAAGGTCGCAGTCATTTCAGAAGACACAGATATCTCTCTTAAATTTCACATGAGCATCAGGCACAAGGTCTAGCCAGACTCACTCTTTCGCCCTATATAGAGGTCATGAGCGAAAAGACTACACCCGTTACGATGTCCGCCTCTGCCGCCGAGCAAATTAAAGTCATCATGGCCAAACAAGGCAAAGAGCAATATCTGCGCGTCGCTGTCGAAGGCGGTGGGTGCTCAGGATTTCAGTATAAATTCGATTTTGCGGATACACCTAATGATGACGACCTCGTGCTTGAACGCGACGGTGCCCGCATCGTGATAGATGAGATGAGCGTTGAGTTTTTAGAAGGCTCTGAAATCGATTACGCGCGTGAGCTTATTGGGTCCGCTTTTAAAATTCATAACCCACAAGCTGTGTCAGGCTGTGGGTGCGGCACGAGCTTTAGCCTTGGGTAGATAAATTTAACAATGGAGTTCAGTTATGGGGTGCATAACAAATTATAAAGCGGCTTTACACGCCCATAGCAAAGGGCACTTAAAACTCAACATTGGAAAAGATACCGCAAAATGGGCTGAGGTAAATGGTTATATGCCCAGAGCCAGCCTCGCGAAAATATTGTCTGGTAAGGGTCATTGGATAAATCGTTTTTTAGATGTCGCTATGTCTTCTGAAGAAAAATTTGATTTCGCCAACCGCAAGAGCGATGCGGACTTCATGGTTTTCGACGAAACAACAAATCTGGAAATTCTCAATTTAGGACTTATGCAGTCATAAATCAGATTGAAGGGCGAGTTTTAATAGTAAAACTCTCCCTTTTTCAATATGTTAGAAGCGTTTTGTGATTTCAACAGCATAAAGGCTAGGCTCGTTTACAAAGGCTGTCAGGTTATTGAAGTCAACCCCGCCTTCGGCACGAACGACACCCGTTACATTTCGAACGTAACCCGCTAGTTCAAAATCATCCTTGCGGATACCTGCACGGAGGCCGATTTCTGTCAGCGGGTCAGAACTAAACTCAACTGACTCATACAAGAAGAAGTTCGTGGAAGAGCGGTGGACAATGTCACCAAAGGCAAACAAGTCCCAGTCATCAGTAACGGGAACGCTATATCCTACGGTGGCATTAGCAATCCATTTCGGCGCATTAGGCAAAGAGTTTCCATCGATGAAAGCTAAGCCCGTTACAGGATCAATCGGATCGAGGACTGTACAAGCCGCGCCACACGCACCCGCTTGGAGCAAGGGGTCAATAATTTCTGTATCGTTGAAAGAAACACCGCCTGTAATTTGCAAACGCTCAATCGGATTGAGAGTCGCGTCGACTTCGACACCCTGCCCCCGTACCTTTTCTGCATTGAGAAGCTGGTTAAAGTTACCAGCGCCGCCCACAGCCGTTAGCTGCTGATCTTTCGTTTCAAAGTAATAAGCACTCACATTTAGTGTCGCACGACCATCAAAATAACGGCTTTTAAAACCCGTCTCGATGCTGTCGATTGTTTCTGTGTCGGCCACAGTGACCGCGTCACCAAACAAAATACGCCCCTGTGCATTTGGCGCACGGAAGCCACGCGCATAACGCGCATAGACATTGACATTCTCTGTCAGCTCATAATCCAAGGCGGCATCACCCGTGACTACTGTATCGCCAAGTTCGCGTGTAATCGGGCCAAGAGGTGGCGCACCGAAAGGTCCAATGAGGCGTTCGGCTTGAAAATCTTTTTCTTCGTCAGTAACGCGAAGTCCAACAGTCGCAGTCAAGCGATCATTTACGTTCCAGGCGGCTGAACCAAAGATAGCCAATGAAGTTGTTTCCTGTGTTTGCGTGCCGAAAGCATTAACAGGATTTCCTGGAGAGAGTGAGTCGAAGGAAATATTGTCGAGGTTCAAATCTTCGTGGAAGGCAAAGGCCCCCAACGTCAGGTTTACGACATCGCCGAAATCGCGATTGAAGCGAATTTCCTGCGTGTATTGTCCATGTGATGTTACACCATCAGCAGATTCAGCTGAGAACGGAATAAAGCCAGGTGTGTCATTGCCCAGAAAGTTAGCGCCAAAACCGCCATCAACATCTCCTCGGGCAAAGTTTGTTACGTTTTCATAGGCTGAGATGGATGTCAGAGTACCACCCCAAACATTATCCCAATTCGCTGTTAGGCTGATACCAATATTGTCAACTTCAGAGACTTGGAGGGCGTCTTGAATAGCTTCAAAACGATCAAACCCGTCGACAAGCTCATTTGTACCAGGCTGAATCGCATTAGCAAAGAAGGTACGGCTACCTCCACGCAAGCTTCGTCCATGGAGATTGATGAGAAAAGATGAGCGCTCATTCGGAGTGATTTCTACAAGAAGACGGCCAGCAATGTCCTCATATTCTTCGAATGCGTCTTGATCGCCATTTTGATTTAGGTTGTCGACGCGATCATCACTACGTTGATAGATACCTGAAATACGAGCCGCAACTTTATCTTCAATAAGCGCACCTGAAAGCGCACCTTCTAAATCGACCGTATTGAAGCGACCATAAGCGGCACGGACGTAACCTTCGGTTTCCTGTGTTGGTTTGGCACTTGTGAACGTTACCGCTCCAGCAGGTGTATTTCGTCCGAACAATGTGCCTTGTGGCCCGCGAAGCACTTCAACCTGATCCAAATCGAAGACAGGGAAACCTTTTAAGACAGGATTTTCGAGGACAACACCGTCATAAACAAGGCTGACAGGCTGATTAGCATTCAGATCGAAATCTGTATTTCCGAGACCGCGAATATAAAAGCGCGGAAATGTCCGGCCAAATGAACTTTCTGCGTAAAGACTTGGGACGCGCCCTGACAGCGCAAGAATATCTTCGCCACCCGACGTGATAGTATCCAATACCTCGTCTGAGAGAACAGCAACAGAGGAAGGAACGTCCTGCAAGCTCTGCTCACGCTTTTGCGCTGTAACGATGATTTCGTCATTCTGCGCGAAGGCAGGCGCAAAAACTGATGATGCCATGATTAAGGCCAAACCAATAGCCGTGCTTTGAGTGAGTTTCGTCAAGATAGTCTCCTTAGGTATTGCGGCCATCCGCAACTTTTCCCGCCTCACACACAATTTATGGAATCAGCACAAGCAAAACCTTCACACTTACAGGTCACATTTACTTGAATTATCCGTCATGTTGTATTTTTGGAACAGAATGATGAATAGAGATGCAGGTTTAAACCATACGACTTTGCGCCAATGCGGCCTTTACGAATCCTCTAAACAAGGGATGGGGCTCAAAAGGACGAGACTTAAGTTCTGGATGATATTGCACACCGACAAACCACGGGTGATCTTTAATCTCAACAATCTCTGGCAAGACCCCATCTGGCGATAGCCCGGAGAAGGTAAGCCCCGCTTCTTCAAGTTTCGTTTTGAAATCGATATTTACTTCATAACGATGGCGGTGACGTTCTTCTATTTCGAGAGAGCCATACTCTTGAGCAACAAGCGAGCCTTTGGTTAAAATCGCTGGATAAGCCCCGAGTCGCATCGTTCCGCCTAAGTCTGTATCTTTCGTTCGCTCGAGTCGCTCATTACCTTTGACCCATTCCGTCATCAGCCCGACTACGTTATCGCCGTCTTCGCCAAATTCAGAAGAGGACTCCTCTTCCATTCCCGCCAAATTGCGTGCGGCTTCGACAACTGCCATTTGCATCCCTAAGCAGATCCCGAAATACGGAACCTTCCGCGTGCGGGCAAACTCGACGGCTTTGATTTTGCCTTCTGTGCCGCGCTCTCCGAATCCACCCGGTACCAATATGGCGTGTTGGTTTTTTAAGACATCGCTAGGGTCAGACTTTTCAAACTCTTCGGCTTCTATCCATTTGATATTGACCTTCACTTGATTGGCAATACCACCATGAACCAATGCTTCAGTGATGGATTTATAGGCATCTGGCAGGATGGTATATTTCCCGACCACAGCGATATTCACTTCCCCATCGGGATTTGCCAGCGTGTTCGAAATATCCCACCAACGGGTCAGGTCTGCATCTGGCGGGTTGATAACCCCAAAATGATCGAGCACTTCTTCATCCAACCCTTCAGCATGATAAGCGAGCGGCACATCATAAATCGAAGCCGCATCAAGACCTTGGATAACGGCACTCTCCCGCACATTACAGAAACGCGCAATTTTCTTGCGGTCCCCTTCTTGGACAGGGCGGTCAGCGCGGCACAAAAGAATATCAGGTTGAATACCAATGGAACGCAGTTCTTTCACACTATGCTGTGTGGGCTTTGTCTTCATCTCACCTGCCGCGCCGATATAGGGCAAAAGGGTCACATGAAGGAAACATGTCTGACCGCGCGGTAGCTCTTGAGACAACTGACGCAATGCCTCGAAAAAGGGTAAGCCTTCAATATCTCCAACAGTTCCACCAACCTCGCAGAGGACGAAGTCGACATCACCCGCGTCTGATAAAACAAAGGTCTTAATCTCATTCGTAACATGGGGGATAACTTGCACAGTTGCGCCCAGATAATCACCGCGACGCTCTTTGGTGATAATATCCGAATAAATACGGCCCGTTGTTATATTATCGGACTGAGCCGCACTCACACCTGTAAAGCGCTCATAATGGCCAAGGTCTAAATCGGTTTCAGCGCCATCATCGGTGACATAGACCTCACCATGCTGATAAGGGCTCATTGTACCTGGGTCGACATTCAGATAAGGGTCGAGCTTGCGCAGACGTACTTTATAGCCCCTCGCTTGAAGCAAAGCACCAAGAGCGGCAGAGGCAAGCCCCTTCCCCAATGAAGAGACCACACCACCGGTGATAAATATGTAACGTGGCATAGCCCGCCTTCTTTAAAATTCCGCGGGCGCATGAGACCTAAAAGTTCGGTCTTACTGCGGGTCCTCGGTCTCAGAAGTACCAGTCTCTTCAGGCGTTTCAGGAGTGTTCTCCGTCGACGATTCTGGAGTCGTAATAACTTCGTCCAACGGGGGTGTCGTATCGGTTGAATCGACGGGGGCCGTCAAGGGGGCAACCGCATTTGAATCGTCCACAATCGAAGAATCTTGGTTCTCAAGGCTAAAGACAACTGAAAGCGCGAGAGAATTGACAATAAAAATCGCGCCGAGAATCCCTGTCATGCGAGCAATAGACGTTGTCGCAGACCGTCCTGACATCAATCCACCGCCGCCACCGCCGCCGCCGATACCCAATGCGCCACCTTCGGAGCGCTGGATCAAAATAAGACCTGTCAGGATAATGCTGATAATCAGTTGGATGATGAGGAGGACTGTGGACATGAATACTTCTCGGTTGCAGTTTGTCTCTGAATTAGAGTGCTCTCTGGCTTAGAGTGCGCGGTTTTACAATGCCGCGCGGATTAGACTATTCACATCGGAATGACCAGAGGCAATTACAAGCCTGCTGTGTTCCAAATGTTCAATCGCGATCAGTTACACTGCTTTGCAGAGGCTAGGCCTTTTAAATACCCACGGCGGGAAACCCCTTTGCGATAGGCCCGCTCGACTTTCTTATCATAGCTTGAAGCCCCAGAAGCAGCGCGAACGAGACCGCGGAAAGGAATAATCCCACCAAGAGTTGAAGACACAGCATTGAGTGCTGTTGTTTCCATCGGTTTCCCGTCCCTATCTACGGCATCAAAATCAGGCCCTAGTAACCTGTCATAATCTGCGATTTCAATTCTAAGACCGCGACAACTCCCATCTATAGGTGAAAGATAAGGACTCTCCATATTTTCTAAAATTGCTGGAATTTCAACTTTGCGGACATTGATATCTTCAAGCGGTGTAAGAGCCGCGTCACCCAGACTTCGAGTATCACCCAGACTATCTACGCCCTCGGCCGCTTGTTCCGTTGTAACGTCTTTGACTGTTTTATC
>CAYGSV010000149.1:0-6593 GCA_964352635.1 uncultured Algimonas sp.
AAACAGAAAGGATAACGGCCGGGGGGGTTGCGCGCATATCAATATGAGCCAAAGCTCCTTTTTCACTATTGGCCGCAACGTGGTTCACAAGACAGCCCAACCAACGTTCCATGCGGTTTTTTATTTTGCTGGCCTTGGTTTCTGAAAGGGCGATTGTTCCCATATCATAGGACAGGCTTAGCGTAATGTCGCTTTGGCGTGCATAGGTTAAACCTTGTTGGACAACGTCGCTGATGAAACTTTCTAAAGCGATCTTTTTGGTTTTCTTCGTGACAGGTTGTAATTGAACGACCGACTCAATGTTTTGTTGATTTGTCTCTTCAATGTCTGATCCTTCATCTTTTGCTAGCGAAATAAGGGTCTTTAAAGCGAGAGTTTCATGATCTCTTGCGACTTTCAAACTGTCTGTCACAGCTTCTATTGCGCGTATTTGGCGGGCTTCATCTGAAAAATCGACGGTGATTACAGCGTTATCAGAAGCTTCAATTTCATCTGATGATAGTGCCTGAGCGTTCGTTTCGATTATTGCCTCATCCGCTTCAAGCTCTACCAAACCCGTTTTATATTGTTTGATTAGGTGGGCGAGCGTTGCAACGCGGTCTTCAAGCGAGCCCATCGAAACATGCACAATGGCATCTTGCGCGGCGCGATATATGGCTCGTGCGTGATTAAGTTTTGCGGCAGATTGAATGTTTGTGAGGGCGGTAATCGCATCATTTTGCGGTGCAGACGTTAAGCCTACGAGGGCTGAGTCACAGCAGCGCATAAAAGCGCGCGCTTGTTTAATGCTATCGCCCATAGTAAATTTCACACGATTATCTTTACATCCTAGACATCACGGACGAGTTCCATGTGTCTTATGCAGATATGGTCTAAAAGGGTTAAGACGCCCTAAAGCGAGGGTGTTTTTTTATAGAGGAATAATTCGCTTAAGCGGGCGTCGACAATGTCGTTTTGGCGGTGAATGTCACGGTTTCTTCGTTGATATCGGTTGTGATACTGCCTTGCAATTCGCGGGCAATCATGCCGGTGTAAAACGGCTGTATCGTGCGACCGTCAAAGCCGTCATCAGGGGCCTTGCCAGAGAGGGCTTTTTCAACATTAGGGTCAAGCCTTGCGCGTCGCCCTGTGGAGGCGAGGGTCAAGGTTTCGCCGTTATTTTCGTCTGAAATTTTAATCTCACCACCGCGTGGAATGGCACCCACAGCCAGCATGATCAGATTTAAGAGCATGCGCGCGCGCGCCTTTTCAAGCCCGTCTGCAGTGAGGGCCCAATTGAATGTGGCTTTACCGTCGGCATACATGTTTTCTGTTTTGCTTTTGATGTCTGACATAGGGATAATGCCAGGGGCTGAGCCTGCCGCGCCAAAAGCGTCGCGCAGGAAATTCAATTTCGCATTGGCTTGACGGGATGAGTTTTTGATGAGGTCAATCGCGTCATCATGCATATCTGCGTTGGCATCGTCGTTGAGAATTTCAATGCCTGTGCCAAGCGCGCCAACGGGGCTGATAAGGTCATGACAAATCCGCGAACATAAAAGGGCTGCGAGACTAGAGGGGGTGAGTTTGATAACGGTAGCACTCATGCGCTGAACTCCACAGGCGAATTTATTGATTAAATTCTCTTTTGAATTGATTTGCTAGACTTGCCAACAAAAAATGGCTTGCCAATAAAAAACCCCCGCCAAAGACAAAGTCAAAGACGGAGGTTTAAAAAAGCGGGTTATATTTTTCGCCTAGGGGAGGTCGTCTTGGTCGACCAATCCATCATTCGCGACTTTTTCTTTGTCGAAATATTCCTTTGCTAATTTGAAGACAACAGGCGAGAGGAAGATAAGCGCGATTAAGTTCGGCGCGGCCATAAGGCCTGTCAAACTATCAGCGATAAGCCAAAATGTTGCGACGACCATATTGTCTTCACCTGTTTCGAATGACAGCGCAAAAGTAGACGCAAAGACAGCCAAGACCCAAGCGATACGGAAAAACGGAATAGATTTTTCCTTAAAGATGAAGGCCGCACAGCGCTCGCCGTAATATGACCAACCGATGATTGTTGTGAAGGCAAAAATCGCCAAACAAATCGTCACGATATGTCCGCCAAACCCAACGAGCGTTGCGTCGAAAGCTTGCGCTGTTAACGGAACGCCAATCTCACAGCCAACAGGTGTTGACCCGCTTTTGAGCATTTCCAAAATGGCTGGGCTCGCAAGGCAATCCGGTGTCATCACACCAGAGGTCAGGATAACGAGTGCCGTAATCGTACAGATAATCATTGTATCAATGATTGTGCCGAGCATGGCGATAATGCCTTGGTTGACGGGATCATTATTTTGCGCCGCCGCATGAGCGATAGGCGCAGAGCCCTGACCAGCTTCGTTAGAGAAGAGACCGCGCGCAATACCTTTTTGCATAGCCAGCATCATCAACCCAATTGTGATACCTGTACCGGCTTCTTGTGCCCCAAAAGCCCCTTTGAAAATCATACCAAAGGCCGCAGGCACGTTGCCGATATTCGCTACAATAACAACCAAAGCAGCCGCTATATAAAGAACCGCCATAAAGGGTACGAGTTTCGAGGCCACGGCACCAATGCGTTTAATGCCGCCGAAGATAACGCCAGCAACAAGCAAAGACAAAACTACGGCAACGATTCGTGGATCAAAATTATATTGGCTCTGCAAGGCATCAGCGATGGAGTTGGCTTGGACAGCGTTGCCCGTCGAGAGCGATCCAATAATACCAAAGAGTGCAAAGGCAACGGCCAACCACATAAATTTTGGACCAAGACCATTCTTAATATAATACATCGGACCACCCACGCGGTTTCCATTTGCATCAATTTCGCGGTAACGCACAGCGAGAACGCCTTCGGAGAATTTTGTGGCTGTGCCTAAAATCGCCGTGACCCACATCCAAAAGACGGCACCCGGGCCCCCAATCGCAATAGCCGCAGCGACACCAGCGATATTACCTGTACCAACGGTTGACGACAGAGCCGTCATTAAAGCCGCAAAAGGAGACACGTCGCCTTCGTCTGCTTCGCCTGTGCGCTTTTTGAATAGTTGCTTAAAACCGTAACCCACCCGAAGGATGGAATTAAAGCGTAATCCAACGGTTAGAAAAAAACCAACGCCCAAAAGGAGAACCATCATAGGCGGCCCCCACACGAACCCATTAAACGATTCCATCAAACTATTAAAAAGTTCCATTAAGTGATGTCTCCCAGATTTTTCTTTCGCCTATTCTTAAGGCGAATTTTGTATTTTATCCGTCATAGGCGAGGCAAATGCCTAGTGCCAAATAAAAAAGCATGTTTTTTGGGGTTAAGGGGCGATTGAGTGGTTTATAATTACCTTGTCCCTGATATAGGCGTTCATGTGGTAGAAAATGCCTCAAAATTAGACGCCCTGATTAGACTTAATGGATTTATCTGATGTTTGAATATCTCGTCCCCCGTGCCCCTGACGCTATTATGGCACTCATGGAAGCCTGTAAGGCGGACCCAAATCCGAACAAAATTGATCTGGGTGTCGGCGTATATAAAAACGAGGCAGGCGAAACGCGCGTGATGAAAGCTGTCAAAGAAGCCGAAAAGCTTTGGTGGAATGAAGAGACAACCAAGACTTATGTCTCGACTGTCGGGCGCGCAGATTTCCGCGAGATGCTAACCGCCATGATGTTTGGCGACAATAACCCTGTTATCACAGAAGGCCGTGTTGCCTCGGCTCAAGCGGCAGGTGGGTCTGGGGCGCTTCGCCTCGGGGCTGAAGTGATTAAATCGGCAGCGCCAGATGCCACAGTTTGGGTCAGTACGCCGACTTGGGCGAACCATACACCCCTGATCAGCTCGGCGGGGCTAAAAATGGAAAACTATCCTTACTATAACCGCGAAACACTCGGTGTTGATTTTGACGATATGATTGATCATTTGCGCGCCAAGGCCAAGCCAGGTGATGTCGTGCTGTTACATGGGTGTTGCCACAACCCGACGGGGGCCGACCTGACTCATGAACAATGGGATATTGTTGCGGATTTCCTCAATGAGCGCTCCCTGACGCCTTATGTCGATCTCGCCTATTTCGGTTTGGGCCGTGGGATGGAAGATGATGTTTATGGCCTGCGTAAGATTTTAGAGGTCTGCCCCGAAGCGCTCGTTGCCGCGTCTTGTTCTAAAAACTTTGGTCTCTACCGCGAACGTGTTGGCCTTATTCTTGTTGTGACCAAAGACAGCGCGGCGGCGAAAGTGGCTCAAAGCCAGCTCGGTGCCATTCAACGCAAAATCATTTCTATGCCCCCTGACCACGGCGCCGCCTTGGTCGCGCGTATTCTCGGCGACGAAGGTTTGCGGGCTATGTGGGTTGAGGAATTGGACGCAATGCGAAATCGTATGCTCGATCTCCGCCGTCAACTCTCAGACGAATTAGCCGTTCAAGGCTCGGAAGTTATGGCCAATGCGGTCAAAGCGCAAAACGGGATGTTCTCGACTTTGCCCGTTTCCAAAGAGCAAGCCGAAGCGCTTCGTCAAGACCACTCGGTTTATATGACGAACTCAGGCCGCATTAATATCGCCGGGGCTAATTCAGAAAATATTCCACGCTTGGCTAAGGCGATCCTTGACGTTTTGTAAGTTAAGCCGCTTTCGGCTCAAAGGCATAACCCGCTGAACGAACCGTGCGAATGGGGTCGGGTAATTTCGGTGCGCCGAGGGCTTTGCGCAGGCGTCCAATATGAACATCAACGGTGCGGGCTTCGACATAAACATCGCGCCCCCAAACCGTGTCGAGTAATTGCTCGCGCGAAAACACACGTCCTGGGTTTTTGATAAAATGTTCCAACAAACGAAACTCGGTCGGGCCAAGGTGAATTGTCTTCTCCCCGCGCCGCACGCGAAACGCTTGCATATCCACTTCGATATCACCTTGTGTGATGATGTCTTGCAAAAGCGCAGGTTTGGCACGTCGTAAAAGCGATCGCGTGCGAGCAAAAAGCTCGGGCATAGAAAACGGTTTGACCAAATAATCATCCGCGCCGTAATCAAGGCCCGTGACTTTATCGGTCTCATCGCCGCGCGCTGTAAGCATGATAATCGGCGTCGTAGCGGTTTCTTTGCGACGACGCAGACGACGACACACTTCGACGCCAGACAGTTTAGGCAGCATCCAATCTAACAGTATCAGGTCGGGATTGCGTTCTTCGGCCAAGAGGAGCGCTTCTTCGCCGTCTTCGGCAATGGCGGTATCATAGCCTTCTTTTGTAAAGTTATAGTCCAAGAGCGTGGAAAGCGCGTCTTCATCTTCAACAATCAAAACATAAGGCTTCATAAGCGTTTTTCGGAAAACCGTCGCTTAAGCGACCTTATTTTCCGCCCTTTCTAGCTTCGACAATGCGCGGGTCGCGGATAAGATGCGTACCGTTCACAGTAAAATAAATAGACTCACATATGTTCGTCGATTGGTCACCAATACGCTCTAAGTTTTTGGCAATGAATAAGAGCGAAGCGGAGGAGGTAATCGTACGAGGGTCTGCCATCATATATGTCAAAAGCTCGCGGAAGATGGAATTATACATCTCATCGACATCTTCATCAGATAGCCAGACTTGAACGGCCAAATCTATATCTTCGCGGAGCAGGGCATCTAAGGCTTGAGCCAGTTGAGATTTTACGAGCTTTCCCATGCGCGCCACACCTTTGGCAAGGCTGATACGGTCAACTTCATTAAGAGAGAGAGTGCGATGGGCGATGCCCTCTGCCAAATCCCCAACACGCTCGAGGTCGTTAGCGACACGCACTGTGCCCATAACTTTACGTAAATCCGTCGCGAGGGGGTGACGCAAAGCAATAATGCGCAAAGCATCCTCGTCGATTTCTTCTTGAAGCTTATTCACACGCGTATCTTGTGCAATAACGGCGGTAGCAAGCTCATTGTCACGTTTCTTAAGTGACTTAATTACATCAGAAAGCATGTCTTCTGTTAAGCTGCCCATTTCGGACATTTTAGCATTCAGCGCGTTTAAATCCGCGTCATAAGCACTTACGATATGGTCTGCTAGATTCGACATTTTTTCCTCTTTCCAGAGACTTATGTCAATTTTGTAACAGATTTATGACGCCGTAGCGACATGTCTGTGACATTCTTTGATGCGCCCGAAAGAGCAAGGGTTAGCGGTGTTTAAGGGGCTTAGGCCTCAACCTTTGGCATTACAACAGTGAACTCCGTGCCTGCGTCTTTAGCGCTTCGGATGTAAAGCCCCGCGCGGTGACGAATGACAATATGCTTTACAATAGCGAGGCCCAGACCCGTTCCTTTTTCCTTGGACGAAAGATCCCCTGCAATTCGGTAAAACCGTTCACCAATCCGCGGGAGATGTTCTCGCGCAAACCCAGGGCCCTTGTCGCGAATTTGAATCTGCCATGTACCGACGTGCGTTGGTGATTTCGTCATTTCGGCGATACGACGACTAGGCTCTTCGGCCTTAAAAAAACTATCCCGAAACGCCAAAGCCGAGGACCAATCCGTTAAGTAAGACAATTTAATTTTAACGGCTTTACCGGGCGGCGTGAATTTAATCGCATTATCAATGAGGTTTAGGAA
>CAYGSV010000150.1:0-3974 GCA_964352635.1 uncultured Algimonas sp.
AAATCATGGCCGGCCCACAAAAACCGCTGCCGCAGAGTTCTTCTCTTGCGAAACATAAAATATCTTCGGTCTCCGGTAAGAGACTGAACTCTGCGGACGTCCACATTATGGGCTATAACGCCAAAGCTGTTCCACCTTCTGAGTATGGGCAGCCGCAACATTATCCTGCGTGAAAGGGTGTTCCTTGGTCGAACACATTATAATTTTTAAGTCGCTGTTAACCTCATCCCTTGGCAGAATATTTAGCGAGACACCTTAAAATCGATTTATGACTTGGGGTTTGGGACATGTCCGAAAGGAAACTTTCGGTACGCTTTTGGGCGGGTTGATATTGGGCAGTGCGTTGGCGGTGGGGTCAGCGCACGCCTCTGTCATTGACCGTCCTTTTTTCCGAGCAGACTCAATTGTCATCGTTTTTGGGGCGAGTGATTTCGCAGAAGACGGCGGTGTCGCGCCTGTCGTTTATGATTTTTATCTCCTTAATTCGGCATCAGGCAATGCGGGCCAAGATTTGATTGATGCGGATGGTGTGTCCATCAATTACAATACGGGACGTTATAACCCTATTCAAAGCGGCGAAGGGTCGGGTTGGGAATATCAAATCAACGATGCGACCTTTGGCGGAGAATTTAACAGTGTCGGCCCGCACCAGACATTAGACGCCAACGACAGCTATAATGCGTTTGGTTTGGATGAAGCCACCGATATCGACCTTTTGGGCGGGGGGGGACGCGCGTCTCGATTCTTTGTCGCCTCTAATGCGGCCTTTGATATTTTTGGCGAAGCTTCGAACCTACAAACGACGGGCGATTTCAGTAGTTTGGATTATACGAATATTCGCTATCGGTTACGAACTCAACGCACAGGCGGCGGTGGTGCCACACGTTGGGGACAACGCGCTCAAGATCCATCTATTGGCGGTAGCGGTGTTGTTCTTGGCCAGAATGGGACGCTGTTTACTTTGGATGACCTCACAGGTGGCCCGCAAAAAGTCTTTGATGGTGGGCAGAGGACGGCCAGTAACCCGGGATCAATCATGCAACAGGCTGTTAGCTTTCAATCGCGTTATAACCTGCGCGGGGCGGGGATTAACGGCAATAATTACGACTTTTCTCAAGGTATTGGGGCGATATCAGCGGATGTGACCTACACGATTTATACGCCTTAATTGGATACATGTTTCACGGCTGAATGTTAAAAGCTCGAAAGGTCACAGGCCTTATTCAAACCTATATCAATTCTGTTCCGTAATAATCTTAGTTGGACTGCCCCACTGGATTAAATTCGGATTTGCCATGACATTGTCAGTTATAGACTATATAGACCAAGAGCCTCACCAGACTAAGGAGAGGGTTATGGCGACCCCTGGGTCAGAAAACAATTATGGCCGCAAGGCCTCTAAGAAGAGCATGAGTGCCGCGAAACGCGACGCAATCTGGCTTCATCATATTGCCGAAAAGCAAGACCCAAAAGCTTTATCCGATCTCTTTGAAATATACGGCCCCAAGCTGAAAGGCTGGTTGATGGCGCGTGGCGTCGGCAACGGTACGGCAGAGGACATTGTCCAAGACGTTATGATTAAGGTGTGGACGGGCGCGCATATGTTCGACCCTGCCAAAGCCAGTTTTGCAACATGGGTTTACCGCATGACGCGTAACCGCTGGATTGATCATCAACGCAAACATGGCCGTATGGATATACGCGATCCCGAGTTGATGAAAATTATCGCAGATGACGAAGTCCCGTCCGCCGAAGTGAATTTCATGGCCTCTCAAGACTCTGATATGCTGCGTGAACAAATTGCCCGTTTATCAGCCCCCCAACAAATGGCCATTCGTATGGCCTTTATGGAATTTAAAACACACAAGGAAATTGCCGAAGAAACGGGTGTGCCACTGGGCACGGTAAAAACCCGTATTCGGAGCGCTATACAGGCGCTCAAGGCAAACATGTCGCGTCATCTAGGAGACGCGTAATGACTTTGACAGTAAAGACTGACGTCGTCACGTCGGACGACCTTCTCACAGATTATGCCGCTGGCAATCTCAGCCCCGCCAAGCATTTCATGATTGCGTGCCAATCGGAAATTTCCGAAACGGTAGCCGAAAAAGTTGCGTTTCAAGAAGATGTCGCTTCAACAATGATTGACCATGTTGAACCTATGTCTCTCTCGCAAAATTTCATAGACGATGTGTTGGCGTCTCTCCCTAAGCGAATTGCCAATGACCGGAGCGGTGTTGGGCTTACGCGGATTGCGCCAGATAGCTTACGTCGTGCTTTGGGACATGGCCTTCGGGATCTTAAATGGAAAACCCTTGTGCCGGGTGTTGCCGTCCACGACGTGCTGGGTAATCGCCGGTATGAAGAGGGTGAGCGTATTTACCTTCTGAAAGCCAAAGGCGGTATGAAGATGCCTGAGCATAGCCATAATGGTGAGGAATGGTCATTGGTCCTGACGGGAAGCTATTCCGTCGATGACACGACATATTCACGCGGTGACATTCACATAGAAGATGAGACAGAAACACACGCCCCTCATATTGATGAGGGACAAGATTGCATCTGCCTCGTTATGACCCAAGGCCCGCTCGTGATGAAAGACTTCATCCCGAAAGTGGTTCAGAAGGTCGTCGGGATTTAAAATCGTAATTCAAAGGCGTTGATTTCAGCCCGAATAATGATCGAACTATTTTCCAGCGCCTTATCAGCAGCTCATGTATCAGAAGACAGCCGCCAAAAGTGGCGAGCGTTACGAAGATGAATTCTAGGCCCACTGATAGACCTTGTCGTGTGAGCCAATAGCCCGCCATAATAGTGAGCGTCTGGTGCAATATGTACCACGGGAAAATGGCCTCTGTCATATAAGTCAAGATTTGACTGGGCTTATTGAGATAGCGTTGCGCCAGAGATAGTAACATTGCAATGACCAACCAAGCATAAAGCACACGCCCAAAACGCGCAGGCCAGAGGTAAGGGGTCTCAGCAACAGCATCCCAATTATTCCAAGTGAGCGTCATAATCAGACCGAGAATAACAACACTACAGATTAAAAGCTTCCTGGCACGTTCTATAGTCCGCCAAATATTCTGATCTTTAGCGAGCAAAAACCCCGTCAGCAGATAAGTAAGACTATGCGCGTGATTAGCCCAATCTGTCACAACATCATGCGTTGTTGGGAAGTGTTGGCCCAAAAATGCGCGGTAAATCAAATGCGGTAAAACGGGAATGAGGATGAGCCACAAAATACCAAACCGGTTGTTGAAAATCTTGGCGGTAATGGCTTGTCCACGCCCTGCCATAAATTTTGATATAACAGGCGCAAAGGGGGCGAGCAGCAGCGTATAAAGCATCAAATAAACGATATACCAAAGATGGTTCCAAGTCGGGATGGTGACGGAATAACGCTCAGATGTGCCAATGAAATATTCAGGGTAAAACGCCCAGAAACTCTTGGTGATTTCACCCGTTTCCAAAAGCTGTAACCAACTTTGCGGGGCGACAATAAAATGAATGCCAAACATAATGGGTAGAATTAATCGCCATGTTCGCCACGCTGTAAACTTAGCGCCTGCTTTAAGCCGATTATGTGGTTTATTCTGTAACGCCTTATCAAAAGCGAAACGAAGTGCCACACCTGAAATTAGAAACAGTAAGGATAATCGCCAAGGGTTGAGCAATCGCATTAACGGTTCTGCCGCAGGTCCTGCATGCACGGATTTTACATGCCAGCCCCAACTCACATAGAACATGCCGATGTGATAAAATATTAAAAGCCCAAATGCGATGATGCGTAACCAATCTAAATCATACCGCCTTTGATGTGGCGTATAAGGCGTGGCAGTCTTTATCATAATGAGCTCCTTTTCCTTGCCAGACATTTGGAGAAACGTCGGAAAGGATTGAAGCTGAATGTGATGAAGGTTGGTTTTGTGGGACAAAACACAAAGACAGGGATAAAAAACCCCTAATTCGGA
>CAYGSV010000150.1:3984-6538 GCA_964352635.1 uncultured Algimonas sp.
TGTTCTCAATCCATTCGGTGGCATGCTTTGATTATGGAAAAAGAGACGTCAAATATTGAGAGCGCCGCGGACAAGCGCGCCGATAGGTTTTCTTTTCTTCTTGTATTTGGATTTCTTTGTTTGTCTTGGATTGTTCTGTCCTCGTCAGAACAGATGGAGGCGAGTAAAAATGAGCAAGACCTATTTTGGCTAGAGCCTTGGCTGACACAATTAACGTCCCATGTGGCTATAATCGCTTCTATACTTCTAATACCTGTCTTCTTAAATCGTTTTCCTCTCACTTGGGCGAATTGGAAAAAACATGTCCCTATTTATTTAGGGCTCTTTTTAATTTTTGGAGCCGTGCATATCATTTTGATGGATGTGTTGAGACGCGTTAGCTTCCCTGTTTTCCTAGACCGTCCTTATTATGAGAGCTTATTTGATTTAAATATTTGGATCTATGAGCTCCGAAAAGATGCCTATAGTTTTTTAATTATCTTGTCCTTTTTCCTGACGGGTCGTCACATTGAACAGCTACGTTTAGAGGCGCGCTCCAGTCTAAAGGATGCCAAAGATACAGGTCGCCTCACGCTCAAATCAGGGGGGCGCACAATTTTCCTAAATGCCCAAGATATTATCTGGGCAGAGTCGGCATCCAATTACGTCGAGATCCATACAGAGCAGGGTAAACATTTGGCACGTATGACCTTAGCATCTCTTGAAACTCTATTGTCTGAAGCGGGTGACCATCACCTGCGTGTGCACCGCTCTTATGTCGTCAGGCGCGATGCATTACGCGAAATTATCCCAAGTGGAGAGGGCGGTGCCTCTATTACTTTGACAGACGGAACAAGCCTTCCCGTCGGCCGTAAATATCGTCCAAATTTGAAGTTGGTGGGGTAGAGTCAGGCTTATGTAAGCATAAGGGCCTCGACTAGAGTAAATTTTATGAGTTAGTTGCGGTTTTTTGCGCTGGCGTATATGTCTTGTTTATGAACCGATTAGCCTTAGGCCTTTTCATCTTATTTTTATTCCCATTAGAGGTATGTGCTTGCAGCTGTTTTACTAAAGGTGTCATTCCAATAAGCGAAATGTTGGATGAATTTGATTATGTCTTTTTCGCCGAGGTCAATGAAGCGGTTGATTATGATGGTAATAGTTGGTCTGTTGATTGGCCCCAAGGCTTAAGTACTGATGAAGTGTTGGAGCGTTTAAATGATATGGCTCCGACAGATAAAGCAACGATAACGACACGTGAAGTTTTTAAAGGTAACATAAAGGCGAGAAAAGAACTTATCTTCCGAGATGCTTCGGGTCTTGGGAATTGCCGTGGGGGGTATTATTTTAATGGTGAGGAAAGATTGTTTTTTTTAAATGAGAATGAAGATGGTACAGTTAGACCATCAAATTGGTGCAGTCCGTCAAGCCAATATATTTATGATATAAAACAAATCAGAAATTTTTATTCAAAGAATGATGACCCAAAAATATTAAGTATGAGGTGTCTGAGCACATTGAGAGGAATGGATAAGTTTTTTGACGAATTGAGCGATGATAGACGTCAAAATGTTTTTTCAAATGATAACTGCGTTGAACATCTAGAGGATTTTAGGGCTGGGAAATTTTATACGCCTAATCAATCGCCATAGTAATTTATCTTAACGTATTATTGCATTCGGTTCAGCGATTTTTTTGCGATTACCCAAACGCATCATAGTGATGTGTAATCGCCACCGTTATCTGGCGTGTTAAGTCAGAAGCGCGTTGTAGTGGCTTGATGATGGTTTCTGCGATGTGAGGGAAACCACCTGAGCCGCCGAGTTGTACGCCTGATTTTTCGACTAAGTCTTCCGTCCATGTGAGGGCGTCACGTTTTTCAGGATAACGGTCACGAAGCTCTTCGAGGATGCTATCAATTTGGAAGGTTTGGAGCTTTTGCAACACGTTCATCTGTGAGGTCTTCTCATCACCAATCGCAGGTAAATCTGTCGCGATGATGAGCATTTTCATGACGACAGCAAGACGAAGCGCATGAAGAATTTTAAGCGTCTCCGGGTCACAATCTGTGCAAGCTAAGTCAGACTTACCTAATGTCCGATCGGCATTGAACTGATCCATGCGCAAGCGATTGGCGAGGTCCATAATTTGTGATCGCCATGTGCTTTGTCCAAGCGTATCGGCGACAATCAAACTCCGCTCAGCGAGCATAGGCTCATTACCTGATAAGGCACGGCTAATCCAAAACCCTGGATCAAACAGACGCCCATAAGCCGTGAGGGCAGAGAGTTCGGTGCGGCTCATAGAAATCGCCACAAGGCGGAAAATCGAACGTGCGCGGGCTGAGTTTTCGAGCAAGTTTTCAAATTTCTCTGGGTCAATCGCTGCTGCCCGGCCGACGCCGAAAATAATATTCGCGGGCGTCCCGAGCTGTTGCAAAATCGCATTATGTGGAATGGCCCGCAATTGACGCGGATTGAACATATCTGTCCCTTGCCCCGCCTTGGCGCGCTTGGCGGCGCGGGAGCCTGTCGGGATTAAAAGGTTCTGTCCGAAACCGCCCAAAATCGTGATG
>CAYGSV010000151.1:0-6537 GCA_964352635.1 uncultured Algimonas sp.
AGATAAAAAATGATGCCCGCAAAAAGGATAGCGCCCTGCCAAAACACTAAAGGATTTCCGAGGAAGGCTAAGATCACCAAAACGATTGTTGCGAGGAAACAAAAAGCACTGTTTCGGGCGACACCGCTAATATTCGTCGGGATGGCCATTATTAAGGCCGGGAGACCAAGCGCGAGCAAGACATTGGCAATATTCGACCCAACGACATTACCCATAGCAAGTTGGCCCATGCCCTTAAGTGTGGCTTGAACACTGACGACCATTTCAGGGGCCGATGTACCGAAGGCGACAATCGTCAAACCGACAATAAGTGATGGTACACCCCAATGACGGGCAAGCGCAGCAGCGCCACGCACCATAAGGTCACCCGCCACAATCAAAAAGACGATGCCGAGGATTAAAAGTCCAAAAGCGAGAAGCATTTAGGGCGTGGCCTAGTCGAACCGTTTATATTCTAGAATGTTCAGCGCACCAAAAAGAACAGCCACAAGACCAAAGGCAAAAAGAGCGGGGTCCATTGTGAAAAGGCCAAAAATACTAATGCCTGCAAAGATAGTCGATAACATATGCTCAGTCCTTTTAAGAAGGCTTATGCGATATAAGCCTTTAAAATTTCGTCACTCTATAAACGGCTTCGACAAAAAGGCCAAGTGCGCTATTGTGCATAAAGCACATTAGAATGGAGGCGCAAAATGGCAAAGGTTCTAGGCGTAGGCGGCGTATTTCTGCGATGTAAGAATGTAGAGGATTACCGCAAATGGTGGTCAGACGTTATGGGCCTCGACATAACGGATTGGGGCACCTTCGAATGGGAAAGACCAGAAAAGTCGCGGTCTATGTTTAGCCCTTTCAGCGACGATACATCATATTTCGAACCATCAGAGCATCGCGTTATGATTAATCTTCAAGTCGAAGACGTCCCCGCTCTTATCGAAAAAGCAAAATCTGGGGGTGCCAAGATTGCGGGCGACATAGATTATACAGAATACGGAACTTTTGGTTGGTTTATTGACCCAGAAGGGTACAAGATAGAATTATGGGAAGCGCCTTCTGCGTAACCCCAATAAATATAGGACCTAATTATGTTTGGAATGATTCCCTTTGTAAAAGCCGCAGGAAAAGGCTTGGGTGGTTTATTCGGTAAGAATAAAAAAGAGTCAGAAGACGCGCTGAAAAAAGAAGTCGATGGTTTTGGGCTTGATACGTCAGGCGTTGATATCGAAGTGAACGATGACGGTACTGTCGCTGTTAAAGGCGAAGCCATTAGCCAAGAGATGAAAGAGAAAATCATCCTCGCCGTCGGCAATGTCGAAGGCGTTGGCGGCGTAAAAGACGAATCAGTCGCTAAGGTTGGCGGACGTGAGTCTCAGTTTCATACTGTTGCAAGTGGCGATACGCTTTCAGCAATTTCGAAAAAATACTACGGCACATGGCGTCTTTACCCAGAAATCTTTGAGGCCAATAAGCCGATGCTCTCTGACCCCGATAAGATTTATCCAGGCCAAGTATTACGTATCCCAGCGATTAGCACGGCTACGTCTTAAACCTTACTCCTAAAATGCTCAAAGCGAGCGAAACTTTTGCTTCGCTCGCTTTTCACAGCGCCCCACATTAGCAGTCCAGGACTGCCCATTTAGTCTAACGCATACGCCCCGTGTATATAATCACGTTAGTCTATTCTATTGATATAATTACCCCGTCCTCAAGGGCACCTTCGAAAACGTAATGGTCGGTCTATCAATAGTAAGCTCGAAAACTTACCCTCTCTAATTACCGCCATAAGAAATTTAAGTCCTGTTGCTTCACTTAGATTTTTCTTAGGTTTTTCTTAGGTTGCTATGTGCAGTGGAATTTTATAGTGCAATATAAGCACGGTAGGTAACATAACTTAAAGTGCGGTATTTGGGGGCAAATTGAGCAATATTTTTAAAATTGGTAAATCGATTATCGATCCTGACGGGTTGACGATTGCCAATGACGGCATGGCCCAATCCGTTGAGCCAAAGGTCATGAGATTATTGGAAGCTTTTATTGCAAACCCAAATGAAGTTTTGAGCCGAGAGGACTTGATCGAAACTGTTTGGGGGGTTGATTTCGGCGGCGATGAAAGACTCTCACGAGCCATCTCGCTCCTTAGAAAGTCATTGGGCGACATCCGTAAAGACGGGAAGTATAAATATATAGAAACAATTTCTAGGCGCGGTTATCGCTTCTTAGCCACTGTTGAAGCCATAGAGGATGAAGCAAACTCTGTCATTCAGTCGGAAAATCATAAAGATAAGATATCGTCAAATGATGCCGGACCAACGAAATCATTTCCTCAGACGAAAAAACGCAAGTCTTATTTAATAGCGGGCGCGGTGGCGGTAATCGCTCTTTTCTCAACCATCGGAATAACTGCAGCACTACGCGACTCACCCGTCTCAATAACCACGCCATGGTCCGTTAACTCGACAATGAATGAGGGCTTAGATCGGATCGAACATTTTGGACACGCAAACGCTATAGAAGACGCGAAGGCAAGTTTCAGAGATATTATTTCAAAGAACCCAAATCACGCAGGGAGTCGAGCAGGTTTGGCCTTGGCTCTCATTAGAGAATATACGGCCGTTGAATCCGACCCTGCTATTCTGAAACAAGCCAGAGCTTCTGCTGAACAAGCTATATCTTTAGATGAACACTTGGGGTTATCGCATATTGCTATGGGATGGGTCGAAGAGTTTGACAAGGACCTCCAAAAGGCAACGACCTATCTGGAGCAAGCTGAGATACTAGACCCCGAAAACCCTTTGATAGCCGAAGGTTTAATGCGGGTATTGTTCAAACAGGGTAAAGTTGACGAGGCCGAAGAACTGGCCCGCGATGCAATAATTACGCATCCAAGCTACTCCATATTCAGCCTTAACCTGTCCCAAATTTATTTTTATCAAAATGATATTGAAGCAGCCATAAAAACTGGGAAAAATGCAATCGAACTCGACCCAGAATCATCGCGACTTTATGGGCACCTCGCCCATCTCTATCATATGCAGGGAAACACCCCTGACGCCATTCGGACATTACAGGAAGGCCTGAAGATTCATGAAACAGCCTCTCTTTATAATAACCTAGGCACTTATCTTTTCTTTCAAGGACAGTATGAAACAGCCTTTTCCGCTTTTGAGAAGACCGTAGAACTTAAGGGCAATTCTCATAACGCTTTACACTGGGCAAATCTGGGCGACTCCTATCGTTGGGTGCCTGGCCGCGAAGAAGACATGCGAAGTGCTTTCATTCGTGCTCTCCAAATTTGGACCGAGACATCAAAAAAAGCTCCGAATGATAAAGACCTCATAACAAGGATTGCGCTTTATACCGCAAAACTTGGCAATACCGATAAGGCCAGAACCTTAGTTAGTTCAATTGCCTTTACAGATAGCATGCCCTCTTCTTACTATTATCGGGCCTTAGTAACTCACGAATTATTAGAAGACAGAGAAACCGCTTTAAGGTTTTTAGGAATGGCCTTGGATGCTGGATACCCACTGACAGAAATCAGAAATGACCCAGAACTAAAATCCTTGCGCGAAGACGCGAACTATCACAAAATACTCGCCAAAAAAGGCATATAATGGCTGATAATATCTGAAGATTTAAAACCGAGACAGTACATCTTAAAGATGGCTTTCGACATCAATCAGGTCACACGAGCTTTACAATTTGATTTCGCATCTACGAAAGGCTCGCCAAAAAGGCTGACAGGGCCTTTAGCTGGCACAGATTGTTTTAATCCTGGAGATACGCTTGGGTTCTCAGTTACAGCTACCGGACAAGCGAAAGATAAATTTTCAATTGAAGTCATTGATTTCTGCGTCGTCTCGCAAAGCACAGGTCTTCTCGGGAAATATGCCTTATCGCTTTTTGATGCAGAAAGAGCTGTTAACAGAATATCGAATTGGAACGCGCCGAAAGTCAATCTTATTAACGACGATGAAGCCGAAGGTCGTAACCGCATCGTCTCAACATCATCTGATGTGCTGCCAGTCATAGCAAAAATGGGCTCATGGAAGATATCTGGGCACCTCTCTGTCAAAATTGTTCTCAATGGACACACCTATTTCCGTGACTTCCATTTTGACCCAGAGGGCTCAACTGGCGGCGGCGGCGGGATGAGTTTCCCCTAAAAGACAGAAGCGGGACTGTTTATGTGCTGAACGGGAGAGAGAGAACCGTTTATCAGTCATAAAGAGCCGCCGCTCTGCTACGTGCCCTTGTTTGCGAGTCTCGGATGACGGAGCCAACACGGGGGGACGCACGCAAACGTCTTATAACAGGCCTGATTGAAGTCTTGCTGAACGCTGGTGTTGCTCTAGGTTCATCTAGATGAGGATTTGGAAAGGTTTGGGACGACAGCTTTCACAAAAAACTCATAAAATTTTTCATAAATCCCGCATCCCGTTACAATTCAAACGCGTAAAAGAGGCATGTATAACGACCTCGCCCATACCGCCTCAACCACGACCATTCTCCAACTCGGTGAAGCGCCGATTCAGAATGCGCCGCAAATAGAGCTTAAGAACGGGCGGCGCTGCATACCGCAACATTTTCTGACCTATCAGCATAGTCGGCACACAATCGAAGGAATTCTATCTCATATAGACTATGATGACCGGTATTTACTATTCGTCGATCAAGATACGGATGTTCCCTTCATTCAAGTCGGCATTGTTGGGTTCGATAATTACAAAGCCAAAACCAAGCAGCCCGGGCAGAAAATCGTCTTTGGTCGCAAATGGCGTGTAGAGCCAAATTTACCGACATCAGAAATCATCCAAACGGCTTTCTTAGCCCTCAAAAAAGCCCGCGAGCATGAGATAAGAGAGCTGTTCAAAGTCAAATTTAAAGGCTGCTCTGCGACACCTTTTAACTCGCATCACGACTTACCACTCCTTGCACGGAACAGAGACCTTGTTGAAACAAGCCATAAGTATTTCAATGACCTATCAGACTGTGTGAAATCTATTTGGTATGAAGGGGCTCAGTTTGAGTTGACTCAAATAGAACAAAGACATGCGCATCAATGGCTCGTTGATATCGCCTTCAAGCAAGACGTATTCACACTCATATTAAATAAGCTCGATGAAAACGCGCTCCTCTATTCCCTCATGGATCATCTCATTTCTGAGAGTGATCGCCATGTAGATGAGACTTTTACCTATGAAGGCTTTGCCCGTTTCAGCCGTAGAAATAGCGTTGGGGCTTTGGCGGAATTATCAGCCAATGTCAGGGGCACTTTTGCAGACGTGAATTGCGCCAATGCTCATTTTGATAAGAACCTAGCGCAAGAAAAATATGACACAGATTCAAGCCGCGTACCGCAACTGACCATTAGCCCCTACTCCGACAGTCTAAGGCAACGGCTTAATGCTCTGGATATAAAGACAGGCTTTATTCCGAAATAGATTAGGCTTTTTTAGTGCGCGCCGCGGGTTTTTTCTTTGCCGAAGTCGTTTTTGCTGCTGCGGCCTTAGGCGATGTAGCGCGTTTCACAGGTTTTTTCACTGCGGCACTTTTAAGCGTTTCAATCTCTTCCAACGCTTTATCCAAACGTGCTTTTAGAACTTCGTGTTCATCACGACTCACAAGGTCCATATCCGCAATAAACTTCTCGGCTTGAGAACGCGTCATTGCCTTCATCTCGTCACCAACACCTTTTAAGGCGCCTGCCGCATTGGTGAAGAAATTCGATAAATCGTCGAGAGGTCTAGATTTGCTTTGCATGGCGACGGGCCTTTTGTCGTAGTTTCGCTTTGCATCCTAAATAGGGACAGGTTAGAGCAAAATCCAGATGGCAGAGTGTCTCTGCATGATTTATTTTGACGGGTTCCTTATAATGCTGGCTATGCTTGCCGATATTTCGAGTGTGATGTTTGCAGATTTTCAAGCAATTGTCTTTCCAACATGGTTAAGTGATGAGGCTTTTGGAATTGGTCCAAAAGATGACAGGATAATATCCGTTAAATGGTATGGTCTCGCCTACCTCGCCGGCGTGTTCGGGGCTTATTACTACGCTTATCGTATGTGCATTCGCAAAGATGTCTGGCTCTCGGGTCAGGTTACGCGGATACCCGAACTCATCCCGTCAAAACTCATGCTTCAAGACCTCATGTTCTATTGTTTATTGGGCATTATTGTCGGTGGACGTTTGGGCTACATTCTCTTTTACTCAACATCGACGATTTGGACTGACCCCATAGAGATTTTCAAAGTCTGGACAGGCGGCATGAGTTTCCATGGCGGGTTCCTCGGCGTCTGCGCGGCCGTTTATTATATGCACTGGCGGAAGAAAATGAGCCTCATGCGGATTGCGGATTTAGCCGCGATTGGCGCGCCAATAGGACTTGGTCTCGTGCGCCTAACAAATTTCATCAATCAAGAGCTTTATGGACGTGTGACAGATGTGCCTTGGGGTTTCATTTTCTCAACTGCGCCTGACTCACAGCCAAGACATCCCAGCCAACTTTATGAGGCTTTTTTGGAAGGCTTAGTCATTTGGCT
>CAYGSV010000152.1:0-6513 GCA_964352635.1 uncultured Algimonas sp.
GTAAACAATTATGGCTCCGTGATGGGGATGACATGATTCATAATCCCAAGCGGATTACGTTCCAAACTAACTCCATTTGGGCCTTTGATGAGGCGCTAGATCATGGATATGGCATTGGCATGCAACCGATTACGCGTGGTTCCAGCAAACGCCGCTCGACTAATCTTGAACGGATTTTACCCGATGTCATGCCGACGGAAGATTTATATCTCGTCGCGCATCAAGATTTACGGCGTTCCACACGCATTCGCGCTGTCTTTGATTTCCTTGTTAAAGCGTTCAAGCAAGATCAGGGTTTTTTCAAAGATGGCGGAGAGTCAGCCTTTCATTTTGGCCCGACTAAGCCGACGCGCTTGATGGACGCAGCGGAATAGCTATCCTTTTTTCCTCGCGCCTGATAATGGCAAGCTCATGACAGAAAAAACAATCGATTTTGGTTTTCAAGACGTGCCCGAGAGCGAAAAAGCCTCGCGGGTGCGAGGTGTTTTCGACTCTGTCGCCAGCAGCTATGATTTGATGAATGACGCGATGAGCCTCGGCATACATCGTGTCTGGAAGAATATGGTTATGGCTAAGCTGAACCCGCAACCGGGTGAAGTCCACCTTGATGTGGCGGGGGGCACGGGCGATTTGGCGCGACGCTTTATCCGCGCGGCCGAGGAGGTGCGCCTCCGTCGTGGTGGTGAGCCCGCACGGGCCATAATTTGTGATATTAACGCTGAAATGCTCTTGGCGGGGATAGACGCGAAAAAAGACGCTGGGCTCGACTTAACGCGCGTGTGCGGCGATGCCCAAAAGTTACCTTTTAATGATAATGAATTTGATGCTGTTACGATTGCTTTTGGTATTCGTAATGTTACAGACCGCGATATGGCCCTGCGCGAATTTTACCGTGTTTAGAAACCGGGCGGGCGATTAGGCGTGTTAGAATTTTCGACCCCGCCGACCCAATGGCTTCGTAAATTTTATGATGCTTATTCTTTCAATGTCATCCCGCCCATGGGGCAAGTGCTCGCCAAGGACCGCGAGAGCTAGCATTCTCTGGTCGAGTCTATCCGTGGTTTCCCGAAACAGGGAGAGTTCGCCAAATTGGTGAAAAACGCGTGCTTTATCCGCCTCGATTGGGAAGATTATAGCGGTGGCATCGCCGCCCTGCATACGGGCTGGAAAGTTTAGGCCAAAAAAGGGAGCCCGTAAGCTCCCTTTTCAATTCGATTAAAAGCTATTTACTCGCCTTCGGCTTCGCGGATCATTTGATCCATGAAGCGCACGCCCCAACCCGCATGGCCTTTAGGACTTGTTGGACGAGAGCTGTTCAGCCAATCAACGCCGGCGATATCAAGATGTACCCAAGGGGTATCTTCTTCGACAAACGAGCCAACAAAGGCCGCCGCCGTAGAGGCCCCAGGACCTGATGCGCCTGTGTTTCTAAGATCGGCTATATCTGACTTCAGCGCTTTTGTATGATTAGGGTGAAGCGGGAGTGGCCAAACATCTTCACCACTCATTTTACCAATCTCGATCATATTTTCAGACAGTTCCCAGTCCCGCGTCACAAGCGCTGCGTAATCATCGCCAAGCGCGCGCCCTGCAGACCCTGTTAGTGTGGCGATATTGAGCACGAGTTTGGGATTAAATTCTTTTTGCGCATAAAGGAGTGCGTCAGCCATCACGAGACGGCCTTCGGCATCCGTTGACAGAATCTCAATCGTTGTGCCGTCCATAGCTGTTAAAACATCACCGGGACGAATAGCGTCTTGTGATGGCATGTTTTCAGCCATCGCCATAAGGCCCACTAGGTTCACATTTGCACCGCGTTGGGCGGCTGCCATGACCGTGCCTGCTACGGCCGCAGCGCCAGAGAGGTCTGATTTCATCGCCCACATACCCGTGTTGGGTTTAAGGCTGATGCCGCCCGTATCGAAAGTGATACCCTTTCCGATTAGCGCGATGGGTGCGTCATTTCGATCTCTGCCATTATAGGTCAGCACAATCATCCGAGGGTCGTTGATGGAGCCTTGGCCCACACCCATAAGTGCGCCCATACCGTTTCGGCGGATTTCAGCGGCTTCCATCACGTCAATTTTGACATTATTTATACCACGGAAGGCTTTGCGAACTTCTTGCGTAAAGCTTTCAGGATAAATTGTGTTGCCGGGCTCAGAGCCCATATCTCGCGCAAACTCAACACCTTGAGCGACGTAGGATAAATCATTTTCATAGAGGCGCTCAGCCGCGCGGCTATCATCAGATAATAATGTGACGGTACGGTCTGCGCTCTCTTCTTTGTCACTTTTATATTTATCAAAACTATAACTGCCGAGGCGGTAGCCCATGGCGATTTGCGCGGCGGCGTCCTCTGCCTCCGTATCAAGGCCATCAATCACGACCGATAGGGATTTATCATTGTCGCTAGCTTGGGCGACATAACCACCTAGGTCACGCAAATCGCGCACCGCCAATGTTTCGTCACCCACACCGATGACGGTAACTGATTTATATGGGCTCATGCCAAAGACATGAATCTTCTTGCCCATTTTGCCTTTAAACTCGGCGTCATCAATGGCTGTTTGAAGGCGGCCCTCTGTCTGCTTATTTATATCATCCGCCATACCTAATAGCTCGCCTGAGGATGACATGAAAACAGTTACATGATCCCCGATGGAGGCTTCTAGGCTATCAAAGTCAAAGCGGGTTTCGGCTTGTGCCATTAACGGTGTTGCCAACAAAGCTAAAGAAAGCGCGGTGGTAGAAATAGAGGTCATGATTTTCATAGAATATCCAAACATGTTTTTGAGTGTTTTGAAATCGATTGTGCACAAGCGCACGCTATAAATCTATACGTTGGAATTTTATGAGGCGATGGTTTCATAGGGTAAAATACATTCGCTTTATGAGCGTTATAGATAGGAGCTATACAAGTCTCCTTGCCTAAGGGAACTATGATGAGACCGAAGCCGTATAGATGACACGTGTAACGCAGCCGTGATTGGCGCGTGTCAAAGGGATGTGAAATATAACTGTTATGAAAAAGACTCTTAAATTTACGACCTTTTTTGCCTTGGCCGCTTTGGCGGTGGCATGCGCGCCCGCCCAAAGCCAATCACCTGATGTAAAACCCAGTGCATCTAACGTTGTGCCCTCTGAAAACTTAGACACACTTATTGTAGCGGGCGGATGTTTTTGGTGCGTCGAATCTGATTTTGAAAAACTGCCGGGCGTTATCGAAGTCGTGTCTGGCTATACAGGCGGACGCACGGAAAACCCTACCTATAAACAGGTCAGCTATAATGATACGGGCCATTACGAAGCTGCGAAAGTTACATTTGATGCGTCGGTTGTGTCATATGAAGAACTCTTAGAGTTTTATTGGACGAGCGTTGACCCCACGGATGCGACAGGTCAATTTTGTGATAAGGGCGAAAGCTACCGCACGGCCATTTTTGCACGCCCTGATCAAATGGATGCGGCGCAACAATCCTTATCTGAGATTAAAGAAACAAAACCCTTTAGCGATCTTATCGTAACACCTGTTTTGTCCGTCAGTACATTTTACAATGCTGAGGACTATCATCAGGATTATTACAAAAAGAATCCTGTGCGCTATAAATTATACAGAACAGGATGCGGTCGCGATGCCCGTCTTAAGAAATTATGGGGTGCTAAATAGCTTATTCACGGCGATTAACGCGCATCTTTTTGGTTGGCGTGTAGCCATATCCTGCCCATGTTTTAAGGCGCCTAACTTTGCCGCCGCCAAGCTCGATTTCAATAGGCTCTAATGGGATGAGGCGGTGGAAATCTTCACGGAAAAACTTTTCATAACCGTCATCATAGTAGTTGATGAGCAATACAGGCCCCTCCATTTCAGGAAGAGGATAGGTCAGTTCTGCATGGTTGTTTGGTACGGATGTAAACATCCACATGTAAAAGGGCATTTTATCAGCCGTACTATAATAAGTCTTATTATAAAAAATCAGCCGTGAGTCCGTTGCAACAGCTTCAAATGCTTGTCCATTATGGCCCGCCTCAAATCGAGATTCCATAACAGACATTGTTTCTGGCCAAGCTCGTAGACGTTTCACTGAGTTCGAGAGACCAAAACTATCGGCCAAGCTAGGGCTTAGAATAATAAAACCCATAGTGACCATAATAACGCTCTGCCCAATGAGGCCGTATTTCAAGGCTCGCAAAAACTTGGGTCGATCAATAGCGACTATAGCCACAATTAGAGAGCCAGCTATAAACGTTGTAACGGCCCAATTCGCATTCGCTCGGGAAAGGAACGCTCCAATTGAAATCACGCTCAAAGGCATAAGCGCGAGGGCGGAGAGCCATTTTCCAAAAGGCGGCAAAGTTCTAAATTTCCACAAAGCGATTATTAAAACTGCAAAACTGATAGGTCCAAAGACGCCAAGCTGATCAATGAGGAAAGTCACCAATTCATCGATATTAAAAAGCTGGCTTTTTAAATTCGCATTATCGGCCGTGTGAGACAGGGTGGCGAAATCGTTATTGAGATTCCAGATGATGTTCGGCACAAAGAGTGCCGCCGTTACAAGAATGACGAATATTCCCTTTAATCCCAAAACAGCTTGCCGCGTTGGCCTATCAAAAATAATCGCCAAGACGAAAACAGGAATAAAGAACATCATCGCATATTTGGCCAAGAGCCCAAAGCCAACCGCCAAACCCAATTGAATGGCGCGAGGCCATGTCGCCGATTTTCGTAATGCCACCCATGCATTTAACGCCAAAGCCCAACACAAGAGTAAGGGCACATCTGTGCTAATAATCGTCGAAGATAACCAGACAGCAGGCATGAACAAATAAGTACAGGCCGCCCAAAACCCTGTTCGCGCATCAAAGGCCTTGCGCCCTGTTATGTATAAAACCCAAGCTGTCAGGCTATGGATGAGGCTAGAGGGGAGGCGTATGGCCCATTCGGCATGGCCGAAAATAGTCGTAGAGGTAGCAATAATCCACGCAATCAAGGGTGGCTTAGTGAAATAGCCCCAATCTAAGTCTGTTGACCACGCCCAATATTGCGCTTCATCGCCATGTAATCCCAAAGGCGAATTAAAAACAATGAATAGACGTATCGCTAAAGCCAAGCCGATTAAAATCAACAGGCGTTGTGTATAATCAAAAGTATCAAAGTTATTTTCAGGGCTATTTACAGTCATTAAACAGCCTATGCCGTGTTGTGTTCACAAAATAAACTCACTTTCGCTTACATTTATAACAAATAATAAGACTTTATTGAGAGCCTTTGGGTCAAATTCAAATGAGCTTTGAGGTTTAAATTGTGACAGATGCTGTGAAAGACATATTCTCTGAACATCATCGCGCCCTAGTTTTTGACTCTGGCGTCGGGGGCTTATCTGTTGTCGGCGAAATTCGGAAGCGTTTGCCAGATCTAGCTTTGGATTATGTCGCTGATGATGAGTTTCGACCCTATGGGGAAAAATCAGCGGCTGCTTTGAACCGCCGCCTGCCAGAATTATTGACCGTACTCGAAAAAATGACTGCACCCGATTGTATCGTCATTGCCTGTAACACGGCATCGACGACGGCTTTGAGCGCCATTCGGGCGCAAGTCAGCGTACCTGTGATTGGTGTTGTGCCTGCGATTAAACCTGCGGCGGAAACATCTCGGACGAAAACAATTGGCGTTTTAGGCACACCTGGCACAGTGCGACGACAATATGTTGATAGCCTTATCAACCGTTTTGCCACTGATTGCCGCGTTGTTTTGCAAGGCTCTGTGAACCTCGTAGATTTTGCCGAAAAGAAACTCTCAGGCGAGGATGTGCCTTTATCTTGGATTAAGAATGAAATCGCCCCACTCTTTGATGGGCGTATGGGGGCGGATGTAGATAGTGTTGTGCTGGCCTGTACGCATTTTCCTTTACTCCGCGAAGAGCTACAAGCGTCCGTGACGCAATCGGTCAATTGGATTGATAGTGGGGCGGCGATTGCTAAACGCGTTGAGACAGTATTGCGTGATATTCCAAAAACTATCCGAGAGACACGAGAGGACATTGCGTTTTTAATCGGTCCAGAAACAGATACTGCTAGAGAGGCAGCTTTTGCGACTTACGGCTTTAAACGCACAATCGGCCTAATGCCCTGACAGCGCCCGATAGCCAAACCAGGCGACGGCTAAGAAAGCAAAACAAAGCAGGGTGAAAAGCCCAAAGTGTTTTTTCATAAAAGCCTCGGCCTGCGCGCCTAACAACCGCACTATGCCGGCCACTGCAAAAAACCGCATTGTGCGCGCTAAGACACTGGCGGCAACAAAGACACCAAAGTTTACGGGCACAGCGCCAGACATGATGGTGATAACCTTATAAGGAAACGGTGTGAACCCCGCCCCAAAAACCCAAAGCGCCCCATTTTCATTGATACTGTCGCGGAAGCTGGCCATTTTTTCTGTTTTGCCCAACGTCTCTAAAATGGGTTGGGCAATAGTTTCAAAAAACAAAAGTCCAATCATATAGCCAAAGATGC
>CAYGSV010000153.1:0-6508 GCA_964352635.1 uncultured Algimonas sp.
TCAGAGGCGAAAGATACAAAACTCGCTTTTCTGAAAGCAGCAGGACAATCAACCGTTATTGGCGCTGTTATTACGAATGCCGCACTGTCTCAGAAACAACTCAAACGCCTGTCGATTATGGCGCAAGACGGCATCACAATGGCGGTTCAACCCGCCCATACGCCGCTCGACGGGGATACGATTTTTGCTCTCTCTACGGGGGACGAGGCTTGTGATACACCCTTGGCTTTGGCTGAGCTAGGCGGGGCCGCCGCAAGATGTGTCGCACGCGCACTCATGCGCGGTGTTTATTTTGCGAAATGATTGGGCCCATTTTAAAATCCCATCATTCAAAGGTATTGCGATTGAACGAAACTTTCGTGCATTGGCTATCACCCCTCGATGAAAGAGGCTTGCAGGATTTATTAGACTTATCTGACTACAAAAAACAAATTGACGATGTGGCGGGGGTGTTGATTGGTTATGCTCATGGCGTTGACTACGACCATAAAAATTTAAAATGGCTTCGCGCCCGTTTCGACGACTTTTATTACATAGACCGTATTATAATTGACGCCTCTGTTCACGGTAAGGGTTATGCGCGCCAACTCTATGCAGATTTCGAGAAAACCGCCCGAAAGAAAGGCTTGTCTCGGCTGGTTTGTGAGGTGAACACGAAACCTAATAATCCAGGGTCACATGCCTTTCACTTAAACTTAGGCTTCCAAGCGATAGGTGATGTCGAATACCCAAATTATAATAGCGTGCTTCGATATTATGAAAAACCGCTTTCGGTAACAGATTAACCGTAAAAAAGGCTTGCAGAAGAGGTTCGAATAGGCTTTATAGCGCGCTCGCGAGCAATCGCGTTGCCGCGTCTTTGACGCACTCTAAGCACCGGTAGCTCAGCTGGATAGAGTACTTGACTACGAATCAAGGGGTCGGGAGTTCGAATCTTCCCCGGTGCGCCATTTACCTTCAGAAAATGTAGATATTATCCGATGTTTCGGACTGCCCGTGCATACACGTATAAGATGTAAATATATATTGACTATTATAGGTTTAATTCCTACATACTCTCCATTAAGTTGTAATTGGAGGTGTGGTGAGCGTTTTAGAGAAACGGGATTTTATAAGCAGTAACGATGATAGCGTGCGTTTCTCTGTCATGCGGGAACACGTTCATAAGACGTTTGATAAGAATCGGCTTTTGTCTTGGCTAAGCTTTGAGACGCATCAGAACAGCACAAGGGTTTATACTGCGAAAGTTCGCATTGTGCCCGATCATGAATACTTTTTTGAACATGATCGGCGGCATTTACCTGGGCTTTATATTATCGAGGCGGGGCGGCAATTGGGGTTGGCTGTACCGCATCTCTTTCTCGACGTGGGTTATGACTACGCCTTTGTCTTGGATGGTTGCGATATGTCTTTTAGTGGTTTCGCCAATCTGACGAATGAGCTCTTTATTCAAGCGACTATTCTCAACTCCGTTTATCGTAAAGGGAAGCTTCAATCGCTTAGCTTCGACGGAACCTTCTTGCAAAATAATGTGCCCCTTGTGCGCTATCAGAGCCATATTCGTTTAATCCATGAACGTCTTTTGAAGCGTTATGAAAATCAACAAGGATGAGCTGTGAGAATCAAAAAATAGCCGTTATTGGCGGCGGTGTTTCGGGTGTAGCGGCGGCCCATTATCTTTTAGAAGCGGGCTATTGCGTAGATTTATTTGAAGCCAATAACCGCTTGGGCGGGCGAGTTTGTGTCGACGCATTAGAAGGCCGAGAGGTTTGTTTTGGGGGCAAGAATATTGGCTTTCAATATAATGAATTTAGAGGTTTTTTAGGAAAATATAGCACGCCTCAATATGAGTATTTCGGCATTAATTCTGCGCGATTGGTAAGAGGGAATATCAAAGCCTTTAATCCTCAGAATAAAATCAAAAGCCTTTTGAACATTTTAGAGGCCTCGTCGCCGTCTGATCTTGTGAAACTATTTGCGGCTATGAAGGCCGTTAAATCCAATCGTTCGAATGGTGATTTAAATGGCCCCTATTTTCGAGATAAGGATAAAGACATCGCGAGTAACTTTAGTCCTAAACTATCAAAGACCATTATTCGGGCTTTGACAGTGCGTATGAATGGGGCTGAACCCTCGGATGTTTCCATGGAAAACTTTGGGACCCACTTGCAAATGCTTCAAGATGAATATGAGCAATTACAAACACCGCTATCTGATGTTTTTGACCGTTTTACGAAATCCCCTAACTTATCTGTGTTTACGAAACATAGCCTTGAGGTCTTAAAGCCCGAGGGAGAGCAGTATAGCCTGACGATAAATGGCCGGCGCTATAAATATAAATCTGTTGTTTTGGCCCTGCCTGCAAATGCGACGAGCCAATTATTAGCGTCACAGTTTAGCGCCTTGGCGCAGACTCTGGAGCAAGTTCGTTATTACACTGTCGGCGTTATAATTGCTAAATATAAAGAGCCTGTTTTTTCAAAAGATGTGCGAGCACTGACCTTCGGTGAAACTTCACCGCTGAGTAATATCGGCGCTTATGGTATCCATGATTTAAATATGGTGCGCTATACTTTTAGTGGGCAAGCGGCAGAAGAAATTCTGCATGAAACGCTTGATGATGACAGCCTCATGAATACGGCAGAGGCGATATCAGCACCTTATTTCAACATCGCTAATAATCAACGTGTAGCCTTTAAGACACGCTATTGGTCATCAGGCTTATGCGGATATACGACTGCCGAAGCGGCTTTTCAAAAGACATTAAAAGCAGAGCTATCAATGTGCTCTGGCGTCTATTTGACGGGTGATTATATCAAAGGCGCCTCAATTGAGAATTGTTTTCGGGCCTCCAAGGCTGAAGTTGGTCGATTAATCACTACACTAAAATTAAATGCCACAAATCCTGAATTATCCAAAAATTTCAAAGAGGCTGACTATGTCTAAAATCGATTTATCTCCGCTTTATTACGGGCCTAATCCGCCGCAACCCACGCCCTTTGATAGGCTCTATGCGATTACGCATTTTATTATGTCGAATTTCGGGACGATGGATTGGGATTGGCAAACGCGAGAGCAGGTTAATGAGAATTTGGCTAAGCTCAAAAACACCGATGCCAACCTGAATGACGACATCATGATGTATATTCATGTGCCATATTGTAAGTCATTTTGTCATTATTGTAATTTCAACAAAAATCATTACCCGCGCCAATCGCAAGACCGCCTCGACCTTTATGTCGATTACCTGATTAAGGAAATTGATTGGTATATGGCGCAACCTTATGTGCAAGCAAGAAACTTTACGGCCATTTACATTGGGGGCGGCACGCCTTCGACATTAAGCCATAAAGGGATGGAGCGACTTTTCACGCATTTAAAAAAGGTCGTGCCTAATTACGACACGATTGAGAAAACCTTCACGGGTGAGCCGCGTTCTTTCAAGGACATTGAAAAATTAAAACTCGTCAAAGATTTCGACTTTGACCGCGTCACATTCGGCATTGAAACTTTTGACCCCGTTTTACGCAAACAAATTGGACGCGTTGACCGTCAAGAGGATATTGATGAGCTGTTCGAGAATATGGCCAAAATTAATTACAAAGGCGATCGCTGCCTAGACCTTATGTATGATTTACCAGGACAGACCTTTGATGGCTTTGTTGACGACCTCACAAAACTGGTGACGGAATACCAACCAGAAGAAGCAGATTTATTTGGCACAGTTTATCTGCCTTATCGTCCTATGCATAAACTGATTATCAAAGAGAAGTTGGAACAGCCTGGCACGATGTGGCAGCTCTTAGCCATGCGGGAGTTTGGCTATGATTTCATGACGGCCAATGGGTATCACAATACGATTGCCGAGACATTTTCTAAACATAACCGTCCCTCGCAATATCAAACGGCCCATTGTGGCCGACAAGATATTATTGGGGTTGGCTGTGCCGCGCGGGGTAATGTCAAAGATATGGTGTCTATCAACCCTGATAAGATTGAAGATTACATTGCCAATATTGATGAGCATGGTGTGTCTTCGACGACGATGCAGCCGATTGGTATGTCGGGCGTTTTAGATCGCCTTATGGTAATGTTCCCTCGGTTCAAACATATAGATAAAGCTTTGTTGGATAATTTTAAAGATTGTGAGCGTTACGCGCCTGCGATGAAAACTCTTGATACGCATTTAAAATCAGGCTGTGTGTCTAACGAAGGCGATCATTATGCTATCAATAAAATGGGCGTTGTTTGGCATGGAAATCTGCAAACGGATTACATGGCGCATACGCTTAATACGCAGGGTAAAATGTTGTTGAAATGTATCTCTGATAAAAAGAAACACTTTGCGCGCGATACACGGTTTGGCACAAATTTCGTCACTAAATTTATTCTAGGCAATCCAGAGCTTTTCCCGCTATTGATGAAATAGATGGACTCAGAAACCATAATTATAACGTCGCGTGATGGAGCGGAGATAACGGCCTCGCTTTATCGTGGACTATCTGTTTCTTCTAATGTTGTTTTTATTTGCCTGCCTGCAATGGGCGTAAAAGCGTCTTATTATAAGCCTTTGGCCCAGACGCTTGCGGGGGCAGGCCATGACGTTCTGCTCTGCGATATTCGCGGGCAGGGCACGAGCAATCGAAAAGCCCCCAAAGCGACATTTGGTTATCATGAGCTTTTGGAGTTGGATTTGCCCGTTTATGTCAAAGCGGCGCGTAAGACTTTCCCGAATAAAAAACGTATCTTCTTAGGCCACAGTTTGGGTGGGCATTTAAGTGTGCTCCATGCCGCAACGCGACCTGATGCCGTGGACGCGGTCGCTATCATCGCGAGTGGTTCGGTTTATTATAAAGCCTATGCTTTTCCTAAAAGCTTGAAGATTTGGTTCGGCACGCAAAGTTCTATTCTGCTCTCTGCTTTATTTGGCTATTTCCCGGGCCATAAAATTGGGTTTGGCGGGAGGCAACCTAAACGAATTATGCGAGACTGGGCCCGCCAAGGCCGAACGGGGCACTTTATACCGAAGGGCTCTGACCTTGATTATGAAGCCGCGATAAAAGCGTTTGATAAGCCTATTTTTGCTTGTTCGATTGAGGGTGATGATTTGGCCCCGCATTCTGCAACGGACCACTTGGTAGCGAAATTGAAGAAGGCAGAGCTAACGCGCTTTCGATATAAACCGTCTAAAGACCTCGTCTCAAAAATAGATCACTTCCGCTGGGTCAAGCAGAGTGACGATATTGTCGCCGCTCTGACAGAATGGCTAGAAAGTTTGGCATTTGAATAACAGACTGCTAGATGGTCGATATGGCGAATAAAGCACAAGACTTCCTTCCGACGAAACGGCAGACAGAGATTATCAATATGGTTGCTGAGCGCGGCTATGTCTCCACAGAGTCTATGGTGGAGAAATTTAATGTCACGCCGCAAACCATTCGCCGTGATCTAAATGAATTAGGGGCGAAAGGCCTATTAACGCGTTTCCATGGCGGGGCAGGGCAACCGCAAAGCATTGCTAATCGCCCGTATCAAGACCGCCTGAAATCCGGTGTTGATGCCAAGCGAAAAATTGCAGAATTAACAGCGTCTTTGGTGCCAGATGGCGCGTCGCTGTTCTTAAATATCGGTACGACGACGGAATTTGTAGCCCGCGCTTTACTCAAGCATGAAGACCTTCATGTCGTGACGAATAATATCAACGTCGCGCAAATCCTGTCGAATAATGACAGTTTCAAAATCATGATTGCAGGGGGCGAAGTTCGCAATAATGACGGCGGTATTGTCGGGACAAGCTCTGTCGATTTCGTCAATGATTTTCGTTTGGACATCGGCATTGTCGGCATTGGTGGCATCGATGAAGCAGGGGTCTTGCTCGATTACGACCATGAAGAGGTTCGCACGGCCCGTACAATCCTACGTAATTCGCGCAAAACAATTTTGGTCGCAGATAAGCATAAATTTGGCAATCCTGCGATGAACCGCATGGCGCATCTCGAAGACTTGGATGTGCTCGTCACGGATGAGACACCCGCGCAAAACTATCTCGATATTTGTAAACGCGCAGGGCTCAAGGTCTATATCGCGGATATGACTTAATCCACACGAACTCATTTCTACCTTGCCTCATTAATCCCGCTATGACATCGCTGTCATAATAAGTGTGGCAACACGCATAAGGGGATGGATATGGCCGATTTTTCCGTATGGATTATTGAAAACCGCGCATTATTGGCGACTTTGTTTTCTGTTGCAGCATTACTCTTGATGATTACGGCGGGGCGCGTGCATGCTTTTCCTGCTTTGATTTTGGCAGGCTTACTAGCCGCTTTGGGTGCTGGCTTAGCGCCTTCAGAAGCTTTGAACTCAATTAAATCAGGTATGGGCGGTACGCTTGGCGGCATCGCAGTGGTGATTGGCTTGGGAGCCATGTTTGGCGTTCTGGTCGAAGCCAGTGGAGGTATCGGCTCACTCGCAGAATGGATTGCGCAGAAGGCAGGTCCTAAAC
>CAYGSV010000154.1:0-6478 GCA_964352635.1 uncultured Algimonas sp.
AACGCGCACACTCGCCCTTGTAAAAGACAAGTCAGCGCTTCAAGCGTCCATTGATACGGAACGGGCCGAAAAACAGGCCATTATTGATAAGCTCGCAGCAGAGGCGGCGACGCTGCGTGAGCTTTTGGAAAAACTGCAAGAAGAAGCAGACAAAATACAGCCGCGCATCAAACCGCAACCGGGACGGCCTGGCTTTATTCCCCCCGCACTGCCCGACGGGGGTACACCTTTTACCCAATCAAAAGGACGTCTCAGCCTCCCCGTCTCAGGCCGCCTCTTACGTCGTTTCGGCGGAAGTGAAAAAGGCCTCACTTTTTCGGCACAATCTCAAGGGCAAGTTCTGGCTCCCTATTCTGGGCGTGTCGAATTTGCGGGGCCATTTAAGAATTATGAGCAAGTCATCATACTCTCCGTGGGCGAAGATCATTATATTTTGATGACAGGTTTGGGCGAAATTTATGCCCAAACGGGTGAAACACTCCTTCAAGGCACACCTGTGGGTGCCATGCCTTTTGATAGCTCGGGATCGGTGGATTTGTACCTTGAATTACGTCGAAACGGGCGAACCATTGACCCCTCTCCGTGGTTAGCCCTGTAAAATAGCCCCCAGCCAAGCAAAAGCCCTGCGTAATCTCGTCTTGATTACGGTTTTTTGACTTTTCACGTGAGAATTCACGACTTAAGGATAAAGGGTCGTATTTTAGGCTTAAGGCCTGAAACTTGCATGTATATTCGTGCATAGAGAAACGGCAATTGAGGACAAAAGGCTGTAAAATGAAATATATACTCCCCACGATTGGTTCGGTTGCCGCCATTGCGCTTTTTGCGTTTTCATCGACGAACCAATCCGCCATCGCCGTGGAACCAGCCTCTAATACAAATACATTTGAACAGCTCGACCTATTCGCTGATGTGTTAGCCCGCGTCAGAACAGATTATGTCGTCAATGTTGACGATGAAGACCTGATTGAGAATGCGCTAAATGGCATGCTACAATCCCTCGACCCGCATTCGAGCTATGTCACGCCTGAGCAGTTTAAGGAGCTACAAGTCACAACGAGCGGTGAATATGGCGGCCTCGGCATGGAAGTCACCATGGAAGACGGCTTTGTCAAAGTTATCTCACCGATTGATGAAACGCCCGCCAAGCGCGCTGGTATCAAAGCGGGTGACTACCTCACAGAAATCGACGGCAAATCAATTCTAGGTCTTTCCCTTACCGAAGCCGTCAAGCAAATGCGCGGCAAACCCGGCGAAGACATCACGGTGACGGTTGTGCGCGAAGATGAAGACCCGCTAGAAATTACAATGACCCGCGAAGTCATCAAACGTGTCGTTGTCAGACACGAAGTCAAAGACGGCGTCGGTTACATCCGCCTCGGCCAGTTTAACGACAAAGCCGAAGAAGGCATGGTTGAAGCGATTAGCGCGCTCAAGAAAGAACTCGGTCGTAACCTACCCGGTATTATTCTTGACCTTCGCGGTAATCCTGGCGGACTTTTAGATCAGTCTGTTAAAGTCTCCAGCGTGTTCCTTGATGGCGGTGAAATTGTTTCAACACGCGGCCGTGTTGCCTCTGATACGCAGCGCTATAATGGCGAACGTGGTGAGCTTGCGAAAAATGTCCCTGTTGTTGTCTTGATTGACGGCGCCTCAGCCTCAGCCTCAGAAATTGTTGCAGGTGCCTTACAAGACCGTGGACGCGCCATTGTACTTGGCATGACGTCTTTCGGTAAAGGCTCTGTGCAATCCGTTATTCCACTACGCGGCGGTCGTGATGGCGGACTTCGTATGACAACACAGCGTTATTACACACCGTCAGGTCGATCCATTCAAGGTACAGGCATCACACCTGACATCGAGGTCGCAGCCGCACCAAAAGATGAAAATGCGCGTAAGCGTCGTCGCGAAGCCGACCTTCCGAATGCGATTAAAAACGAAGATGAAAGCCTCGAAGACGTCGAGCACATCATCGATTATCCGCCAGAGGGTTTTGACGTCGAAGAAGACTATCAACTTCAAAAAGCCATTGAGCTTTTAAAAGGTGGTCAATACGCGTCTAAACTCGCTGAACTACAAGGCTAAGGTTTTTCATTAATGGCCCCTTCTTTTTCAAAAGGCCTCATTTCCTCTTTGCTTGTTTCAGCAGCCATGCTGATGTCGGTACTCGTTTTCGCGCAAGACAAAGAGAGCAATGAAACGCCGAAAGAAGATGTTCTGGCCAAGATGGAGCTTTTTGCAGAAGTCTTTGCACGGGTCAGAGATCACCATGTCGTCGAAGTGGATGATAAAACTTTAATAGAGGCGGCGTTAAACGGCGCCCTCTCTTCGCTCGATCCTCATTCAGGCTACACGCCCCCCGCAGATTTCGTCGAACAACGCGAAGCCGCGAAACGCGAATATGGCGGACTCGGCATAGAAGTGAGCATGGAAGGCGGCCTTATCAAAGTGAATTATGCCATAGAAGAAGGGCCTGCTTATGGTGCAGGTATTCGACCGGGTGATTTAATTACATCTGTGGCAGGAGAAAGCATTCGAGGAAAGTCATTAGACCAAGCCGTTGCAAATATGCGTGGCCTCGCTGGTGACCCTATAACTGTTAAAGTCCTCTCCCCCGACGGAAGCTTAGCGCGTGATGTTGAAATAGTCCGCCAAGTTGTACGTGGGCGTGCTGTGCGTCATCGTGTTGAAAAAGGTGTCGGCTATGTCTTCATCGAGACCTTCAATAATGACAAACTCACCCTCGATCTAAAACGCGCGCTTGAATATTTGAAAGAAGACTTAGGCGGCGAATTACCTGGCCTTGTGATTGATATGCGCGGTAATCGTGGTGGTTTATTGACAGAATCTGTTTCCGTGTCGGGTTTGTTCTTGGACGGCGGTGAAGTGCTCTCTGCGCGTGGCCGTGAGAACGCCGATACCGAGCGTTATCATGCAGAAGCTGGCGAGCTTTACCCCGACATGCCAATTGTTGTTTTAGTTAATTCTGGCTCTGCATCTGCCGCTGAAATCGTAGCCGGCGCACTCCAAGACCGTGGACGCGCTGTCGTCGTTGGCCGCCGTACATTCGGCAAAGGCTCTGTTCAATCCGTTATTCCACTCGCCCGCAATGGCGGAGCGCTTCGCATGACGACGCAACGATATTACACGCCATCGGGTAATTCTATCCAAGGACGCGGTATCATGCCGGACCTATTAGTCGCCTCGCAGCCTGATAGTGGTGAAATTAGAAAGCGGTTCCGCGAAGACAGTCTTCCTAACTCGCTTATCAATCCTGATAATACGGATTACAAAGAAGACTATGACGCCATACTCTATCCGACAGAAGAGATGGCAGAGAGCCAAGACTTTCAACTGAACAAAGCGATCGATATTTTGAAATCTTCACGCTATCAGACTTTGCTTCAAGCGCAGAATACGGCCTTGGCACCTGCGACCCGCGCCCAAAATATCGCACAATAAATCTCTCTTTTGTCCTTAAAGAACATCTATGGACGATAGGCACAAAACAGCTTATCGCGATGACATGGATATGAGGTCTGCCACATCTGTTCAGAGACGACGGCATTTAAAACTGCCCAAACGGCGGTGGCATGTCCTAGGCGCGATCGCTTTAATTGGCGTCTCTGCTGCTGTGATAGCCGCTTTTATAATGTCCTCTCCGCCAGACATTGATCCCAATACATCGGGTGATTTAGCGCTTGAGCCTATTCCGCAACCCCTCGCCTCAACCAATCTCAATAGTGATGAGACGGCTTTGCCCGATCTTTTGGCAGGGGATGTTGGACCTGGTGAGAACCCGACGGCTCTGGCCGTAACCGCCCCTAAAACGGATGCTTTAGGCAATGCAATTGGCGATGCAAGTGGGGCTAATCAACCAAGCCCCCCGCAAATTACAACCCCACAGTCACAGACCGATGGCCCCAGAACCATCTTAATTGATGGCCAAGCCATTATCGGTGGTTCTAACACGCTATTCCCAGAACTCAGCACGCGCGGCCCGAACGGCCCTCTGCCGAAACGGGCAGCAGACGGCAACACAGTCCTCAAAGCCTACTCACGGCCCACGCGCCGCGTTGCCAGTCGTAAACCTGTCTCGCTCGTAATTGGGGGATTGGGCATTAACCCGGCGTTGACAGACAGAGCGATTGATGTCCTCCCCGCCGATGTCACCTTATCTTTTGCCGCGCATAGTCAGGCGCTTCAAAATTGGATTAACAAAGCGCGCGCCGATGGCCATGAAGTGCTGATCGAAATACCCATGGAATCCGTTGGTTATAACCGGTCAGAACCCGGGGCTGAATACACGTTAAAAGCGGGTGACCCACAAGCGAATGAACGCCACCTCGACTGGCTCTTGAGCCGTGGCCAAGGATACTTTGGCGTTATCAATTATAATGGAGACCAATTCCTCACACGGGCTGACGCGGCGGCAAAAACACTCGACAGGTTTTCACAATCGGGGCTTGGCTTTATTGCTGATGGGTCGTTTGATACGCCGACTTTGCCGACTTTAACGCGTTCCGTTGGCTTACCTTATGCTCAAGGATTCGGAGTGATTGACCCAAATCCGCAAGAGGATTTGATTGCGGCTGAACTAACAAAGTTGGGACAAGAGGCCGCCTCTGAAACGGCCCCCATAGGCGTCGGCTTTGCCTATCCTGAAACCCTTGCAGCCGTGAATAAATGGATTGAAACCCTGCCAGAGCAATCGCTACAGCTCGTGCCAGCCTCCTATAATTTGGTTCAATAATGTCCCCTAACCCCAAACTTTACCGCCGCAATGTCGGCATTGCGATTTTCAATACTCAGGGGCAAATCTGGCTTGGCAAACGCTTTGGCGAAGACGGGCCTTATGCGTGGCAGTGTCCGCAAGGCGGTATCGACAAAGGCGAAAAACCGAAACACGCGGCCCGTCGTGAACTCTACGAGGAAACTGGCCTACAAGGTGACTGCCTCAAAAAACTCGGGAAGATAAAAGGTTGGCTCTATTACGACTTTACCTTGGAAGCCCTAGAATCAATGAAACGTAGGAACTGGGAACATATTGGACAAAGACAAAGATGGTATGCATTTCGTTATTTTGGAGATGGTTCAGATGTAAATTTGAACACCCATGGCGAGCAAGAATTTTCGGACTGGAAATGGGCAGATCTTGAAACGACTCCCAATTCGATTATCCCATTTAAACGCCCGGTCTATGAACGCTTGGTTATTGAATTTGCAGACTATGCGAAGCCCGTCTCATCGCGTAAGCCAAAATAATGGCGTCAAAAGTAAACGGTAAAAACGCGATCATTTTCGTGCTTATCACGGTGATGATTAATTCAATTGGTTTTGGGATAATGATCCCCGTCCTGCCCGAACTCCTCAAAGAACTGACGGATCTTCCCAATAACCAAGCCGCCATTTATGGCATGTGGCTGACCTTTGTTTTCGCGCTCTTTCAATTCGTCTGCATGCCCATTGTCGGCGGCCTATCTGACCGGTTTGGTCGACGCCCGATTATGCTACTCTCTCTTTTTGGGCTCGGCATTGATTATTTTATTATGGGCTTTGCCCCCACAGTCGCCTTCCTGTTTTTAGGGCGCATTATCGCCGGCGCATTTGGGGCAACGTTCAGCACGGCCAATGCCTATATCGCCGATATCAGCCCGCCAGAGACCCGCGCGCAAAACTTTGGATTAGTGGGTGCCGCATTCGGCGTAGGCTTTATGCTTGGCCCCGTCGTAGGCGGTTTGATAGGGAATGAGTTTGGCCCCCGTGCGCCCTTTATTGCGGCAGGGATTATTTCACTCCTAAACGTCATCTACGGGTTTATCTTTCTTCCTGAAACACTGACCGAAGATAAACGCAGACCGTTTAGTTGGAAACGCTCTAACCCCTTTGGTTCGATTGTTTCATTAGGAAAAATTAAAGGCGTAAAGAGCCTTATCTTTATCCTCTTCCTCCTCGCGACGGCCCACACGGTTTACCCAACGACCTATGCTTTCTCGACGATAGAAGGGCTCGGTTGGACACCTGCTGATGTTGGGTACTCCCTCGGTGCGTTTGGTATTGCGAGCATGATTGTGCAGGGCGGACTTATCCGAGTTATCATTCCAAAGGTCGGTCTGTTTTGGGCGGGTGTTATGGGCATCGTCTCTGCTGTCATCGCCTATACCATGATGGGCAGTGCGGATAAGGGTTGGATTATTTATGCGGCAGGGCCTTTCGCTGCTTTGGCAGGCTTATACGGACCGGCCCTCACCAATATGATGAGTTCTCGGGTCTCTGAGTCGGAGCAAGGCGAGCTACAGGGTGCAATTGGTGCCGCCCAAGGCCTCGCGCTGATGATAGGCCCTTTCGCGATGTCGGGCATGTTTTGGTACTTCGGCGATGCAGACAATAAAGCCAGCTATGGCCTAGAGACTTTCCCGGCCAATATCATTCACATGGCACAACATGCCCTCGCCAATGCGCCCATCCCCTATATTCC
>CAYGSV010000155.1:0-6435 GCA_964352635.1 uncultured Algimonas sp.
GGCAACGGTCTGCCGTTGAGCGCGTGGCCTCTTTTCTGCTTTACCTTAGGGCTAATCAAGCTCGGTTTTCATCCGAAGGGCCCCGGGAAAAATCTGAACATATCCTTTTACCTATGACTCGATTGGACATTGCTGACTTTTTAGGACTCACAATTGAAACGGTGAGTCGTGCCTTCTCAGCCCTAAAAAAGGGAGAAGTAATCGCATTCACCGATTCGCATAGTTGTGAAATTTTAAAGATTGACCGCATCCGCGATCTTGGTGGACGTGAAGATTTTACCGCGCATAGAGGTCGCGCCTAAACTTTGAGAATTCTCAATTCGTTGAGAGACAGCCTCACTAAGTAAGTCTGTAAAATTCTCTAGGAGTTCAAAATGAGTGATCCAAAAACGACAAATGAGCTGAAGAAAGCCCACCCTGTTCTGGCGAGGCATGAAGGTGTGTGGGACGGTATTTATCGTCATTATGACGCTGACGGAAATAAGATTGACGAGCATAAGTCTCGCCTCCTCTGCCGCTTTCCAGAGAGCGGAGATCACCTCTATCATCAAACCAATTATTACACCTGGGATGACGGCAAATCGGAAACACGCGACTTTCCAGCAGATATAAAAGACGGTCGCCTTTGGTGGGATAATGATTTTATCCAAGGCTGGGCCGCCGATATGACATTAGACACACATAATCGTACAACTGTTCTAAATTGGACGCGCACGGGTGATCCAGACTTATATCTCTATGAGATGATACAAATTTCGGATTGCGGGACGAAACGTGCCCGCACATGGCATTGGTTCAAAAATGATGCGCTCTTCTCACGTACCTTAGTTGATGAACGTAAAATCAGCGATGATTGGGCGGCTTACGAACCGTCATAGAAACAAAAAAGCCCGCTTACTAAGCGGGCTTTTCTTTTACCGTTTGGGAAGGGTTTCTTTGCCTTCTTTGACGGCTTTATAATATTTCCAACTTGTTACGTTAGGGCGGGGGTCACCAGACGGTGGCGGCGTCGTATAATCTGGATAACGTTTGGTAATCTCTTCTTTAATCGTCGGTGAGAGGTCATCCCAAGAATCGAGTTTGCGACCTGCGGTATGCATATAAATCACACCTTCCCGACCCTGCATATTCATCCATGGGAGCCAATCAGACATACGCACCCAACCAATTTTTACGCGAGCCGTATTCTTCGTCATATCAGTCAAGTCATCGACATCACCCAGGAAATTGAACATTTCCGTCGCGTGATATGTGCCGCCGATTTCCTTTTGATATTCACTCGCGAGTGGGTTGGAATAAAACAAAGGGAAAGTGAAATTCATTTGCCACATATCTCCCAAAATATCACCTGCGAACTTAGCAGGTTTACCGTCACGCCCTGTCACATAGCCTTTGGAGTTCACAGGATCATTGGCCACATGCATGACGTCAAGGTCTTCGCCCGTCCAAGGATTTTCCCAAGTGTCCAAGACCTCGCCTGTTTGAGGGTCTTTGTAAAATAAGAGCTCTCTTGTAACGAGGTGATAACCAAGCCCCTTTTCAGGGTCATTTATCGTCGAGCAAGAGCGCACATTCATACCCTCTACATCAAAGAGATTTTTGTCTTTTTCACCCATGCGGCGTGAATAGGCTTTGCCAAACCAATAATAGGTGACGGGCTCATCATCGACGAGTGAACATTGCACTTTTCGCATCGCCGTCATGGCGCCCTCAGCCGTTGTAAGGTCAAGCTTCTCAGCATGTGCTGTCGTATTGGCCGTGCAGGCGATAAGACCTGCTGCTACAATTGGGAGGAGTTTCTTCATAATCATTTTAATTTCCACTTCCTGTTTTAAGATTGATCCCTGGTGTTATTTTTGACTCGCCTTCGGTGCAGCTCACTTGAACCCAACGTAAGTTCATGCCGATTCTTGGCTCATCTGGTGATGTCCAAGCATAAGACACGGCTTTTTCTTGGTCATCACCCTGATAAGCATAAAGCACGCGAGACGGACGGTTATTGCCAGAGGGCCAGTTTACGTTCCGCATTCTAAAGGCAATTTTATCATAGTCTTTGGTCGCAGGAATGTAGATCCACCCGCCTTGATCATGCGCCTCAAGACCATTTAAAAACCCGTAACTCCCATCTTTTTTCTGTGGGGCGACCCAGCAATTAAACGTAGCGGCTCGGTTATTCTTGTGATGAATGCCAGCTTTATTGCCGTAGACATAATTACCTTCTTCATCTGTGGCCGTATCTTTGATCCAGATACTATCCTTTGAAAGTTGGATATTGTCTTTGATGATCAGTGTTTTGCCAGAGCGTTGGCTTTTAACGCGACACCCCGCCTCTTGCGACACACCGACAAAATGATTGTTCTGATAGCGCCAGTAAATCTCACATCCTGGATAAATCGTGAAATCGGAAGGCTTTAAACCTTCGAGTTTGGAAGGATCTTTATAGGCACCTAATAAAGGCTTGGAGTCCTTGGGAATGTAAATGACCATTTTAATGGCGTTTTCTTCGAAGTCTGGCTCAAAGCTATAGATGCGTTGTCGATAAACATCAGTTGGATCATTATTTTGATATTGCTCGATGTAAAAGCTCTCGCCAGGAAAGGACGGCATATCCACTGGGGCAAAAATATGGTGGACACGTCCGTGACGCTCATCTTCTGGAACATCTAGGTTGTCATTAAAATAAACTTGTTCTTGGTTGTCGTATCGACCTGGAAACCACTCCATCAACCGATTGAAATCACGTTTTAGTATTTTGGCATAAGCCGTATTTTCTATATCGCCATTATCCTGCGCAACTGCTGTGTTAGACCCGCTACCAATCATCAGAGAGCTAAATAAGACAGATAGGAACAGCTTTCTCATATATTATCCGATGTGAATTTAGGCGCATCTATGACTAAGACTTGCACATCAGAGATACCCTCTCGCAGTTTTTTCGCCTCTTGATACTCAGGGCTATCCCAGAACGCTTTTATAGCCTCTCGATTAGGCCATTCGGATATGGCGACTGACGCCCCATCTCCCCATTGCCCTTCGAGCAGAGTCCCCCTTGGCGCACGAACAATGTAACGACCACCATGTTTTGCGACCAAAGGCGCTGTGGCTTTTGAATAACCGTGAATGAAGGTATCTCTGTCGCTGATTTTCGCCAAGATAACCATGTAAGAGCGCACATCTGTCATAAAACCACCCTAGTTTCACGGCTCAACCGTCATTTGATATTTGTCATGCCTCCAATATTAGACGCGTAATTTCTTCGATATGCGCCTCAAATACTGGTGCCACAATGTGAAGCGCTTCAACTAAGACAGCATGTGGTATTAATTTCGCAGCCTCACGCGTAGGATTTAGTAAGCTAGACTTTGTGGCAATCATCGTAATCGGTATATCAATATGTTGAAATTCCGCAGTACAATCGTAATTGAAAGCGGCTCGGAAAGCGTCATTCTTATGTGTTCCACTTCGGAGTGACTCCCCCCAAAGTGTCAGGGCTCGTTCCTCGGACATTGAGCCATCTCGATTGAGAACGGATTTTTCAAAACTTGTTTTTATAGACGTGAACATATCTCCATCGGACAAACCCGCCGCATATTTAACGCGCGTATCTTTATCAAAACAGGGCACATCTATCATGACTGCTTTACGGATGGTTTCGTGCAAACCCTTCGCTATTTCTGCGGCCACCAAATTACCCGTATGAAAACCGAGGAGATCAAGCTCAGAGACGTCATCAAAGCAGGCGGCAATGCGCTTTGCATAGGCCTGTATTGTTGCGGGTTCTAACAACCTGTCAGACCCACCATAACCCGGATAATCAACCGCTATAACAGTGCGGCTTTCTGCCAAGTGAGTAAGTACACTCTCAAAATAGGCTCCCGTATGCGGCGCAGGCGGCAAGCACAGAAGCGGTACACCTCCCTCACCCATTTGACGGTAATGGATTTGACATCCCGCAGCGCCGAAATATCCTTTATGCACCTTGTAGACCGTGCTCTTGAGCCTCTCTTGCTTTCAATTCTTTTTTGTAAAGTCGATATGTAATTGGGATTAAAAGAAGTGTAGGAATACCATAGATCGCGGGCTGGGTCGCCATCGCTAAATTAAGTCGGTCTTCTCCAAAAACGGATGTAGATAACCACCCAACAAGTAAGGGCGATACCAAGCCCCCCAACATTGTTATGGCCAAGTAGTAGTATGCCACAATTGAGCCTCTAACATAGCCTGGTGTAATTTGAAGCAAAGCCGTAACGCCTGTTGAAGACACCATGCCGATGCCAATTGTTGCAATACATAGTATACCAAATGCCGTCCAACCTGTTGGCATTAAAGGTGCCATTATCGTGCAAGGCACCATAATAAAAAGCCCTATTATCGCCAGAATAAAGGGCGCATCAGTCCTTCCTCTTTTCGACCACGCATCAGAAATGAACCCTGACAAAAAGTAAGTTGGGACAGCAAAAATCAACGTGGCCGTTGCATTTCTACCCGCATAAAGCCCCCTACCCCAATTTTCCTCTCCATAAGTTCTTTCAAACATTTCTGGCAACCAGTTAAATTGCGCATAAGCAATACTGACCATGGTAACAAATATGGATACGAAACACGCCAAGGTTTTCCAACGGGATGTCGCAAAAATTATTGCATCGGCATAAGAACTATCCGCTTTTTGTTTGCTCTCTGTCCGCGGCGGTTCTTTCAAAAAGAAAAACAGGACGGCGACTAATAATCCAGGTGCCCCGACTATAACGAGTATCATCTGCCAAGGCTCTAACTCTCCAACCAAAGGAAATGTTTTTGAGCCTACGACTTCAAAGTAACCTAATAAAAATTTGATAATGTACCCCGTCAAAGACGAAGCGAGGAAAAGCGCCGCAGAGTAAAAAGCAATAGGTTTGGCCCGTCTTTCTTTTGGAAAACTATCACCGATTATTGAGAAGGCAGCGGGGCTAAGAACGGCTTCACCAAAACCGACCATGAGCCTTGCAAGGAAGAAGAAAACAAAGGCAAGTGCTGCGCTGGTTGCGAAGTTTGTAACCAGTCCGGTCGCAACTGTCGCAAGCGACCAAACAGCTATGCCCAAAGCAATTATCCAAACTCTCTTTTTTCTATCTGTCAGCATCCCAAAGGGAATTGCCGCGAAGGCATATAAAAGCGTAAAGGCCAAAGCCAACCACCCCATTTGGGTATCTGTAAAACCCAAATCAGCCTTTATGGGTTTCGTTAGATAACCAAGGATGTAGCGATCCAACATCGAAAATATATAAGCAAGTGTAAGGAAGCCAACCATGCTCCATGCATAAACGGGCTTTGGATAATTCAGCTCAGTTTGGCTGCGTACATCAATCTCGCTCATGCTGCGGCCTTTGTAATAAGATAAATAACAACGAGGTTACCGTCAAAATCGACAATACCGATTTCTCGTCCTTCGCGACCATCTTTGGTGATCAATTTATCTTCTGGATAAACCTTCAAACCCAAAGACTTAGACTCCTCTAAAACACGTTCAATCTCAGGGGTTTCTAGAATAATTGCACTCCTTCGAGGCATTGTCTCGACTGGCTTAGCGTCAGGCACCTCCGTGAGAGCCATAACATTTTTTTGCTCTGGCGTACCTAAAACGGCAAACCGCATTGTGTTGTGACGTTCAATCTCAAACACATCATAGCTATAACTATCTTCTGCGCTATCCTTGATGAAAACGACTTCAAAACCCAAAACATCTCGATAAAATTCTAAAGCACGTTCCAAATTCGAGACGATATAATTCGCTCGCTGAAACCTAATCTTAGGCTTTTCAATCATCGAGCTTCACCTTTACGCAACGAGTCCCAATATTTGTTCCATCATAAACCCCAATCAAAGCCTCAGGCATTTTGTCAAAACCTATGAGTTCGTCAATCAGCGGGGTCATTCGTTTTGTTTTAATCCAGTCTGCCAGTTGAGCGTTACAGGCGTCAAACTGGTCCAAGTAATTATAGACGAAATACCCATGCATCGTCGCATTTGCCCTCCGCAACATGGTGTAGTTACTGAGGCCAAACTTTTCTTCGCGCGTATATTCACTGATGGATCCGCATAAAACAATACGGGCGTTATAAGCGAGATTGTTTAGACAAGCTTCCAAAATTTCGCCGCCAACATTATCGTAATAGATATCCATTCCCTTTGGGCAAAGCTCTGCGATACGGCGCGGCACATCGTCATTTTTATAATCAATCATTTCATCAGCGCCGAGACCTTTGACAATGGCGCATTTTTCAGAGCCACCAGCAATACCAATCACACGACACCCAATAATTTTAGCCATTTGAACAACAATATGCCCGACACCGCCCGCAGCCCCCGAGACAACAACTGTTTCACCTGCGACGGGCTTCCCTTGGTCTTTAAAAGAGGTGTAGGCCGTCAGTCCCGTCATGGATAAAATCCTGACAG
>CAYGSV010000156.1:0-3914 GCA_964352635.1 uncultured Algimonas sp.
ATCTACGCCCTCATCCATGCGCTGGAACGCAAAGGCGGCGTCTGGTTTGCCAAAGGCGGAACGGGCGCGTTGGTCCAAGGCCTCGTGCAACTCTTCCAAGACATTGGCGGTGACTTAAAACTCTCCGATGAAGTTACGGATATCCATACCGAAGGCGACCGCGTTACGGGCGTCACCACGGCAAGCGGTTGGACGGCTAAAGCAGACCTCGTCGCGTCTAATGCCGATGTCGTGCATACTTACAGCCAGCTTTTACGTGGTCATAAACGCGGTAAAAAATATGGCAAAGCGCTCAAGAAGAAACGCCATTCGATGTCGCTCTTTGTGATCTATTTCGGCCTCGATATTCCCACGCCCGAACACCTCAAACATCACATCATTTTATTGGGGCAGCGTTATAAAGACCTCATCAATGAGATTTTCGGCAAAGGCGGGGAATTGCCAGACGACTTCTCGCTCTACCTTCATGCACCGTCAAAGACGGATTCGTCTATGTCACCAGAGGGAAAGTCGGCCTATTATGTCCTTGCGCCTGTGCCGCATTTGGGCAGTGCGGATTTAGATTGGGATGAAATTGGCCCCGCCTATACGCAGAAGATTTTGGATTACCTGGAGGAACACGCTATTCCTGATTTGAATAAACATCTCAAAGTCTGCCACACACTGACGCCGTTTGGGTTCCGCGATGAAATGAACAGCCATTTGGGCAGTGCGTTTTCGGTTGAACCTATCCTCACGCAATCGGCGTGGTTCCGCCCGCATAACCGCGATGATGTGATTTCCAACATGTACATTACAGGCGCAGGCACCCATCCGGGGGCAGGGGTTCCTGGTGTTGTCGGCGCGGCCAAAGCAACAGCCGGCGTCATCGCCGAAGATTTTGCCAATATCCTGAAAGGATAAAACATGTCCACATTGTCTATGTCTAACGCAGTTTCCGCGCTCCCAAAATTGCTGTCAAACCTTGAACATGTTTTGCGATTGGGAGGAGCCAACGCCAAAGAGCGCGGCATAGACGCGAGTGTGTTTCTTAATGCGCGCCTCGCGCCTGATATGTGGTCATTGGCTAGACAAACGCAGGCGGCTGCGGAATTGGCCAAAAACGCCCCCTATCGTATCGCAGGCCTAAAAGCCCCGAATTATGAAGGCCACCCTGAGAGCTTTGAAGAGGCTTATGCTTTATTGGAACGGGATCCCAATTATGTGAATGCGGTGGCGGCCAAAGACCTAGATGGCAAAGAAGGGCGCGAATTTACCCTCGAAATGGGCCCGCAAAAAATGAAAATGGAGTTCACGGGGATAAGCTATCTCTCTGGCTTCACTCTGCCGAATGTCTATTTCCATTGTACGACGGTTTATAACATCCTCCGTCATAACGGCGTTCCGCTCGGCAAACGTGATTTCTTTGGCGGTGTTTTAAAATAACTCGTGGATTCAGTCACACAACATGGTCATGCCTCAATTAAAAAAGGGTCCAAATCATTTGCTTTGGCCAGCCGTGTATTGCCGCCAGCTTTGCGCGATGATGCCGCGATGTTGTATGCGTGGTGTCGCTATTGCGACGACGTCATTGATGGTCAAGAAATGGGGCATGGCCAAATTGCAGATTACAAAATCGGGCAGCGGGAACGCTTGAGTCAATTACGCGGCGATACCTCTAATGTTTTGGCGGGAAAGCCGTCAGATAACCCCGTTTTTGCAGGGTTAGCGCGCGTCGTGAAAACCCATAATATCGATCATCGTCATCCTTTTGATTTGCTGGTTGGATTTGAAATGGATGCCGAAGACCGTGTTTATGAGACAGTCGATGATATTCTGGATTATTCCTATCACGTCGCGGGCGTTGTTGGCGTTATGATGGCCAATATTATGGGTGTGCGCGATGCTTCTACACTCGACCGTGCAAGTGATTTGGGACTGGCGTTTCAACTGACGAATATCGCGCGGGACGTGATTGATGATGCAAAGGCGGACCGCGTCTTTGTGCCGAAAAATTTACTGGTTAAACATGGCGCACCAACGGAGGCGGCTGAGCTCGCGAAACCCGAAAACTGGCCTGCGGCGCATAAGGCGGCCTGTGAACAACTCGACATCGCAGAGCAATATTACGCGAGTGCGAAAGTCGGTATAAAAGAACTCGATTTCAGATGTGCATGGGCGATCAGCGCGGCCCTAAAAGTCTACCGCGAGATAGGGGAGAACTTACGTAAAGGCGGCCCTAAGGCTTGGGAGCAAAGGGTCGGCGCGAGAAAGGGGCGGAAGGTGGCGTTGGCGCTTGGCGCTGTTGGGCCCGCGATGCGGCGGAAGGGTGTTGAAGTGACGGGAAGAGATGGGTTTTATGAGAGACCTTAAATTACCCTTTTTAGTGATCCATTAGATAATTTGTTTAAATTATTGGCATTCGCATCAGTCAAGAAGAATAAAATTAATGCTTGGCCATTATCTATGCTCCAAAATTTACGTCCATCACTGATAGTATCTGATACTTCGGCAAGAAAGTAATCAACAAAATTTGGGTCAACCCAGTCGCTGTCTATTTTAACAACACGTTCCTTTTTATTACTGTTTAAAATATAGCGAACAGTCGCTGTAGGCTTTTCAAAGTCAAAATCATCGCTTACGTCGCTTAAAATATCAGACCGTTGAGTTATTCTGACTATATTACTCATAACTTCTGCATAGCTTCCAGAACCCTCAATACATTCAGTGTCAAAGTTCCAAGCAGAATCTGAAAGGTATCTTCCCCAGGGTTCTTGTTCAATTTCGAAGCCATACATATGCAGAGCTAATTCATAAGGTGTCTTTTCATAACTTTCTCTGTCGTATGAAATTAAGAAGTCCTCAATGCTAACGCCATCATTTAATAATATGCCACTTTCCGCTAAAATACTGATTTGCTCTTCTAATGAAACAGGCGAACTATCCTTCTTTCCAAGTAACCTCTTCAAAAATGACATATCTTACTCCTGCTCCGCTAACCACTTTTCTAGCCAGTGAATATTATACTCGCCTTTTTGAAATTCTGGATCATCAAGAAGGGCTTTGTGCAGAGGTATCGTGGTTTGGACACCCGATATCACCATCTCACCGAGGGCACGGCGAAGACGTAAAATCGCGCCTTCGCGCGTATTGCCCCAAACAATCAGCTTCCCAATCAAACTATCGTAATAAGGAGGAATAGAATATCCCGCATAGAGCGCAGAATCGAGACGTGTATTCATCCCGCCGGGCGCGTGGAAATCGACGACTTTACCAGGTGATGGCGCGAAAGTTTTAGGGTTTTCGGCGTTGATACGACACTCAATCGCATGGCCCTTAAAGGTCACATCTGATTGGTCGTAATTTAGCTCTAGCCCTTGCGCGACGCGGATTTGTTCGCGGACGAGGTCAATACCTGTAATCTCTTCGGTGACAGGGTGTTCGACTTGCAGGCGTGTGTTCATTTCAATGAAGAAGAACTCACCATTTTCGTAAAGGAATTCAATCGTACCCGCGCCGCGATAGCCGATTTTACGAATAGCATTGGCAACGATTTCGCCAATGTCTTCGCGCTCTCTCGCTGTCAAAGTCGGTGAGGGCGCTTCTTCGAGGACTTTCTGATTGCGGCGTTGAAGCGAGCAATCGCGCTCTCCGAGGTGCACAACATTACCGTGTTGGTCCGCAAGGACTTGGATTTCAATATGGCGTCCACCCGTTAAGTAACGCTCAAGATAGACTTCGCCATTACCGAATGCGGCAATCGCTTCTTGTTGTGCGGCCGAAAGCGCTTCTTCGAGGTCTTCTGCTGTCGCGGCGAGGCGCATCCCGCGGCCGCCGCCACCGGCGGCGGCTTTGACGAGGAGAGGGAAGCCGACTGATTTGGCGACTTCTTTCGCGTCTTCATAAGTCGTGACAGAACCATCAGAGCCAGGAAC
>CAYGSV010000156.1:3924-6400 GCA_964352635.1 uncultured Algimonas sp.
CATGACGGTCTCTTTCGCCGTGATTTTATCACCCATAATGCGGATATGCTCTGCCGTTGGGCCAATAAACGCCATGCCATGCGCTTCAACTATGTCTGCGAATTTAGCATTTTCAGAGAGGAAACCGTAACCTGGATGAACGGCATCAGCATCTGTAATCTCACAGGCCGAAATAATGGCTGGGATATTAAGGTAGCTGTCAGCCGCGCTATTGGGACCAATACAAACGCTCTCATCCGCGAGGCGAACATGCATAGCGTCACGGTCAGCTTCGGAATGAATGGCGACCGTATTTATGCCCATTTCTTTACAGGCACGGTGAATGCGCAAAGCAATCTCACCCCGGTTAGCGATGAGGACTTTTTTGAATTCGCGCTTTTCGACTTTTTTGGCAGTCATGATTTAGACAACAACAAAGAGAGGTTCACCAAATTCAACAGGCTGCGCATCTTCAACATAGACCGCTTCGACTGTGCCAGATTTCGGCGCCGTGATCGGATTGAAGGTTTTCATGGCTTCTATGAGGAGGATCGTATCGCCTTCTTTCACGCTGTCGCCAATATTGACGAAAGCATCCGCATCAGGGGATGGACGCGTGTAAGCTGTGCCGACCATTGGGGATGTTGTTGCATTTGGATGCGTCGCAGGAGCTTCGGTTTCGACAGTGACTAATCCGCCAGAGGGTGCAGCAGGCGCGGCCGCTACAGGGGCAGCGGCTGCAACGGCTTGAACGATTTGACCGCCACCTTTGGAGACACGAATTTTTAAGTCACCTTTTTTCATCTCAATTTCATTGAGGTCGGTCTCGTTTAAGATATCAGCGAGTTCCCGAACAAGGGCGACGTCATTCGGTTTCTTTGTGGTGGCCATAATGTCTCTCTCTTTTTTGACTTTAGGCGATCATTATTTTGATCTCTGACTTCTGCGAGTCAGTTAATGGGTTGTCTTTAACAGATTTATGACGGCTTGCAGCCCTAATTGATAAGAATTTGCGCCAAATCCGCTGATTGTGCCTGTGGCGGCCTCTGCCACATAGGAACGACGACGAAAGCTTTCCCGTTTGGCGGGCTGTGACAGGTGAATTTCTACGATGGGCATATCGAGTAATTTAAGCGCGTCATATATTGCGACTGATGTGTGGGTATAAGCGGCAGGATTGATAAGCAGGGCAGAGGCTTTATCTGCGGCCTCTTGGATATGTTCCACGATTTCGCCTTCAATATTACTTTGCTTGAAGACGATGTCATGGTTTGTCGCGGCGCGGCATTCGGCCTCTATATCCGCAAGTGTTTTTGACCCGTAAATTTCAGGCTCACGCGTGCCGAGCCTATTTAAATTTGGCCCATTGAGGATATAAATGGCTTTCGTCATTGAGACCCCGTTTATGGCATGGTAACGCGCCCTGCAATGCTAAACAGGGCATCCGCTTTAGATAAGAAAGGCGTCTGTTATGGAAATTATGGTCAATGGCGACTTTCATACCTTTGAAGCAGGCTTGACGATTGCTCAAATGCTTGTTGCTTTAGAACTTCCGCTCAAGAAGATTGCTGTTGAACGCAATCTCGAAGTTGTGCCTAAATCAACTTATGAAGATGTTGTCCTGCAAGACGGCGATAAACTCGAAATCATACATTTTATTGGAGGGGGCTAAGTGTCTACTAAAGCAGATAAGCTCGTTGTTGCAGGTCGGGAATTTAACTCTCGTCTCATTATCGGAACGGGTAAATATAAAAACTATGCCGAAAATGCTGCCGCTCTCGAAGCGTCTGGTGCGGATATGGTGACGGTGGCCGTGCGTCGGGTGAACCTCTCTGACCCTAACGCGCCGATGCTCGCTGATTTTATCGATCCCAAGAAAACAACGTATCTCCCTAATACAGCGGGGTGTTTTACAGGTGAAGACGCTGTCCGCACTCTGCGTTTGGCGCGCGAAGCAGGGGGATGGGACTTGGTGAAGCTCGAAGTTCTCTCAGATCCAAAACATCTTTACCCTGATATGGAGGAGACATTGCGCGCGGCTGAATTGTTATTGAAAGATGGCTTTGAGGTCATGGTCTATTGTTCAGATGATCCTGTCTTTGCGCGCAAGCTAGAAGATATGGGTTGTTGCGCGATTATGCCTTTGGGTGCGCCGATTGGATCAGGTCTTGGTATTCAGAATCCCGTCAATATTCGTCTTATCGTTGAACAAACTAAGGTTCCCGTCATTGTCGATGCGGGCGTTGGTACGGCATCAGATGCAACGGCGGCGATGGAATTGGGCTGTGACGGCGTCTTGATGAATACGGCGATTGCTGGAGCCAAAGACCCGATTCGTATGGCCGTCGCGATGAAACACGCCGTAATTGCGGGGCGTGAGGCTTATTTGGCGGGACGTATGCCCAAGAAAATGTACGCGGACCCGAGCTCGCCACTTGCAGGACTAATTTAGAGGCAGATTTAATTTGAACGCCATTTTTCTGACACGATTGATATG
>CAYGSV010000157.1:0-6398 GCA_964352635.1 uncultured Algimonas sp.
GATCATATCCTATGGTTTGTCCTTTTAAGATGTTTTCTCGCGACCATTTTGCGACGCCGCCATCCTCAAGCCGTTCATAAGCAAAAAGGCTTTCATCCACTTGTTGTCGCACTTGCAGAGTGTAGCGCCCATCAACAAAAATGGCTGCGCTGTCTTGCATAACAACGGCGGCCCCTGCCGACCCTGTAAACCCGCTGACCCATTGCAGGCGATCATTACATTCGGGGAGGTACTCATTTTGATATTCATCTTCGTGAGGTACGATAAATCCATCGAGCTTTTGCGCTTTGAGAGCCGCCTGTAAAATAGGAAGGTTTTTGCGCCCATAATCTGGGCCGCCTTTAACTTCATAAGACTGAAAAAGCGTAATATCGTTCATAATAAATCGATCGTAAAAAAGCGGTTCGCGTGAAAAGGGAATTTTTCCCTTAAAACATGGTTAATAGTGTGTTATCATACGATTAACGGGAAGGGTATGGGAAGTCATTTTTGGAGACTTGCTGCACCATGGCGCATAATTTTTTTGGTATTAAGTTCGGTATTAGGACTCCGTCGCGTAGTAACGTGAGGGCAAACGTAACTAAACCTAATAAACGTCTTATGAATATACCCACTGCAGACGATATCTTAGATTTTCGTTATCCGCCAGAAAGTCAATTTCACAGTCAATCTTCAGAAGTTGTTTTCGAAGAGGGTTAACAAAGCCCTATTTGGATTGTTGCATTTTTGCATAGCTGTCGCGGCGACACTGTCTGTTCCGTATTTTTTTAATCTCACTACATAGCGCTTAGAAATTTTTAGGCCTGAGTGCCGTTTATTAAAGAGATTAGACATGACAACCGAATTTAACGGAACAGAATTTATGACAGTCGACAACCGGACATTCCGCCCGGCTTTTGAAGGGGCACAATCGCGCCGCCCTCAATTGGATATGGCCTCTGGCAGCTTAATTTCACGCCGCAATGCGCGCCGTGACCGACGCGCAAATCGCGCTTTATAAAGCGTCACATAGATTTATTTTGAAAACGCCGACCCTTGTGTCGGCGTTTTTTTATGCCCTATTCGTGGCGAGTAAGGATGTCCATTCGCCAAGCGTGACTTTGGACTCAACGTGAAAACCTGCCTGTCTAAAGGCATCAGAGACAGTCTCGGCTTGTTCATTGAGAATGCCTGATAGAATGGCACGGCCGTTTATTGCGGTAGCCTTAAATATATCAGGTGCGAGGCCCATGAGAGGCCCAGCCAATATATTGGCAAAGATAAGGTCGAATGTTTTGTCTTTTAATTCTGAGGCGTCAAAGCCATCCGCTTGAAAGATGTTCATATTTTCGGATGTGTGATTTATGTCAGCATTCTGCAAAGAGACATCGACAGCGTCTTGATCAATATCGCTCGCATAAATGGGCGTTTCAGGCAAAGCCATGGCGGCGGCTATAGCTAATATTCCTGCACCGCACCCAAGGTCTAAGACTGAATTTGGTTTAAAGCCTTCGCCCAGCAATTCATCAAATATAACAAGACAGCCCTTGGTCGTGCCGTGGTGACCTGTGCCAAAGGCCATACCTGCATCAATTAACACAGGATGCTGTACCTCTTTTGGAATGTTGTCTTTATCGTGTGAACCGTGAACGAAAAAACGCCCTGCAATAACAGGGGCGAGGCCAGATTGCGTTTCGCTTACCCAATCCGTATCAGGCATTTGATAGATTTTTGTATCTAAGGTCAGGGTTTTGGCAGCAATCTCGGCTTCTTCTTTCGTTTCATAAAGCGCTTGAACCTGCATCTTATTGGGCGAGGCTTCAAACAAAGACACAGAAAGCGCTGGACTTATGTCGAGCAAGCCAAGCTGCTCGGCTATTTCGAAAGCCGTTTTTTCATCAGCCTCAATATCGAGCGCAAAGGGGAGGATTTGGGGCACTTATTTGTCCTCTGACAAAGCAAGGCAGGCCTCGTTGCGTTTTTGTCCGTCCACGGCACCACATAAGACATAGACCATTAATTCGGGTTCCCCTGCGTGACCTGAATGCGCGTCCAACGGGTCAACAAAACTGCCTAAAGGCGGAATAATACGATCTGCAAATTCAAGCCGCATGTCCACGACATCAAACCCTAAAGAATTTATCAGATCTTGCCGTCCTCGGAGTGTGATGGCGCTTGCGGCCTGACCACCTCTCAAAGATCGTTTATAAAGTTGTTCATAGAAGGGCACGAGTTCATAGGTGAGGAAGTCATTCAATTCTGACATCGCCACAATTTTCGGACGTGGCCCCATAGAGAATAGTTCTGCTGAACCCCCAATATCTGTACCAACATCAGACAGCGAGAGTAGGGCCACCTGATTGGCGAGCATATAGACTTCGGAGCCTGCAATCATACGGTCATGGATTGTGTCTTGTGCATCGGTCATGCTTTTACGCATCACGTCATACATGATTTTGCTGCCTAAGCTTTCTGTTACATAAGCAAATTGGTTAAAGCGTGTGGTCGTATTATTAGCTGTTTCACAGGCTTCTGAGAAACGAATGCGATCGTTATTGCCAATGCTCTGTTTAGCAAAATCAAAGCCTGCGGCGTCTAGGGCCGCGCTACACATGGCGCCTTTGACGGCATTTTGGATTAACCCGCCTGCGGGGCCGAGATACATGACCGCATCCGAAAACCCGTAATTTACGAGGTCGTCTTTGAGGCGGCGATTATACTTCTTACGTTGGAGCGCAATCTCTTGAGACATGCCACGGTTGTCATCTTGTCCCACATGAGCGAACTGCAAACCATCCCAAAAAATATTGTCCCAAAAAACACGATAGAGAACAAATTCGAGGTTCTCATCAATACTCAAGACCTGCTTATCCATGCAGACCAAATCATCGAGTGCAAGCTGAGAGCCGGGTATGGCCGTGTCAAATAATTGCGGTCGGTCAGCCTTGATATAGATATGCGTTTTGGCTTTGTCGGCTTCGGTTATGGGCGCCTCACCGCAGAGTGTTGTGGTTACGCCGTCAGACGCATCAAGATTATAAGCCTTGGCAATACCGCCAAGAAAGTCACCCGCCAATTGGGCTTTAGAGCGATCTTCGGTGAAGCCAATGCCGTGTAAATACATAATGTTAACACGGTTTTTTAATCCACCTGGGATAGGATCAGCGAGATATTCAAGACCCTGAAAACTGCCTGTATTTTTTTGGTCTGTATGAAGAGAGTTAATCGCCAAGACAGACAAGTTTGTTTTGGTTGAGGTTGCACAGGCAGACAAAAACAGGAGAGAAAGAAGTAATAATATTATCCGCATGGCTTAGGCTCTTTCTACAAAACCATCTAAAACTTTTTTATCGCCTGCTTTTTCAAAAGAAACTTCGAGCTTGTTTCCGTCAGCGGCTTTGACGCGGCCATAGCCAAATTTCTGATGAAAAATACGGTCGCCCACTTTGAACTCACTTGTTTTCTTTTTGACAGGGCGGCGAATGGCATGGCCTTCAATTTCTTTGGGGCCGCGTCCAAAGTTTTTGTCCTTATTGGATTCATAGCGTTGCCAACCAGGGGAGTTATAGCTCTTACTTTTAGCGGCTTCGAAACTCTCTGAAAACTCGCGTGCGACTTGTTGTGCAATTTGGCTCTGACCATATCCGCCCGAATTTCCAGTCCCACTTTCGACCTCGACGTGTTGGAGGGGGAGTTCGTCGATAAAGCGGGACGGTACACTGGATTGCCACGACCCATAGATTTGACGATTGGCAGCGAAATAGATTTTGGCCTGTTCTCGCGCCCGCGTAATACCGACATAAGCAAGACGACGTTCTTCTTCGAGGCCCGCGAGGCCGTTTTCATCCATGCTCTTTTGGCTCGGAAAGACGCCTTCTTCCCAACCCGGTAAAAAGACGAGGGGAAATTCGAGGCCTTTGGCGGAATGAAGCGTCATCAAAGAAATCTCATCTTCTTGCGGCCCACTATCGACATCCAAGACAAGGCTGACATGTTCCAGATAGGCATCAAGCGTATCAAATTCGCCCATCGCTTGGATGAGTTCTTTAAGGTTCTCTAGGCGACCCGCAGATTTGGCATCTTTATTATCACGCCACATTTGAGTGTAGCCACTTTCATCCAAGATACGTTCCGCGATTTCCGTATGGCGAATGTCTTTTGCTTCTTTACGCCAGCGATCCAGGTCAAGAATAAAGGCTCGTAATGCCGTTCTAGCTTTACCACGAATTTCATCTGTTTTTGTCAATTCTCGTGTGGCGGCTTCAAGACTGACATTCATACCGCGCGCGGCCTGCTGTAACTTCTGAATAGTCGTTGCCCCAATCCCACGTTTGGGAACGTTGACGATACGTTCAAAGGCGAGGTCATCTGTGTCTGATTTTAAGATACGCAGATAGCCATGCGCATCACGGATTTCTTGGCGTTCGAAGAAGCGTGGACCGCCAATGACGCGGTAAGGCAGGCCGAGTTGAATAAAGCGTTCTTCAAAGCTCCGCATTTGACGCGAGGCCCGCACAAGAATAGCCACATCATTATATTTGCGTCCTTTATGTCGCCAGCTCTCAATCTCATCTGAAATGATGCGCGCTTCAGCGGGGGCATCCCATACGCCTGTGACCGTAACTTTGTGCCCGCCTGTGTCTTCGGTCCAGAGTGTCTTGCCTAGCCGATCTTGATTAGATGCGATAAGGCCTGACGCTGCGCCAAGAATATGTTCCGTCGAACGATAATTACGCTCTAATTTGACAACTTTGGCCCCAGGGAAGTCTTTTTCAAACCGCAAAATATTATCAACTTCAGCGCCGCGCCAACCGTAAATAGATTGGTCATCATCCCCGACGACACAGAGGTTTTGAGACCCTTGGGCCAGCAACCTCAGCCAGAGATATTGGCAAACATTCGTGTCCTGATACTCGTCGACAAGGATGTATTTGAACTTCTGATGATATTTTTTCAGAATATCAGGGTTCTTAGTAAACAGTGTCAGATTGTGTAAAAGCAAATCGCCAAAATCACAGGCGTTCAAAACTTTCAGGCGGTCTTGGTAAGTTTTATAAAGCACCGCCCCTTTGCCATCCGCAAATTTAAAGGATTGGTTTGAGTTTAACTTTTCAGGCGTGAGGCCTTTATTTTTCCATCCATCAATCAAGGCGGCGAGGTAACGTCCCGTCCAACGTTTTTCATCAATATCTGCGGCTTTTATAACTTGTTTTAAAAGGCGTATTTGATCGTCTGTGTCTAGAATGGTGAAGCCCGATTTCAGTCCGACTAGTTCAGCATGAATCCGCAGAATTTTTGCGGCAATCGAATGAAACGTACCGAGCCAAGGCAAGCCTTCGACTTCACGACCTATCAATTTTCCTACGCGCTCTCTCATTTCTCTTGCGGCTTTATTCGTAAAAGTGACAGAGAGAATTTGGCTAGGGTAAGCGCGACCTGTATTGAGAATATGTGCAAGACGACAGGTCAAAACACGTGTCTTTCCTGTACCTGCCCCCGCAAGAACTAATAATGGACCGTCTAAGGCTAATACGGCTTCAGACTGTTCTTTATTCAGACCTTCTAAGTAATCCTTATTAGCACCAACTAAATCGCCTCTAACAGGCATAGCGCGTTCTGAAATCGAACGCGTGTCAGGCCGCGGCGGTGCGGGTTGAAAGGAATCAGCGGAAGACATGGGCGGAACATAAGGGGGTAATCCCGCTTTGGCTATATCGTAACGAGAGACTTATCAGCCGAAGCGAGTGGAGCGCTTATGATTTTGGAAACCTTGGATTTCATTATGTCATTTTTTGAGATATATTTTCCATGACGCAAAGGTCGCCCATCATCGTCAACATTCACAAACACGATTTCATCAATAGAAATGATTTCCTGTTTTGTGTGTTTGATACGGACGTGACAGGTCACAGTGATGGTGCATCGGCCTATATCGACGGTTTCAACACCGATTTCCACGACATCGCCTTGACGCGCTGGGGCGAGGAAGTTGAGCTCTGTCATAGATTTTGTGACGAGGGTGTGAGTCTCCATCTGACAGGCGGCGTAAATCCCACATTCCTCATCGATCCATTCTAGTAGGCGCCCACCAAAAAGCGTATTCCGAGAATTAAGGTCCCCAGGCTTTACGACTTTGCGCGTGCGGAAAATTAACGACATAGTTTAATCTCACCTAATTAGCATAATTTAGCAACTAGACTTTAGTCGTGACGATGGTGTGACAAGGTTGCGATGAATTTATGTGCGCGTCTCTAAAACATGGGTGAGCACCCAAACGCGTAAATGAGAGGCGAGGTTACGGCCTTTATCTTCAGCCAGTCGAAAATCATCTTGTTCGCGGATAAATCGGGCAAAGCTCTCGCCGCTTTGGGCCACATGACGATCAATCACGGTCCAAAATTCAGGCTCAAGGGCGAGAG
>CAYGSV010000158.1:0-6397 GCA_964352635.1 uncultured Algimonas sp.
ATTGAAGGGTCACGCCCCGCTGCCATGCAAATATGACACGGGTTTTGCGCGTCAACATTGGCGCAAACACGGCAAACAGAAATCTTTTCTGCCGCTTCCCCCAACGCCAAAGACAAAGGCCGCATTAAATTATCAGGTTTTTTCAAAAGGTCCAAAGCCGCACGCCGCGCAGAGCGAGGCCCTAAGCCCGGTAATTTGGCCAAGAGAGCGATCAGGCGTTCAATTTCAGGGCTGACATTTAAGCCTGACATATTTGTCCTTTTTGATTCGTATCCTCACCATAGGGCTCTATTACCCAAAGGCCACAAAACAAACGGCTCTATAGGTTTAAATTAATTACTCGCCAAAGGCACCAGACTTTGGGCCCCGCGGATCAGCAGCGCCGTAAAATATCGTATCGCTCTGACCAACCGAATTTACACGCCCCAATGTTGTCGTAGCGTAACCACCTTTTTCATCGCGTGTAAAAACATGTCCCATATCGGATAACCTATCGAGCGTATCACGGCTAAGACCTGGCTCAATAGTGACCCTATCCGGCAACCATTGATGATGAATACGCGGACGGTGTGTCGCCTCAGACAAGTTCATATCCCACTCGATCACATTCAAAACAACTTGTAGAACTGACGTAATAATCGTTGAACCCCCCGGACTCCCCGTCACTAAGACAGCTTTACCGTCTTGGGTAACAATAAGCGGTGTCATAGAAGATAAAGGGCGTTTACGCGGTTCAATTTTATTTGCTTCACCGCCAATCAATCCATACCCATTTGGGCTGCCAGGTTTAGCCGAAAAGTCATCCATTTCATTATTTAAAAGAAAGCCTGCGCCATCGACCGAATAACCGCTACCGAAAGAGAAATTCAAGGTGTAGGTCACACTGACAGCATTCCCATCCTTATCAATCACCGAGTAATGCGTCGTGTTTTTTGGCTCGGGGTATAGAACGGCCCCTGGCAAAACATCACTTGAACGTGTGGCTTTTGACAAATTGATGTCAGCTCGGAGACGGTCCGCATAATCGGGGTCAGTCAAATCAGACACAGGCACATTGAAAAAGTCTGGATCCCCGAGATATTTTGATCGATCCGCATAAGCCCGACGCATACTCTCAATCAACTTATGCAAATAGGCCGCACTATTGTGGCCGTCCGCTTGAAGGTCATAGCCCGACAAGATATTCAACATCTGAACAATATGTACGCCTCCAGATGAAGGCGGCGACATGGCATGAATATTATAATTCTTATATGGCCCCGAAACAGCCTGCCTTTTCACAACGTCATAAGACGCAAGATCTTCGTATGTCATCAAGCCATTGCCTGATGTCATTTCCGCGATAATTAGGTCTGCCGTTTTTCCTTTATAAAACCCATCAGACCCTTTCCTTGAAATGCGCTTGAGCGTTTGCGCGAGGTCTTTTTGCTTCCAAATATCACCTTGTTCTAGGCCAAGGAAATAGGCTTCTGACGACGGGTCAACGGAGAGCTGTTCTGTGTGTCGCTCAAGCGCGTCTTCGAGACCAAATGATACTTCAAACCCATCGCTTGCCAGCTTAATTGCTGGGGCCATCACAGATTTACGGTCCATTGTGCCATAAGTTTCAAGAGCGTCTAATAACCCCATCACTGTGCCCGGAACACCCGCGGACAAATGCGAGTATTGAGCGCGCTGATTATCAACATCACCCTTTGCGTCCAAATACATGTCACGCGTCGCAGCAACAGGCGCCACTTCTCTGAAATCAATGGCAATCGTCTCCTGGCTCTCTGCGAGGTAAACGAGCATAAAGCCCCCTCCCCCAAGATTACCCGCATCAGGATGCGTAACCGCTAAAGCGAAGCCCATTGCAACAGCGGCGTCTACCGCATTGCCACCCTTAGCCAGAATATTACGCCCGACTTGCGCGCCGATTGAGTCCTCTGCCGAAACGATACCGCCACGAGATATAACAGGGTGATGTGCATACTCATAACTCACGAGCGCATTGGCGCCCGCCGCCTCTTGCGCTTCTGAATAATTAAAAGCACCGAGACTTAAAAAACTAATTAAAAGACTTATCCAAACACGCTTCATAGAGATGACTTTCGTTTTCAGAGAGATTGGCTCAAATTTGCCACAGCTTCAAGCGCCGCATCGTAATCATCATCCTTGGCCCAAAGCTCTAACCCGATAGGGCCGTTGTAGCCTACCTGTCTGGCTGCGCGTAGAATTTGGGTGTAATCCATTACCCCTGTTCCGGGTTCATGGCGGTCATGACTAACGGCCATTTCCATATAACAAATCTGGAATGCGCCTTTTTTGATATTATCAATCACATTACCTTCAGATCGTTGCATGTGAAAAATATCCCAGTTCAGTTTCACAAAGGGCGAATTAATTTGGCGACAAATGGCAAGCGCATCCGCCGACCCATTTATAAAATGCCCGGGATGGTTATAAGGATTAAACGGCTCAATCGCGCAATAGACTTCGGCGTCTTCCCAAAGCTCCGCCGAGGCCGCCACATGATCCGCATAATGTTTTAAAGCGTCAGCACTCGAAACACCTTCTACATTTTGATGGCCTGTAATCGTGACAATATTTGTGCCGAGTATATTGGCGTCTTCAATGGCGCGCTTCATATTCTCAAGAAATGTCTGTTGTGTCTCAGGTCGGCCAAGCTCTGGCGCGTCTCCGACAATTTGTGCGACTTTGACACCCGCCGCTTTGGCCTCTTTCGCGAGAGCCTTGGCCTCACGTTCCCAACTGCCAATGAACCAAAATTCGACCTGTTCGAACCCCGCTTCAGCCGCTTTGGCAAAGCGCGCTTCGAAAGGAACGTCACGCCACCAGCTCTCAATATTCACAGCAAAGTCAGAAAGCGCTTTACGCTTGTCGTCGAGTGTGAGTGTTTTTGTCGGCATATCGGCGGCACAGGCAGACATCGCCAGAGCCGTTGACCCGAGAATGGCTTGGCGACGGTTCACTTAAAACGGCATCTTCATACCGGGCGGTAATTGGATGTCGCCCATCGCGCCCTTCATCGTTTCGCCTTGCGCTTCATCTAACTTGACTTTGGCGTCTTGATAGGCGGCGACAATAAGGTCTTCGACGATTTCAGCTTCTTCACCAGATAAAAGGCTCGGGTCAATTTTAAGGCCCTTCATATTTCCGCCACCCGCCAATGTCACCGTCACAAGACCGCCACCTGAGCGACCTTCGACCACGAGGTCAGCAACAGCCGCTTGCGCGCTTTCCATTTTGGCCTGCATCTCTTTGGCTTGCTTCATCAATCCCATAAGGTCTTTCATGATTTAATCCTCATTTTCATAATTAGGCGGTATATAATCGTCTGGCACATCAGAGCCATAAGCGTCTTGTACCGTGTCATTGTTTCCAAAATCACCTTGGATAACATTGGCATTCTGTTTTTCTTTTATACCTAGCAATTTAGCATTTTTCAAAAGCGAGTGATTAAAAGCAGGGTGCGCGCGGTCTTTTGCATCGCGGTCTTTTTTGGCCTTGCGTCGCAATTCTGCAAGTGTTGGGTCTCCGCCCGTTTTTTCGGGACTGATGAGCCAAGGCACGCCTGTCAAATCCTGTAAAGCTCCCACCATTTTACCGATTAAATCAGCGGGAGCCCCATCCACGATTTCGGCACGAATGTTTTGGCGTTTAAATTGAATGGGCCTGACATATCGTTCTATGTCAGATTTTAATTTAATGCGCCCCTTGGGAAGAGCGTCCACAAAATCCATTATACTATTTAACTCAACCGTAGGCGCCGTCACCGCAACGGGTTTAGGCGCGCTAAGTTGGGCTGTCGCTTGCGTGGAAACGGATGATAATTGCGAGCCAGAAGACTGTGAGACAGCCGGTGATGACACCGTTGTTGTCGGTACAGACGACGATGATGAGGCTGTTACGCCCGTTTGGGGGGTAGATAATTCTGGAAGGCCTGCGCCACCTTCTTTTGAGAGCTTCTGCGCTTGTTCAATGATTTGCGCGGCCAATTCAGGGGGCGGCATTTGTCCCGCCACAGCGAGTTTTAGCATCGCCATTTCAGCCGCCGCCAAAGGGGCAGGCGCTTGACGCACTTCGGTATGGGATTGTGTGAGAATTTGCCAAAGCCGTGTTAACTGCCCCATTGAGAGTTGCCCGGCGAGTTTTTGAAGGCGTTCGACTTGGTCAGGAGCCGCATCAAATTCTGCGTCTTCGCCCAAGGTTTTAGCGCGAGAGACTTCATGGCAAATATCCATCAAATCCCGCATCACGACAGCAGGGTCGGCCCCGTCATCATATTGCGCACGCATCTCTGTAATTGCGCCTTTGCCATCACCCAAGGCCGCCATACCAAAAAGATCGAGCACACGCACACGGTCAGCGAGTCCCAACATGGCCCGCACCTGTTCAAAGCTAACTTCGGCCCCGTCCAGGCCCGCCTGCACAATCGCTTGATCCAAGAGGGAGAGACTATCACGCACAGAGCCTTCCGCCGCACGGGCAATAAGGGCTAGACCTTCATCAGAGACGTTCACGCCCTCTTTGCCACAAATCCCTTTAAGATGATTGGCCAGAGCATTCGCTTCGACGCGGCGTAAATCAAAACGCTGACAACGCGAGAGCACCGTAATCGGCACTTTGCGAATTTCAGTTGTCGCGAAGATAAATTTCGCGTGGTCAGGCGGCTCTTCAAGTGTTTTCAAAAGCGCATTAAAAGCGCCTGCCGAGAGCATGTGCACCTCATCAATGATGTAAACTTTATAGCGGGCTGTCGCTGGCGCGTAACGGACACCATCGAGCATTTCGCGCATATTCTCAACACCCGTGCGAGACGCGGCATCCATCTCCAGTACATCCATGTGCGAGCTCGCCATGATCAGCTCGCAATGTTTGCCAGGTACGGAGAGGTCCGTTGAGGGGCCATCGACTGTATCGGATTCATAATTCAACGCGCGGGCCAGAAGGCGGGCTGTCGTCGTTTTGCCGATACCGCGCACTCCCGTCATCATAAAGGCATGGGCCACGCGTCCCGCTTCAAAGGCATTGGTCAGCGTTGTCACCATGGCGTCTTGACCGATCATATCCTCAAAGGTTGAGGGTCGGTATTTACGGGCCAAGACCTGATAAGACTGTTTCGGGGTCGCGTTCATCGGAACGAATATAGGGATGAAACCTAGCCGTGGGAAGGGAAAGAGCACGGCGCGTCCACAGCTAATTCAGGCACCATGCCCGCCTTCCGCAAGGCAGCTATGCAGGGGTTTTGTTTGACCCTCGGCGTGACAGGTCTCTATATGGCCCAAATGGAGGTCTTATGACCCAAACACGCCATGATTATCGGTTCCGCCCAGACCCTCGGTCTCAAGACGGATATTTTATTCCTCCTGGCCCGATACCCATGCCGAAACATCCCGATAATTGGACGCGACGCGACATGTTTGATTCTGTTATGGCGATGAGCAGGAATCCCGTTGAGGCCACCACCCTCGCCTCTATGACGTCCGACTATTATCACGGCACAATGCTCGGCCAGACCATGACCGTTTTAGGTTCGCCCGATATGATTAAATATCTCTTTGTTGAACGTGCACAAAACCTTCGCATGCACCCTGTTCGCCAAACGATATTAAGACCCGTTTTACAAGATGGCTTAATTACCGCTGAGGGCGAAGAGTGGAGGTTTATGCGGCGCGCTCTCGCGCCTGTTTTCGTGCCCCGTCAAACAAAAGAATTTGCCACACGCATGCGAGATAAAACAATCGCGCTCCTGCCCAAACTTTTAGATAATCATGAGACCATAGATATAGCGGAGGTCTTTTTGAAACTGGCTTACGGCGTTTTATCAGATACGTTGTTTTCGGGCGAAATTGATAATGAGACTGAAAATGCCATTCGCGACATTGCCAAATTTCTCGGCGCGCTCGGTAAAGCGGACCCACTTGATATTTTAATGGCGCCGAAATGGATGCCTCGATTGACAAAGCTCGGCGGTAAGAAGGCAGTTAAACGGATGCGTCAATCCGTACATAATCTGTCTAAGGATAGGCGGCAAAGGATTGAAAACAAACAAGAGGTTCCTGATGACTTCCTGACGCTCCTTCTGAGGATTAGAACCGAAGACGGTAAGACATTATCGGATAGTCAAATTGAAGACCAACTCATTACATTTATCGGCGCAGGACATGAGACGACCTCACGCGCCATGACGTGGTTAGTTTATCTACTGAGCCAAGACGAAAATGCGCGGATAAAATCAGAAAAAGAGATAGATAATCTCGATTTTTCTTTGCCCTCAAAAGATTGGGAAAAACACATGCCTTGGTCGGTTGCGTGTTTCGAAGAAACGATGCGGCTTTACCCCCCTGCCCCACTCATTTCTCGTCAACTTATTGAAGACGATAAATATCAAGAT
>CAYGSV010000159.1:0-6350 GCA_964352635.1 uncultured Algimonas sp.
GCTCTAACCAACTGAGCTATCCCCCCATTGGTAGAAAGCGGTCTATAGCGCGGTGAGACCCGCTAGCAAAGACTGAAATGTCATCTTGTGAGGACTTTTTCGACACAAGATTTCCAATCGCTTAGAACCTGTTTGCGTTGCTCTGTGTCCATATGCGGTTCAAACCGCTTCTCGAGTTGCCATGCGTCTTTAACGTCCTCAAGAGAGTTATAGACGCCAGCCCCTATTGCCGCGAGGGCGGCTGCGCCAAAGGCGGTCGTTTCTAACACTTTGGGTCGCTCGACGGGTATATTCAAAATACCAGAGAGGTAGTCCACCATCCAACTATTGGCGACCATGCCGCCATCGACTCGCAAGATTTTAGGCTGAACACCATCTGCGGCCATGGCGGAGAAGAGGTCGTAAGTTTGGTAACAGACGCTCTCCACCGTCGCCCGCGCAATTTCAGCGCGGCCCGTATCACGTGTCAGGCCAAACATAGCCCCGCGCGCGTCAGGGTCCCAATAGGGCGCGCCTAGTCCTGTGAAGGCGGGGACAAGATAAGTACCTTTATTGCTGTCCAGTGACCGACACATCGCCTCGGTGTCTTTGGCGTGGTCAATAATTTGAATGCCGTCGCGGAGCCACTGCACAGCGGCACCAGCAATAAATATTGAGCCTTCTAGGGCATAGGTTGTTTGACCCTTTAAACGATAGCAGACAGTCGAGAGAAGGCGGTTCTTTGAAGTCACACAGGTCTGCCCCGTATTGAGGATAACAAAACATCCCGTGCCATAGGTCGATTTGATATCACCGACATCAAAACAGGCTTGGCCAATAGCGGCGGCTTGTTGATCGCCTGCAACGCCTAAAATAGGGATGTCTGTGTCCAAGATGGTGCACGTCCCAAAATCTGCCACGCAGTCTTTGACCTCTGGCAAGCCAGAGGCGGGGACATTAAATATGCCTAAGAGGTCTTCGTCCCATTCCTGCGTGTGAATGTTAAATAGATTGGTACGACTTGCATTGGTCGCATCTGTCGCGTGGGTTTTGCCATCGGTGAGTCGCCAAATGAGGAAACAATCCACGGTCCCAAAGGCTAGCTTACCTTGCGCGGCGAGGTCACGGGCACCGTCGACATGATCAAGAATCCACGCCATTTTACTGCCGCTGAAATACGGGTCATGCAGCAAGCCTGTTTTCGCATTTAACGCTTGAACAGGCATCATTTCTGCCATTTTACGGCACGTCTCTGCCGTACGTCTGTCTTGCCAGACAATGGCGTTATAAAGACACTTTCCTGTTGCTTTATTCCAGACGAGGGTTGTTTCGCGCTGATTAGTGATGCCAATCCCCGCAATGTCATGGGCGTTATCTTTGGCGAATTTATAGGCTTCTGTGAGCGTATTCAGAACCGTCTTCCAAATCGCTTCGGGGTCATGTTCAACCCAACCATCTTGCGGATAGATTTGCGGAAATTCTTCTTGGGCGGTAAAAAGTATGTCGCCTTGGGGCGAAAACACCAAAGTCCGCGAGGATGTAGTGCCTTGATCAATCGAAAGAATAACTGTGCTCATAGGGTGACTTTAAAGAATAGTCGGCAGTTAGGGTCAATAAAATATTGAGTCCTTACAAAAGAAGACTTTTCAGGTTTGACCGTCTTATTATCTACAAGCATACGGCCCTTGCTTTAAACCATCACATCAGGTTTAACCATATTATGAAATTCAACTTTAAGCTCTTCTTCGCAATGTCAGTTTTGTTGTGTTTGTCTACACCTACTCAAGCCAAGGATATGGTTTGGAACTGCCCAGATGGGGAGTATGCTAGAAAAGCAATTATTTCAGGAGAAGTCGAGGATTGGCCGTATTTTTCGCCAGGGCCAGGTATGCGCGTCCAAAAGCAATACCCCAAAACCTCTCTAACGGGGCAGGCAAAATATATAGAGGGCAATGGGACGAGCGGCGCTATTTGCCAGTATTACAGCCATATTGGTTTTGTGATTACAATGTATGCCATCGGCGCTAAAAAACACGACATAAGTGATGAAAGCTATTGGCGAGAAGAATATAAAGAATCCAATCCCGAACAAGATGACCCCGAAAATCCCCTGATGGAGGTTTGCATGGTCGACAAAGAGGGATTGGCGCATATGAGCGTTGGGTGTCCGTTCTTAGTGACACAAGATTAGATATAAATTGAACAGCTCTATGCATTCCAAAGCCAGAACAGCGACACTTTGGATGTGGTCATGAGGAAACTATCGGCTATATCCGTCTTATGGATGGATGGTTGATACCGCTTTTAAATATTGATGGGGGGCAAACCCTAATCACATATCTCGCATTTACCGCGATTATTATCGCGCGCTATTTTGCGATTGTCTGGCCAATCCATTGGGCATTATGGAAACGCGAGCCCAAATCTGCGCGGCGCTTGTCAAAACGCGAGCCAACAAAAGCCACTATTCGCAACGAAGTAAAACTCTCGACAATCAGTGCTTTTATCTATGCCTTACCCGCCGCCATTGTCATTGAGATGTGGAAAGCAGGCGGCACAGAACTCTATAGCGGTTTGCCAGAAGGCATTTGGGGGTGGAGCTATCTCTTTATTTCAGCGGCACTCTATCTCTTTGCTCAGGATACATGGTTTTATTTCACGCACCGCATCATGCACCACCGTAAATTATTTAAATGGACACATGAAGGGCATCATAGATCGGTTCAGCCCACGCCTTGGGCGAGTTTCTCATTCGACCCAATAGAAGCCGCGAGTGCCGCTTGGCTCTTACCCGTCATGGCGTTGTTCATTCCCTTGCATGTTGGTGTCGCGCTTGTCTTGCTCATGCTGATGACGATTAATGCTGTGTTCAATCATGCAGGATGGGAAGTTTATCCTGAGAGCTGGGTGCGCGGATGGTGGGGCCGTCACATTATAACAGCGAGCCATCACAATCTGCATCATACAAAATTCAAAGGGAATTACGGGTTATATTTCCGATTTTGGGATAAGGTGTGTGGTACGGATAAAGGTTTGGTTTGAATTAATTCATCAAGTGCGCGGCTTTGTCGCAAAAATATGACCATTCTCTTTCGTTAAGATTACACTGTCGTAAGGCGCAATCGTTTCCTGATTTATTTGCGTAGTCATTACATCCCCGCATAATCGGGGGCTTTTATTTAATTGGAGTCCTCCATGACTAACTTCACAAATCGCGTCCGTCGCGGTACAGTTTCACTTACCTTATTGGCAGCCAGTGCCGCCTTTGCCTCATCCGCATTTGCAGGCGACTGTAGTTCAAAACAAGCCAATAGTTCATTAATCCAAACAGCGTCATACAGCCCGTCTAATTCTGGTAATTATGGCTCTGGCAAAACTTACGCCAAGAAAGACAAAGGCACGATTGTTGACGCCGCTGTCGCGACGCCAGACCTCTCGACACTCGTCGCCGCTGTCACAGCCGCAGACCTCGCAGGTACATTATCAGGTGATGGTCCGTTCACAGTTTTCGCGCCAACAAATGCCGCATTTGATGCACTTCCAGAAGGCACAGTTGCCACATTGTTGAAGCCAGAAAATAAAGCGACATTGACAAACATACTCACGTCACATGTCGTTGCGGGTAAAATTACTGCCGCAGACGTTATCGCACTGGCCGAAGCCAATGGCGGCAAAGCTGAAGTCACAACACTCAGCGGTGCGAAGTTGAAAGCCAAAGTGAAAAATGGCGGCGTTTACATCAAGGACGAAAGCGGAAACTGGGGTCAAGTGACCACAGCTGACGTGACACGCAATAATGGTGTCGTCCACATCGTGAACCAAGTGCTTCTACCACATAGTGGCAATAGCTAAATTAAGATTTATATCAGAAAAGAAAGCGGGCTTACGGGCTCGCTTTTTTATTTATTGAATCGCGAAATTAATGCGCGTGATTAAATCATGCGACGCGGTATCTTGCGGGCTGTTCCCATAAGTCTCGAACGGATGATATTTCTTTACCGGTTTAATCTCTTTGGATTGAATCATATTATACATCGTCGACCACGCATTTCCCAAATGCTCATAAGGGCCAACATGCTCAACCGTATATAGTTGCGTTGGAGCCTGCGTTCCAAAAACATACCCCAAAGGCGTTTGTAAGGGCATCTCCTTATAGGGCACGGCGGCGGTGTAGGAACACTTGCCCTTCATCGGATTATAATCGTGATAAATACAAAACATGTCCGCTGGGTTGAGGTCGTTTTCTGCCGCCCATGTGGCTAAGCCCTCAAAATCTGACTGCATGAGGGATGGCATATCGTCCAGCGCGCAATCCCGCTTAATACCGACATAGTCACACCCAGCATACTCATGTTTCCCAATAAAGTTTAGCTTGGAATGAACTTCGCCGTCCTCGACGTAATCTTTGAGGTTATTAAGCCCGCGTTCGTAATCCATGCCCACAAAGCTCTCCATCATCTTCTTCATAAAGAAAAGAAAGAAAGGGAGTTGGCTGTCCATCGTCCATGTCACCTGAGTGCCGCCTTCGACCTCTTTGACGTCCATGCCGACTTTCGCTTTGGATTTGAACGGCTTGAGAAAGGTCAGGTCATAACGCGCGGATTTATTCTCTACCTTATCGGTGATTGCCATATGGCCTTCTCCGACGCGCTTGCCCACCCAACTATAGGATTGTTTGTCAGGTGCGACTGTGACAACGGCCTCTGGTTCCATCATCATCCATGGTGACCAAGCCTCCCATTCATCGAGATTAACCACGGCTTTATAAGCCGCCTCAATGGGCGCGTTGATGAGTTTTGATCGTGAAATATGTGTCTTTGGCATGGCGTTCCCCTTTTTTTCATATTTTGGAGGAACTGCGACAAAATGTCGAGTCCGTTAAAGCGCGGGCTTATACTTCGTCAACTCTTTGCGATTCACCATACGTTTCCAAAACGCATTATAGGGATGAACAAGGTCTGTCGTGCCACTTTCATTTGCCAGTGGTAAGTCCGCATTATGCCAGCCAAAAATACCTTCTTCGAGGTTATAGACTTCTGATGCGCCGCTTGCTTTTAAGTCAGCTTGTACTTGCTCAGCCAAAATAGAAGACCGCCGTCCGACCGAGCAATAAAACACGACGGTTTTTCCTGACCAGTCCAAATCAAATTCTCTCATAAAGTCTTTGGGCGAAATCGCAGGCGGCACTTGATAAGCACCCGCCAAATGACTGACCTCAAATTCCTTCATCTCCCGCACATCTAAAAAGATAATGTCAAAACTTTCTCGAGAAGATAATTGTGCCGCAGAAATATGAGAGACAGAGGGATAATCCCCCACAATATCCGCATGAGATTTTTGGAGGGCAGGATTACTCGCTTCGCTCGCCCAGAGTTCTACTGGGAGCATTAAGGCGAGGAATGCCGCAGATATAAAATGGCGTCGGTTCATGCATTATCATTAGTCTTGCGAAACAACTTATTCAATTAACGATATTGTGTTGAATATATTTGCTAGTTTAGAATTTTACTACCTTTCGAATACGAGTTGAATAATTTAGGATTACGCCTATTTACATAGTAATGCGGCGGACTTTCCAAATTGATGAAACCCTTACGTCCAACCTCGCGCTTTTGGCGGCAGGGACGGGTTGTGTTGTGGCTGGCGGAACGGCCTTGGTCGCATTCGGAATTTTCGCGGCTCCGCTGGCCGCAATCGGCGGCAGCACAGTTAGCAATTGGATTAAAAAGCTCGGAAGCCAAAACCCAAAGAACGAGAAAACCATCCTTAAAATCCAAGAGGGCCTAAACGAGACCCTACGTGGCAACCCAAAGTTCGACGACTTTTTAGCGATTGATAATGATGTCAGAGGTGAAGCGGATAAAGCCCTTGCGCCTTTAATAGCGAAATACTGGCCAGCTCCCAAAAAATTAGTGAAGCTCTCTAAAGACAATCCTGGCTTTCCGGACGCCGTTGCGAATTATATTTTAAATATAATTAATAACGCGCCTCTCGCGACGATGCGGTTTAAGGAAGCGGGGCTTAAGTCTTATGCAAAAGCCGTCATAAGTGCGGCCCTCGAAACAGCATTAACAGATGAAGACTATTTCAAAACGCTTAAGCCCCAAATCATGATGGAGACATTAGAGTTAAGTGCTGAGTCTGTTAGGGGTATTCGAAAATTAAATGACTTACCAGACCAAATTGTTACTTTGGGTGAGGCGCTTGATGAAATTAAATCTTATTTGAGCGATATTCGCGAAGCGGTTGCAGAATTACGCAGAGCCAATCAAGACTTAGAAGCAGGTTTAAGAGAAGACAATGCAGGTCTTCGGGCTGATATAAAACGTCTCCGTAAAGAGGTTGAAAGCCTGCATGCTGAAAAAAATGAA
>CAYGSV010000160.1:0-6342 GCA_964352635.1 uncultured Algimonas sp.
CCGTCTGACCCACCATTTATTGCGCTAATCGCCGAACATAATGCGAAGGGCAGCCCAATAATCAAACCCCAGCCAACAAGGCCGTGAAGTTTATGATGCGATGTACCTTTACCATGTGCCATGTCGCGCTCCTTACAAAACCAAGCCGACAGCGATGCCTGCCAATAAAGCAGACACAGCAATCATAGCATAAGACAAGAGATTATTCAGTTCGGGCTTCATCATCGCGCCCTTATCCCAAATCGCGTGGCGAAGTTGTGCCAAAGCCATAAAGATAAACGCGAAAACAAAGATCGCGAAACCAATCATACCCAATGGCCCAAAGATGAGACCCTGCAAAGGCAGACTACCTGTAAGGGCTAAAACAACAAGGCCAATTGCAACCAATAATAACGCCACATAACACGCAATCGCACAGGCGCGGTGCAAGATGGAGGACAGCATGGCAGGATGCCACCGCCAAACCTGTAAATGCGGCGACATAGGCCGCTTATCATTCCAAGATGAAGACATGAAAAACTCTCTCTTTACGTACCGCGCAAACTAAGTCTCTGGCGTCTTAAGTCAACGTGTTAGGCTCTTAAAAACCGTATGGCGTCCACCTAAAGTCGAATAGTGAGACAATATGCCGATACGAACGCTTACTCCGCTTCGTTTAAATCAAATTCTGCCCGAAAATGACGGCCTTCGCGGTTAAGCTCATAAACCAGTTGGGCTTTGGGCCTGTAATCAAATGACCAAATATTTGTAATAGAAACGTCTAGTCCCGTCGCTTTGAAAATATCGACTGTTTTCGGATCAGCAGGGAAATCAACCAACCAAGCCCCACCTTCAAATCGTAAGTCTTGAGAATAGCCGCCGTAATCAGATACAGGATCAACACTGCCATCTTTCAAAAGATGCTGGTGTCGGAACTCTATCCCATCCTCTGAAGGCGTTAAAAACCAAGTTCGACTTGTATCCTCACCTACGGCCAGAGGCATAGAAATGACACCGTCTTCAGCACAACCAATCGGCCCCAAAGTCAAATCAAAAGCCCGCCAATCCGCATCCTGAGGATCATCGCTCGTCACTTGACCAATGTAAGTTTGATTACAAAGCGGGGCGAGCGCGGAGAGAAAATCGGCGGATACGGCTTTCGAGCTTTCGATGACACAAGCCGCCAACGTCACACCTGCAAGTATTGCAATAATAAGTTTCATAACGGTCCTTTTGCGACAAGCCATTAACGAGAATACTTTCGATTTCAAAGCACCCAACGCGTTCTTATCCCTTCAACCATATTTCTTGCAGTTCGCCCAATCTATATTTAATCCTAAAGCATGAACGAAATCCGCCTCACAATTCTTCGCGACAAACCTGCACCCGATATTCTCAAGAAATACGCCGGATCAGGGTATTATTTGTATCGGGACAGAGTAACGGAGGCTTACTTTCTCACCGAGGCCGTGGAAGGACGATTTAAGCGTAGTGTGTTTTGGAGCGGTTATGACCGACTTTTGACTATACCGTGTGATTTCGACTGGTCTTATTTGAAAGTCTTTAAGGCTGAGCACAAAGACATCATGGTAGATGCGCTTATACATGATGAAATCGTGATTGATGCTATCGCGCTCAGTCAAGAATTCTCTACACGAGTCCTCTGCGTTTACAGCAACGATGAGGCCTGCGACTTCGCAGTAACAGCAGAAAATGGCAAACTTTTACGTCTGCGTTTCAAGGCGGGGTCAAAACAGGAAGAGTGTTTACCTGACGAGATTGCGAGGGAAATTCAAACAGAAATTCAGGCGACACGAATTTTATTTGACGGAGAAGACCCTGATAATGAAGGCGTATATAAATACACGGGATATGAGGCCATTCAAACATCAGAAGATCCCCTCTCACTTCAGCCCTATTGGGAGTATCATGAAGGTGAAATAGGGGGCCAAGTCGTTTTCAAAACGATTAAGTCAATATCCGATAAAGTATCACCTAACCTCCTATTTCGAAATGCTTTTTTAGAGTTTGAAGAAGCCTTTGGCCAGAAAGCACCTGATTTTACAGATATTGAAGAGCAAGACAGATATGAATTGATTGATTTTCAACCGCCGCCAAAAGCGTCAATTTTTAAGAAATTATTCAATCTTGTAAAAAGTTTATTCTCCAAAATTACAAGCAGCCCAAAAGCTATTTTGGTAACAGCTATAATGGCAATCGTCATCTCTGGGGCGATATTTGGCGATAAAACTGACCGAACAAAAACACAAAAAAGGTTTGACGAAAACTGCTCTGCCGCTGGTGGCCTCGTGTCCGGTGATAAAGGCAATCAATGTTTAGTCGATAATATTTTATACAAGAATTGGAACCTTCTTGGCAAAAAAGACGAACAACGCGCAATGCTAATCGAAACAGGCCCACAAAAGATACCGTGTCCTGACCTTGCAGAAAACATGTGCTTAGACATCGAAGGAGAAGCCTTTCCATATGACATTGAAGGCTTCACATTTAAACAGGGCATACCGCAAACCTTAGCCGTCATTCGCACGCAAATTTGCGACCCAGAGTTAGCAAATGATTGTGCCAAAGACGGCGATATCTACCGCTTCAAACAGGTTTTAAGTATAGAGAAATGATGGGCACCCACGCCTTAGCCATACAGACATTCACTTCAAAACGGCAGTCTCACTAACCGAGCGTTTTTTCACAACGTTAGGCTTTGTTGGAATGGTTCGTATTAAAACACGGTCATATTCTGTCCTAGCCTCTTGTTGCGAAGCTCAGACGCCCTAAATTGTCGTCATGTTGCAGAAATTCATAATCACAGGACTTATCCATGCGTAAATCTCTTTTGATTGCGGCCAGCGGTCTGGCCTTAATTATCGCGCCTCTTGCTGTCTCGCAGGGCGTTTATTCAAATACGTCGGCCCTTGGGCAAACAGGCGTTTTAACCATTGATAACAATCGCGGCGTCTTGACCATGGCGCCTTTGCTTGAGCAGATCACACCCGCCGTTGTGTCGATAGACGTTGAAGGCACGCGTGAAAATGCGTCCTCAGACATGAGTGAACGCGAGGACATGTTACGCCGTTTCTTTGGCGGGCGTTTGCCCGACATGCAAGACCAAGAACCACGTCGTGGTCTCGGCTCCGGCGTTATCATTGATGCCCGTGAAGGCTTAATCGTAACCAATAATCATGTCGTCAAAGATGCCGACCGCATAACGATTACGCTCGAAGACAAACGCGAGCTTCAAGGAGAATTGATTGGCGCTGACCCTCAAACGGATTTAGCGCTTGTTAAAATTGATGCGCGCAATTTGAAAGAATTGAAAATCGCGAAAAGTCGCGATGTGAAAGTTGGTGACTATGTGATTGCCGTGGGTAATCCTTATGGCCTCTCTAGCACTGTTACGACAGGTATTGTTAGTGCTTTGGGCCGCGATCAATCTCGCGGTGATAATTATGCCGATTATATCCAGACTGACGCCTCGATTAACCCGGGTAACTCAGGCGGAGCCTTAGTGAATTCTAAGGGCGAATTAATTGGTATTAATACAGCCATTCTGTCTCGGTCTGGCGGGAATAACGGTATTGGCTTTGCTGTTCCGACTCGCATCGTCACCTCTGTTATTGATCAGCTGAAAGAGTCTGGTGAAGTCCGTCGTGGACGCATTGGCGTTGGCATTCAAAATATCACGCCTGATTTGCGCGAGTCGCTTAACCTCACAACACTTGACGGCGCTCTCGTAAGTTCTGTCGCTGAGGGTACCCCTGCGGATAAAGCAGGCTTACAAGAAGGTGACGTCATTATTGGTTTTAATGGTGACGATATAAATGACAGCTCTGACATCCGAAATTCTGTCGGCCTTGTGACGCCGGGCACACGCGCTGACCTGACTTACCTGCGTGATGGCAAACGCCGCACAACGCGTATCGAAGTTGCTGAGATTGAGGAAGAACGTGAAGTTCTGACCGAAGAGGCTGTTGAAGATATCCCCGCCATGGAGGCTTTCTCTGGTGCCTCTATTGGCAACATCCCAGACGACGTAGAACTGCGCGGCGGGGATGAAGGCGTCTATGTCATGAGTGTGGAAAGAGGTTCTAAAGCCTATAGGGCGGGTCTCCGCCGTGGCGACGTTATCCGCTCGGTCAATCGAAATGACGTAGCCGACCTGAGTGATTTTGAAGACCGTATTGAAGGTGAAGAAGGTCCCTTTGCTCTCTCAGTTGAGCGTGAAGGTTCTCGTATATTCCTAGCGGTAAAATAAAATATACATAAGATTATAAGCCGCCCTTTGGGGGCGGCTTTTTTATTGGCTCAACCTTAAAGCTTGAAAATCGATTGAAGCTTCAATTAACACCCCCTACATTTGTAGGTGTATATTTTAAAATACAACTTATATTTAGAATTTGTAAGGATTTCATATCTACGCCAAGAGTCAAATTAGGAGTTAAGGCGCATGAAACTCAAGAACGGATTATACTCAGCCACATTTGGAACAACGCAGAGCCTTGGGCACGGCGTTGTAATGTTGAAAGATGGCGAGATCAAAGGCGGCGACAATGGCTTTTACTATACAGGCTATTATAAAATTCATGGCAAAAAAATAACATCCCGTCTTACAATCGACAGGCATTCTGGCAAAGGCTCCATTCGGTCTGTTTTTGGAACAGATAAAATGGAAGTTAAACTTACGGGTATTTCTGATGGCAATATAGTCCGCCTCTCCGCTTTCGAAGAAGGCTTAGGCTTTGCCACCGAACTTAAATATATCTGCCCCTAATATGTAATCAATCTAATAGCTGTCCATTTCCATAATAGCTATTGGCCCGTGCAGCCCCACACTGCACGGGTTTTTTATTTTAATAATTTAGGATGGGTGCCAGCCAACGCTCTGCATCCTCAAGACTCAAATCTTTACGGCGCGCATAATCTTCGACTTGGTCTTTTTCAATTTTACCAACGCCAAAATAAACCGATTCTGGATGACCGAAATAAATGCCTGAAACAGAACTTGCTGGGTGCATGGCAAAGCTTTGGGTTAGGATAACACCAGTTTCTTTAGTCGCATCTAGCAAGCTAAATAATGTCGCTTTTTCAGTATGGTCGGGCTGTGCTGGGTAACCAGGTGCGGGACGTATACCTGCATATTTCTCTGCAATCAGGTCATCGCCCATCGCCGTTTCATCGGGCGCATAGCCCCAAAACTCTTTGCGAACGCGCTTGTGTAAATGTTCGGCAAAGGCTTCGGCCAAACGATCACACAGGGCTTTGAAAAGGATAGAGTTATAATCATCCCCTGCCGCTTCAAACTCTTTTGATCGTTCCGACTCGCCAAGGCCCGCTGTTACGCAGAACCCGCCGATATAATCGCCTTTGGGGGAGCAAAAATCAGAGATAGAATAATTGGCTTTACTGTTTCCACCCTTGCTGATTTGCTGCCGCAAGCCATGGAAGGTTGCGCGTTTATCAGACATCACCTCATCATGGAAAATATCAACATCATCACCATTTTGTTTGGCTGGCCAGAAGCCAAAGACCGCATTGGCCTTCACCCATTTTTCTGCAATCATACTGTCGAGCATTGCATTGGCATCACGGAATAAATCGCGTGCAGCTTCGCCATAAGTCTCATTTTCCAAAATGGCAGGGTAGCGGCCTTTTAATTCCCATGTCGCAAAGAACGGTGTCCAATCAATGAAATCACGTAGCTCTTCGAGTGGGTAATCAAGCAAGGTCTTGGTACCCGTAAATGTCGGCTTATGCGGTGTGTAAGCGTCCCATCCGCCTTTGGGTGTCCACGGGTTATCGCGGGCTTCTTTTAAGGTCAGGCGCGCTTTCGCCGATTGTCCACGTTGATGCGCTTCGCGAGATTTCACATATTCGGCTTTAATACCGGCTTGATAATCGTCCGAATTATCACCGAGCAAGTTACTCACAACGCCCACAGCACGCGACGCATCTGTCACATAAATGACTTGGCCATTATCATAAGCGGGATCAATTTTCACCGCCGTATGCGTTTTAGACGTCGTCGCCCCGCCAATCAAAAGCGGCATATCCATGCCGAGTCGTTGCATTTCTTTACCGACATAAACCATCTCATCGAGAGACGGCGTAATCAAGCCAGAGAGGCCAATCATATCGACATCATGTTCTTTCGCTGCCGCGAGAATTTTATCGCAGGGAACCATCACGCCAAGGTCGACAACGTCATAGCCGTTACATTGCAAGACAACGCCGACGATATTTTTACCAATATCATGAACATCGCCTTTGACTGTCGCCATGAGGATTTTGCCATTGGATTTATCCGCCGTACCAAGCGCAATTTTTTCTTCTTCCATGAAAGGCATCAAA
>CAYGSV010000161.1:0-6327 GCA_964352635.1 uncultured Algimonas sp.
GTTGATCTGTTACCCAACCCTTTTTCATAGGCCAACATCGACCGATAAAAAGCGAAAAATTCAGGGTCGAGGTTATAAGCTTCTGCGTAAATACGGTTACGTTCTTTATCGCCTTCACCTTTGATGATTTCAGCTTGGCGGCGTGCATCAGCAAGCAAGATTTGAACATCCTTGTCGGCTTCAGCGATAATGGTTCGCTTTGACCGCTCACCTTCACCACGCTTTTCAGCTGACTGTTCCTGACGGTCAGCCGCCATACGATTAAAGACGCGACTGGCGTTTTCAGAAGGAAGGTCAGCACGTTTAATACGCACATCTTCGATCTTAAGACCAAATCGACCCGCTTGTGCACGGGCGTTAGAGCGCGCTTCAATCGCGTTCATCAAATCAGCCCGCTGACCTGAAATAATTTCAGGGCTCTGAACACTACCCAACGTATCTCGGATAAGCGAGTCTAGGATATTTTTGAGCTGAATTTCCGCAGAAGCACGCGTGTTAAAGGCCTCATAAAATTGCTGAACATCCGTAATACGGTAACGAATAAAAGCATCCACTAACAGGCGTTCTTGGTCAGAAGCCAAAATAGGCTGCCCTGCTAGGTCAAGAACCAAGTTTTTACGATCGTAAAAGCGTACGTTTTCTATAACAGGCCATTTAAGCTTAAGCCCTGCATTTTCTTCTTTATTGTAAGCATTTACATCGCGCACAGGTTCACCAAAACGAAGAACCAAGGCCTGCTTGTCTTCACGAACAGTATAAAACGCTTGGGATGCAATAAAAGCGATGATGGCGAGGATAATACCAAGCCCTAAGAGACGATTACTATTCATTAGTTTGTTCCTCCTGCACGACCTAGCTTATCGAGCGGTAGGTATGGGACAACGCCTGAACCTGCTTGATCATCCAAAATGATTTTGTCGGCATCGGCGTAAATTTTCTCAATCGTTTCAAGATACATCCGTTGACGTGTTACGCGTGGTGCCAATTTATATTCTTCATAAATGAGACGGAAACGTTCGGCTTCACCTGTCGCATCAGCAATTACAGAATCCTTATACCCCTCGGCTTCTTGTAAGAGCCTTGCGGCTGTACCTTGCGCCTCGAGAACTTGCGTATTTCTGTAAGCGCGGGCTTGGTTTACGGCAGTTTCGGCTTCTTGCTCGGCATTAACAACATCAAGGAAGTCAGCTTCGACTTCAGCAGGCGGATCCGTTTTTTGGAATTGCACATCATTGATTAAGACGCCTGCTTCATATTCATCCAGCAAAGCCTGAAGCTCTGTCGTCACTGTGCCAACAAGTGCAGAACGGCCTGTTGTAATGATTGGGTCGAGTTCGTTTTTCCCAATGATTTCACGAACAACGGATTCAGCAGCCGACTTTACAAGATCTTCTGGCTGATCAACTTTGAACAAGTAAGACTCAAGATCTTTAATAACCCAAAGAACTGTGAAGTTAATATCAACAATGTTTTCATCCCCAGTCAGCATCAATGATTCAGCTGGGTTTCTAACACCAACACGCGTTTCCTGCTGTTGGGTGACATTTCTCTTTATCTTTGTTTCAAACGGGGTTGGTAATTTAAAGTGAAGACCAGGTCCCGCTTCGCGGACATAGTCACCAAAGCGAAGCACAACAGCGCGTTCGTTACCTTGAACCGTAAAGATTGAAGTCGACAAAAGAAGAACAGCAGCACCCGCTACAAAAATCCATTTTGGGAAGGTGATGTCTCCACCACCATTGCCGCCGAAGCCACCTCCGCCGCCGCCAGAGCCGCCACGCTTCACCCGCGACTTAAACCCTTGGATCACATTGTCCAAATCAGGCGATCCCTCGCCGGGTTTCGGGCGGTTACGGTCAGGTTTGCCCTGACCCCACGGGTTGTTACCATTACCAGAGGAACCCTTTGGCTTCCCCCACGGACTGTTATTATTATCGTCTGCCACAAATTTCTCCGAAAAGTGTTTAGTGTCTATTTGGTCTTTGCATCTAAGTTTTCAAGATGTTTACGTGTCTAAATATGTTTAAGACGTGTCTTATTGCCTATCCCAAACCTCAACCGCAAAATCATAATCATCTTTATCAGTTTTCAAACCTGTTTTACGGTCTGATAAAGCCCATTGCGACGCATCAGGCGCTTTGAACATTGCGTCACCTTCTACATCAGCCAAAACTTGTGTAATATATTGTCTGTCTATGAAAGGCATAAGCGTTTGGTATAGTTGTGCTCCACCAATCACCATGACTTCATCAGCATCCATAGTGGCTGCAAGTTCATAGCCTCGCCCGACCATGTCCTTGAGGTCGTTAAAGACTTCGGCGTTGTTAGCCTCATACCCAGTATCTCGAGTCAAAACCAAATTCGGTCGCCCCGGTAAGGGAAAGGGTAAGCTCTCCCATGTCTTTCGTCCCATCAAAACAGGCTTTCCCATAGTCGTCGCTTTGAAAAATTTGAGGTCAGACGGCAATCGCCACGGCAAATCGCCATCGCGGCCTATGACGCCATTTTGTGCGCGCGCCACAACCAAAGAGAGTTTAGGAATCGAAATCATGGACAGGCGATACACGATAGCGCACAAGCCGTATAGACATTCCAAAGGACTTGCTGACGCATGACGCCCCCAAAAGACATTCCTCTCCCTTTACCTGATGCGATTGAGCGAAAGCCAACATCAAGCCTCCGTACCGTCAAATATACGTTGCTCTATATTTTGCTTATTCCTTTCATTAATTGGAGCTTTACTTGGGCACCCATGGTAAACTTGCCCGGTCTTGCGGCTTGGGCGTTTAACCCTGTGACGATTGTGACGGGCCTCGTTTTAGTGGTTCGAGATTTCTCGCAACGCGAAATTGGGCATGAAGTCTTGCTGGCGATGGCGATTGCTTTGGGGCTGACCTATGTGACGAGTGGCGGGGCTTTGGCGCTTGCGAGTGGGGCCGCGTTCCTGATTTCAGAGCTTGTTGATTATGCGCTTTTTACATTCACGAAGTATAAGCTCTCGACCCGCGTGTTACTCTCCTCTGCCCTTGCGGCTCCGATAGATACGACCGTCTTTTTATACGGCGCGAGCTATATTCGCGAAGACCAGCTCACAGCGCCAAATATCATTATGAGTGTCGGAGGCAAAATGGTCGGGGCCGTCGTGATTTGGTGGTTGATTAGGCAGAGGATGGAAAAAAGGATAGTGTCATGAGCGACCTCCCACCCTGCCCACAATGCGCTTGTGAATATAGCTATGAAGACGGCGCCTTACTCGTCTGTCCTGAATGCGCGCATGAATGGAGCAATAATCCAGAGTTCAGCACGGAACGCGTTTACAAAGATGCCAATGGCAATCTCTTAGTCGAAGGCGATTGGGTCACCATCATCAAAGATCTAAAAGTCAAAGGCACGTCCAAAGTGGCCAAGGTCGGCACAAAAGTCCGCATCAATCGCCTGATAGACGAAGACCACGATATTGATTGTAAAATAGATGGGATAGGTGCGATGAAGTTGAAGACAATGTTTGTGAAGAAGGCGTGATGTGAAAATCGATCCTGTGAATCGATTTGCCATCGCTCCGCAAAGCGGAGGGTTTACCCTGCGCGGAGCGGCAAACTCCTAATGATAGCCATCTTGCCAATCTTCTTTCTCGATAGCTTCTAAGTCACCCTCTGCTAATTTTTTCCATAAACTAATCGTTTGCTCTTTGGATAACCCATTCATATGTCGAGGTTCACCTTCTTCAACATTTTCATAGACAATTGCACCTGAAGTATAAACGCCAAGGGACCAAGCACTTTCATGCTCGAGAGAAACACTAACATGTTCTATATCTTGCGAAGATAATTCATCATAAAACTCACCTAACAGCTCCAACGGAAAATTTTTGCTGGTGCCTCCCCATCTATGTTGCATAAAATAATTGTTTCCATCGTTCTTTGCTTCACCAGCAAATGGTGTAACTGGCCTTGGTAAAACAACATTATTTTTCTTTTTGAACCAATCGAACATAGCTAAACCGCAACCTTCCCCGCAATATGCGGGTGCGCTTTATATCCCAATATCTTCACGTCTTCATAAGTGAAGCCATCAATCTCTTTGACATCGGTATTAAGCGTGAGTTTTGGCAGCGGCATGGGCTCTCTTGTGAGTTGGAGCTTCACTTGTTCAAAATGATTGGAATAAATATGGGCGTCGCCAAAGGTGTGGACGAAGTCGCCGACTTCTAGGTCACAGACTTGCGCCATCATATGCACCAAGAGGGCATAGCTCGCGATGTTAAAGGGCACGCCGAGGAAGATATCCGCGCTACGTTGATAAAGCTGGCAACTCAATTTCCCATTGGCGACATGGAACTGAAACAAGCAATGACAAGGCGGAAGCGCCATCTCGTCAACATCGGCGGGGTTCCACGCACTGACAATATGGCGACGTGAATAAGGATTGTTCTTAATCGCCTCGACGACCGATTTGACTTGGTCGATTACTTTGCCTTCTGGGCCTTCCCATCGACGCCATTGTTTCCCGTAAACCGGGCCAAGATCGCCATTTTCATCCGCCCATTCATCCCAAATCCGCACACCGTTCTCTTTGAGGTATTTGATATTCGTATCACCTGCGAGGAACCAAATAAGCTCATGAACAATAGATTTTTTATGCAGCTTCTTGGTCGTGACCATGGGGAAACCTTCGGACAGATCAAATCGCATTTGATAGCCAAACACGCCACGCGTGCCAGTGCCCGTGCGGTCCATACGGTCTGTACCGTTTTCCATTACATGCGAAAGAAGGTCGAGATATTGTTGCATATCTTCACTTATAAAGAGAAATGCCGATTCGGGCAGAGGCCCTGTGTGATTGTCCACATCAAAAATCGACAACCTTACCCTTGTGTCATCTTATGGTCACGCCTATATCTTTATTGTTAAACGATAAGTACTATATCGAGCGTTAAAAGGAGAGAGACACATGAACCGATATAAATATGACCGCCAACTGGTTGAAATGGCCGCTTCATTCGATGACGCTGACCGTCACAAATTTATGGATATTGTACAAAACGAAACACTGAACCCTGTTGAACTCTTTGGGTGGAATAGTTGGTTAGGCTGTTTCGGCATTGATCGTTTTATCGTTGGCGATGTCGTCGCGGGTATTTTCAAATTACTTACCTTTGGCGGCTTAGGTATTTGGGTGATTATCGACTGCTTTTTAATCGGCAATCGTACGCGTTTCAAAAATATGGAAAAAATCCGCGATATTTATGCCTTTGTACAGGATAACCCCGCTTAGAGGTTATCCACCACATCCGCCATAGCTTGGATAACGGCCTTGCCTAAATCCGCACAGCGTTCCGGTGACCAGCCAACCGCTTCGTCTGGGCGGTCAGCATTATCTTTGAACGGCATTTCTAATGTCATGGCGAGGCAATCATAACGGTGGGCCGTGAAATTCGTGCACATCGTCAAGTTCCCCTCACCTGGTTTTGAAAGGCCATAGCCATGTTTGGTCTGAAAATCAGAGGATGATTTTTTATAGGCTTCAAGGAAGGCTGCGAGGTTCTTCGCCTGTTTCTCTGTGTAGCCTGGAATACCTTCAGCCCCTGCGATAAAGTTATAAGGCAGAGCTTCATCACCATGTACATCAAGGCAGAGCGCAGGTGGGTTTTCGTCCATTGCTGCAATTGTGTGTAGAACCTCAGGGCTGTCCTCTAAAGTTGCCACGCCCCATTCCCGATTGAGGTTTGCGCCTTGAACATTGGTTCGCAGATTGCCGCGACAACTCCCATCGGGGTTCATATTTGGCACAATAAAGAACTTCGCTTTTTGGCGGAGCGTTTGGGTTGCCTCATCATCGTTTGCAATCAACGCATCGATAAACCCGTCCATCCACCATTCGGCCATCGTCTCCCCTGGGTGTTGTCGCGCAATCACCCAGATATTGATGTCCCCTTCGCCAATTTCGAGACAGTCCAAAGTTTGGCCTTCGACGGAATGACCAATAATACGGAGCGAAACATCTGAATTTTGCGTATATTCCGCGATACGGTCGAGGTGACGCTCTGCACTGTAAGGCGCGAAATAGGCGTAATAAATGCTGTCTTGTTCGGGCGTGTGCTCAATAATCAATTGGCCATTTTCATAAGAGGTCGTGTTGACACGGAACCAATGTTTGCGGTCATAGCTGGCACAGGCGCGGTAGCCATCCCACCCGCCTTTGAAGGCAGCATCTTTGGCATTTTCAATCACCATGCGAGAGGCTTGGTCTTTGGCCCCTGTCAGGCGAAAGTAAAACCACTGGAAAAAATCAGATGCATTATCAGGGCGAATAGCGAGGCGAATATCA
>CAYGSV010000162.1:0-6299 GCA_964352635.1 uncultured Algimonas sp.
CAACCGCTGCCGCAGAGTTCTATCTCTTGCGAAACACATATTCACTTCGGTCTCCAGTAAGGGACTGAACTCTGCGGACGTCCATCCTTTTGGACTTACACGCGAAGGCCCGACACTTGATTGCGGGTTGTAACGTCCGTTTGCCTAAACGCTCTTTGACACCGTCGCGATTCCTCTTAAGGCTGACACCATGTCCGCCGTTCGCGCCATAGATGCCGCCTTCGTTCCACCCCTCGCGGCGAATGATAACGCGGCTCTATCCGCTACTCTTATAAAAATGCCCGTTGTTAGTCACAACGGACTTTATTGTGCCACCCAAGCCAAATGGGGCACGACAGTCCTCGCGGATAACATCACCTATCATCCGAGCGGCTCTGTCTATCAGATGAACTATGGCAATGGGCAGGACTTTACCCAAACGCTGAATACGCGTCTCTTGCCTGATCGCCTCTTGGCGACAGGGGGCGGCGTGACGGCGCTTGATCTGTCTTATACCTATGACCAACGGGCGAAGATTACGTCCATCATAGACGGCGCGGTCAGCGGTAATAACCGCAGCTATACATACGACGCCCTTGGCCAGATGAAGACGGCGACGGGGCCGTGGGGCACACAGACGAATGACTATGACACCTTTGGGAATATTCTCTCTCGTGTCTTTACAGGTGCCACCAACCGCACGATTGACCTGCAATATGACAATAAGAACCGTGTCTATAACAGCGTTGATAGCCAAGCCGTCGGCACAGGCTTTGGCAATAGCGGTACAGGCTCTCGCACGGTCGGCTATGACAGTCGCGGCAATGTCACGACATTGGGCACGATCGCCTTTGCCTATGATTACTCGGATCAACCCACGGTCTTAACGGGCTCTCTGGGCGGGACGACGTTTAACAGTTCCAGCTATACCTATGACGGCAACCTCAAGCGCGTGAAATCCGTGGTCGATGGCCGCGTGATTTACAATGTCTATGACAGCACAGGCGCGCTTATCCATGTGCGCAAGATGGCCTATGGGCAAGCGGGCGAAGAACGCTCTGATTATGTTCGGGCGGCGGGGAAGTCTATTGCGCGTTTAGTCCGCAACGGGACCTCCGCTACCCATACGGCTTACTTTACGTTCTCTGACCATCTGGGCTCACCCGTGGCCACCATGAACGGCACAACAGGCGTATTAGAGACCGAACGCTACACACCGTTCGGCATCGCCATGGACAATCCCAACGCTCTGTCTGATCAAGCGGGCTTTACAGGCCACATCAAAGACAGCGCCACAGGCCTGAACTATATGCAGGCAAGGTATTATGACCCCGTCATGGGACGGTTCTTGAGCATAGACCCCGTCACGTTTATAGACACGGGAAATCAAACTTACTTTAACCGTTATGCTTATTGTGCGAATGACCCTGTAGCCTGCATAGACCCAACTGGAATGGCAGGAATATTCGATTTCTTCACAAAGTTTTTTGATTGGGGTGGAGATGCCGCCGTAGACCGAGCACATGATGCTATGGAGTCTGCTGGTGAAGCAGGAGCAATGCCCTCCGACGGCGGATCAATGACCAATGGCCCAGGTACAGGGGTAACAGTTGTCGGAAACTACACAATCGCAACGGCAGAGACCGCGGCAAATGTTGGTGCGAACATTGGAATAGCAGCTATAGGTGCTACTTCGCCTGCGGACGAAATTGTAGCAGGTACAAGAATTGCGCTGGGAGTCGCCGATAATCTTGATGAATTTGCAACAGCCATCGGAGCCTCAACTCATAAGGCCTGGGCAAGTGGCACTGGGGGTGATATGCTAAAGTTCTGGCAGAAGTTTGATGATGTTACTAGTAACTCAAACAATTCAATCCATTTTAATTTAGACGGTTTTGATGTTACTCGTGCCGGTAGGGATATGTCTTTAGGACAAGCCGGAACAACAACGAAAGAATATTTTAGAGTTACTCAAAACCCTGACCTCCTAAATAGAACAACATTTTATAAAAATGGACGTGCGGTGAATCCATGATAAATTCCATAGCTAATATAAAACTTCCACTAAGTCTTTCTGATGTTGGGTTTAAGCTATGGGCTTATTCAGTTAGCCATAAAGTATGTATTTTTAGAGGACTTTTGCCTGATTCTAATTGTGTAAATGTAGATATTGTATTCGTTGAGGTGGCGCGCATAAATAGCGTGACGAATGCTATTGAAAACTTTAATATGAAAGAAGAAAAGTCTGATGAGAAATTACTCATAACCATAAGCAGTGGGAAGGAAGTTGTTGCAGAAGTTGTAGCCTCATCTTATTCAATTGAATTGAATGATTTACCCACTATGGCATTACCGTATGAGCAGGAAATTCCTTATGAAAAGGTTCAACTCGAAGAAAGTTCAATTGTTTGGTAATTGAGCGATAGAAACACAAAAAGGCTAAATTAGCGGATTAACAAGATAAAGCGAAGGGGGTCATGTGACCCACTTCGACGCTAAAGCTCTGTTTTTACGACTTATTTACTGGGCCAAAGTGACACCACTTTGCCATCACCTTGGGCCACGGGTAACACTATCCCGCAACCTTGTATTTTACCCCCTCTTTCCCGTCGAGACTCTTGAGCCGTTTTCTGCTATGGTCATTGCATGGCGCAGGATGATGAGTTCTTTATTGATGGCCGAACGTCGAAACGTTCAGGGTCGCAAGGCTCGCCAAAAACACGCACATCTAAGGGCGGCAGCGCCTCTCAATCTGTAATTAAATTAGGTTCGCTTTCTGGCGGGAGCATGAGCTTCACGAAACGTCTGGCGAAGGACATGGCGATTATTCCACGTTTAGACATTTCAATTCAGCCTATGTTTCAATCCCTTATCAAATAATCACACCTTTTAATCCATGCGCTCGAAACCTCTTGTATATTTCAAACTGTTCTTTTGAGAGCGGACAGGAGAGTTTGGAGCGTTACGAGAGTAATCCTCAATCGGCCGGCGATTGAGGCATTCCACTGAAATCATTTCTCAAATGATTTCGGACGTTCCATGCGTCACTTTCTGTCTCAAGAGACAGCGGGACTGAGCGATTGTGGGTGACACCACGATGTGTGCCGGGTCTTTTGTGATGGAAGCATGACCACCTCGTTTAGAGCAGCAAAACTGTTTTAAGCTTGTACTGTGGGGTTCGTAATCATTGCCGCGCATCAACAACCGCTGCCGCAGAGTTCTATCTCTTGCGAAACACATATTCACTTCGGTCTCCAGTAAGGGACTGAACTCTGCGGACGTCCATCCTTTTGGACTTACACGCGAAGGCCCGACACTTGATTGCGGGTTGTAACGTCCGTTTGCCTAAACGCTCTTTGACACCGTCGCGATTCCTCTTAAGGCTGACACCATGTCCGCCGTTCGCGCCATAGATGCCGCCTTCGTTCCACCCCTCGCGGCGAATGATAACGCGGCTCTATCCGCTACTCTTATAAAAATGCCCGTTGTTAGTCACAACGGACTTTATTGTGCCACCCAAGCCAAATGGGGCACGACAGTCCTCGCGGATAACATCACCTATCATCCGAGCGGCTCTGTCTATCAGATGAACTATGGCAATGGGCAGGACTTTACCCAAACGCTGAATACGCGTCTCTTGCCTGATCGCCTCTTGGCGACAGGGGGCGGCGTGACGGCGCTTGATCTGTCTTATACCTATGACCAACGGGCGAAGATTACGTCCATCATAGACGGCGCGGTCAGCGGTAATAACCGCAGCTATACCTATGACGCCTTGGGCCAGATGAAGACGGCGACGGGGCCGTGGGGCACACAGACCAATGACTATGACACCTTTGGGAATATTCTCTCTCGGGAGTTCATGTCAGGCGGCGCGCTAACCCGCACTATCGATCTTCAATATGATGCGAAGAACCGAGTCTATAATAGCGTGGATAGTGCCTCTGTCGGCTCAGGGTTCGGCAATAGCGGGACAGGCTCTCGCACGGTCGGCTATGACAGTCGCGGGAATGTCACGACCTTGGGCACCATGGCCTTTGCCTATGATTACTCGGATCAACCCACGGTCTTAACGGGCTCTCTGGGCGGGACGACGTTTAACAGTTCTAGCTATACCTATGACGGAAACCTCAAACGGGTGAAGTCCGTCATTAATGGCCGTGTGATTTACAATGTGTATGACAACACAGGCGCGCTTATCCATGTGCGGAAAATGGCCTATGGGCAAGAGGGCGAAGAGCGCTCTGACTATGTGAAGGCCGCAGGGAAATCGATTGCCCGTTTAGTGCGTAACGGGGCCTCTGGCGCGCATACGGCTTACTTTACGTTCAGTGACCATCTGGGTTCCCCCGTCGCCACAATGAATGGCACGACAGGCGTGCTCGAGACCGAACGCTACACACCGTTTGGCATTGCGATGGATAATCCCAACGCCCTGACCGACCAAGCGGGCTTTACAGGCCATATCAAAGACAGCGCCACAGGCCTGAACTATATGCAGGCAAGGTATTATGATCCTGTCATGGGACGGTTCTTGAGTGTGGATCCTGTGACGTTCGTCGACTCAGGACGACCCGGTCAGTTCAACAGATACGCCTACACTTGGAATGACCCCATCAACGCGAATGACCCTGATGGTGAGTTCCTAAACTTTGTCGCAAAGTTCGCCGTCGATGTCGCGTTGGAGGTCGCCATTCAAGTCGCCTCAGGAGAAGAGATTGACCTGTTGGCCGCTGGTAAAGGCGCGGCTGTTGGCATTGTTGACCCTACAAAGACAGCACGAAAAATCGCCAAGCTTGGTAAAATTGCGAATGCAACACGCAAAGCCAACAAGACATGTTGTTTTGTGGCGGGTACACTCGTCGATACCAAAGATGGTCTTCGTCCTATCGAAGACATAGAAGTGGGTGACTTGGTTTTCTCCAAAGATGAGGAAACAGGCGTAACAGATTACAAACCTGTTCTTGGCCTCATTCGTTTGCATGACCGTGTTATCTGGGACTTGGAAACAGTGTCTGAAACGGGCGAAGCACATACCTTCCGCACAACGGATGACCACCCTTGGTGGGTTGAAGGAAGCGGTTGGAAACGCACAGATGAATTAACGCCCAAAGATATTCTTGCGACGCAAACAGGCGAAAAAGTCAGTGTGTTGTCTGTTACCAATACCAACCTCATCGAACCCACCTATAATTTTGAAGTTGCAGACTTTAACACCTATTTTGTTGGCGAAAGTAAGGTTTGGGTGCATAATGCTGCGTGTGATGTTGGATTATCAGGGCGCGGGCTAAAACCTTCGGAAGGGTCACGTACGATACAAGGGCAAGTAGATAACGCAGTAGAGACTGCTGGAGGAAATGTGACTGTAAAAAGAGGAGGGCAGGATTTAGTAAGGGTTCGTTCGTCAGGACACGGGAGTTCTTCTGCAACTTCAACCCCGCAGAATGTTAGAAATGTTGCACCAAGCGGTAAAGTGTTTAACCAACCAGGTTCTGACCGATCTACATCAAATAGAGATATGAAAGAATTATATAAAGCCAGAACAGGTCAAGGAACCAATGAAGCTAGGACTAGAGGTGGTAAGTGTATAAATCTTGGAAGTTGTGACTAGTGACATACACTATTGCAATATCATTTCGTTCAAGGGACAAAAAACATATTTTACCGTACCTAGATAGCTGTGCTGTTAAATATAATTTCGAGTTTTTATTAGGATTAGATTCTGGCGACCCTGATGTTGTGCCCGGTTTGCAAAATTTTCTACGAGAATGGCTAAGTAGAGGTGAAGTAGAGAAATTTGATCACGTTTTTTTCATAAAAACCTCTGAAAACAAAAGCGCTGCATTAGCTTTTTCTATTTATAAACAACTCAGATCAAATCAAGGCGCTACTAATGGCTTCTTCGATTTTCTTGATGATATTGAAAAACATTTAAAATCAAAAAAAGTTGATTTATTGTTCGTCTTTTGCGGCGAATTTTCGCCAACTGACGAAGTAAGATTCTTATCAGGTACAATTAAGGAATTAAAATATTTTTTATCCTTACCTGAGTTATGGACACTTCATCTCTGGTCGCCAAAGTGTAAATTAATTCAGGAAAGTGATAGATACCCTGTAGCTTTTTTAGTCTCTGAAAAAACCTAACCCCCCTCAGGGGAATAAGATTTTACCCAAACGCTGAATACGCGCCTCTTGCCTGATCGCCTCTTGGCGACAGGCGGCGGCGTGACGGCGCTTGATCTGTCTTATACCTATGACCAACGGGCGAAGATTACGTCCATCATAGACGGCGCGGTCAGCGGTAATAACCGCAGCTATAC
>CAYGSV010000163.1:0-6282 GCA_964352635.1 uncultured Algimonas sp.
ATTCATGGGCCACAACGGACTCAATGCGTTCAAAATTCATATCCGTTGCGGTTGCGGCATCGGCCAACAGGAGTGAGGAGTTGAAAATGTTCAGCCCTTTGTTTTCCATGGCACCAAAATTAAAGTCCCGAACGGCGACAATCATGAAACGATCAAGATCATATTCGCGCCCAAACACCTCTTCATCCCATTTCATAGAACGCTTTAGGCTATCCATCGCATATTCTGCACGCGGCGCATCACCGGGGTCGACATAAATCGTGAGTGGAATGTCTCGCCCGCTCATCGTGGTGAAGCTGTCTTCAAGGATATCAAATTCACCCGCGACAAGCGCAAAGAGGTAAGCCGGTTTAGGGAAAGGGTCTTCCCAGACTGCATAATGGGTCTCACCGCCCTTCAAAACGCCACTCTCAATCATATTTCCGTTGGCGAGAAGGTAAGGATAGTCTTTGAGACTGGCCTGCATGCGCACTTTGAATACAGACAGAACATCAGGGCGGTCAGGATAATAGGTGATGCGGCGAAAGCCCTCGGCCTCACATTGCGTGCAAAACCGTCCGCCCGATACATAAAGCCCCATGAGAGTTGCATTCTGGGCAGGGTTACACACCGTCTCAATCTCCACCACGCAACTGTCCGGCAGATTTTTAAGTGTGAGATATGTTTGAGTAAGTGAGTAATCACGTCGTTTAAGTAATTTCCCATCGACAGTGACGGATTTCAGGTCAATCTCTTCGCCGTCAAGCACGAGGTTCCCTTTACCAAGGCGTGAAACAATTAGTTTCGACTTTACGCGCGTCGCCTCTGGTTTGAGGTCAAAATCCAAATAGACGCTCTCAATCTTAAAATTAGGCGGTGTGTAATCAGAGAGGCGTGTCGGTGTCGGAGCGGTATCAGTACGCATGGAAATCCTCAGAATGGTGTTTGGCTAGATGTGGCAAGGGAAGGTGTAAGATGCAAGCGTTTGACGAGGTTTTGTTTTTAACGACTAGCGTTGCACTGAAACTGATGCCCTTCTATGCAGAATACCCTATGCAAAATGGTCTAAACCCCATAGGGAGCGCGCAGAGATACCGCGCACTATTTGGGTGGTCAGAAAGATTTTCAATGTCTAATTTAATTCACGCCCACCCTGCGCTCGCTGAAGCGTTGGAGAAAAAGGGATATAGCACCCTAACGCCAGTACAGGATAAAGTCCTTGACCCTAAATATTTAGGGAAAGACCTTCTTGTTTCTGCGCAGACAGGGTCAGGGAAAACGGTTGCCTTTGGTTTGTCCATGGCATCGACCTTATTAAACGACTTTACAGTCTTGGAGCCCGCAAATGCGCCTTTGGCCCTTGCCATCGCACCGACACGAGAATTGGCACTGCAAGTCAAACGTGAGCTTGATTGGCTTTATAAAGAGGCTGGCGCGAAAACTGCGAGTTGCGTGGGCGGTATGGACATGCGCGATGAACGTCGGGCTTTGGCACGCGGGGCTCATATCGTCGTGGGTACACCCGGACGACTTTGTGATCATATCAAACGTGGTTCGCTGGATATGAGTGGCCTTAAAGCCATTGTTTTGGATGAAGCGGATGAAATGCTTAAGATGGGCTTCCGCGAAGAGTTAGAACAAATTCTAGGCGCGGCACCAGAAGAGCGTCGTACGCTCATGTTCTCTGCCACGGTCCCAAAGACTATTCTGGGTATGACCAAGAAATATCAGCGGAACGCCGTACGCGTAAACACAGCCGCAGAAGCCAAGCAGCATTTAGATATCGAATACAAAGTGATGACGGTGGCCACATCCGACCGCGAAAACGCGATTATCAATGTGCTGCGATATTACAATGCCAAGAACGCGATCGTGTTTGGCGATACACGCATTGCCGTAAACCGCATGACACAGCGGTTTAATAACCGCGGATTTTCTGTGGTCGCCTTATCAGGAGAGTTGTCACAGGCTGAACGTAGCCATGCGCTACAAGCCATGCGCGATGGACGCGCGCAAGTGTGTATAGCGACTGATGTGGCCGCGCGGGGCCTTGACCTGCCAGATCTTGAGCTTGTAATTCACGCCGATGTGCCGAAAAATCGCGAAGCTTTGCTTCATCGCTCGGGCCGTACAGGCAGGGCAGGACGCAAAGGTGTTTCGGCCTTGATTGTCACCCCTAATCGCCGCCGCAATGCAGAACGTATTTTGCGGGACGCAAATATCACGGCAGAGTGGACAGCCCCGCCCAGTGCTGAGGAAATAATTGAGCGTGATAATGAACGGCTCTTATCGAATATGACTTTGGATAACGAGGTGAGTGAAGAAGAACGGACAATGGTTACGCGCCTCCTCAAAGCCCATTCGCCTGAACATATCGCGACGGCCTTTATCCGCCAATACCGTGCGGGACAGTCGGCACCTGAGGAATTGCTACATGTCGCTTATGACCCGAGAGAGGATAAGCGGAGTCGTAAAAAGTCAAGCGGAGGCAATCAAGCTTTACGGTCTGATTTTGACGACAGCATTTGGTTTTCGCTTAATTTGGGCCGAAAGCAAAAGGCAGAACCCAAATGGATTTTGCCAATGTTGTTAAAATCGGGCGGTTTGAAAAAGGCTGATATTGGGACGATTAAAATAACAGAGACTAAAACTTTCATCGAGTTAGATAAGTCCTGCGTGAGCGATTTTGTGGACACAATTGGCCCAGACGGAAAGATTGAAAAGGCGATTACAGCCACACGTATTGAAGGCACGCCAGATTTAAACGCGCAAAGCAGCGCACATGACAAGCCAAACCGTCGTTCAAAATATTCTGACGCCAAGAAAGACAGTGTTAGACAAGACAGTGCTAGAAAAGAAAAGCCGCCCTCAAAGAACAAAGAAAAGGCGAAGTTTAAAGGTAAACCCAAGAATACGTCTTTCTATGAAGAGGGTAGTTTCAAACGCAAATCGCGCGTGAAAAAAGATAGTGACGCTGGCCCGACGAACACGTCAGGCTCAAGTGATGAAAAGCCTAAAAAACCACATAAGAAAAAACTGGCCAGAGCGGCGGCCCTCAAGGCCAAGTCAAGCGGTACTAAAAAAGGCACTCGAAAAAACACACGCAAAAAAGACCGCCGTTAAAAGGGCTTTGCTCTCAAGGCGTGAGTGATGAAATCCCTAGACTTTGTGCGCCAATACCGTATGGAGCGCGCAATTCTTGAATAAATGGCGAACTCCATGTCTGACTCGATTAAATTCCTCCGCAATGTGGCGATTGTCGCTCACGTTGACCACGGCAAAACGACGCTTGTTGATAAGCTCCTGCGGCAGTCTGGAACGCTAGATGAACGCGGTGAGCGCGAAGAGCGCGTAATGGACTCAAATGATATTGAGAAAGAACGCGGCATTACGATTTTGGCCAAAAATACGGCCATCGGTTGGAAAGACAAAGAGAATACAGATTGGCGCATTAATATCGTCGATACTCCAGGTCACGCGGACTTCGGCGGTGAGGTTGAGCGCGTGCTCTCTATGGTCGACTCAGTTGTCTTGCTTGTTGATGCTGTTGAAGGCCCCATGCCGCAAACGACATTCGTGACGAAAAAGGCTTTGGCCCAGGGGCTTAAGCCAATTGTTGTTGTTAATAAAGTTGACCGCAATGGCGCGCGTCCTGATTGGGCGGTGGATCAAACGTTTGATCTGTTTGACCGCCTCGGCGCAACGGATGAACAGCTTGATTTCCCCGTTGTTTATGCCTCCGCTTTGAATGGTTGGGCGTCGCACGAAGTTGACGCCGTCGGCGAAGATATGACACCGCTTTTCGAAGCGATTGTAAAACATGTACCTGTGCCTGATGTAGACCCAGACGGTGCGCTACAGCTTCAGGTCTCAGCCCTTGATTATAACTCTTATACGGGCGTTATCGGTATTGGCCGAGTTGTACGTGGTAAAATTAAGCGTAACTCACAAGTGATTGTGGCGACGCCCGACGGAAAAGAACGTAAAGCCAAAGTGCTCTTGCTCTATGGTTTCATGGGTCTTGAGCGCGTTGAAATGGACGAAGTCTCAGCGGGTGATATTTGTTGTTTCACGGGTATCGATAAGCTCGGTATTTCGGACATGATTTGTGACCCAGATAAGGTAGAGCTTTTGCCTGCGCTCTCTGTGGACGAGCCGACAATCTCTATGACGTTCCAAGTGAATGATTCACCTTTTGCGGGCCGCGAAGGCAAGTATGTGACGTCACGTAATATCAATGACCGCTTGCAAAAAGAGCTTATTCACAATGTGGCTTTGCGGGTTGAGCAGCTGGACGAAGCTGATAAATTTCGCGTGTCTGGCCGTGGTGAATTGCACCTTTCTATATTAATCGAGAATATGCGTCGTGAAGGCTATGAAGTTGCGATTTCACGTCCGCAAGTTATCAATAAAGAGATTGATGGCGAGCTTTGTGAGCCGTGGGAAACGCTGACCGTCGACGTTGAATCTGATCACCAAGGCTCCATCATGGAAAAGCTGGGTGAGCGTAAAGGTAGCCTGAAAGACATGGTGCCTGATGGGCAAGGCCGTGTCCGTCTTGATTATGAAATTCCGACACGTGGCCTGATTGGTTTCCGATCTGAATTTATGACGCTGACATCAGGCACAGGTCTGCTTTATCACAACTTTGACGCCTATAAGCCGCGTACAAAGGCGGGCATTGGCCGCCGACATAAAGGCGTACTGATTTCCAATGGGAACGGTAAAGCCGCTGGCTTCGCACTTTGGAATCTTCAAGAGCGTGGCAAGATGTTCATCGGACATGCTGAAGAAGTTTATGAAGGTATGATTATCGGCATTAATGCCCGCGATAATGACTTGGTTGTCAACGTCCTCAAAGGTAAGCAGCTCACTAACGTCCGGGCTTCTGGTACAGATGAAGCCGTTGTTTTGACCACGCCGATTGATGTGACGCTGGAATATGCGCTAGAATTTATCAATGATGATGAATTGGTCGAAGTAACCCCAGAAAACATCCGTATTCGGAAGCGTTACTTACTCGAACATGAACGCAAGAAAGAAAGCCGCCGCCGAGAAGCCATGGAAGCGGAATAGAGTAAAATCTTCGGAAAAAAGAAAAGCGCTTCGGCGCTTTTTTACTTGGTTTAAGCAACAGCGTCCAAGCAATCGGGTGATGGCATAGGTTGCTTCCAAATATCCAAGGCAATCTTGATGAAGTCTTGCTCTTCGTCATGAAGATCATAATCACATACTGATATTGTGAAAATTGATGCTAAAACGCGCCTTTGAAGCTCACTGTCTTCGATGCGTTTTAGTAATTCGGTTTTGTAAGTTAGTGAGTTTTCGGCAGTGAGGTTTCGCTTAATTTCCTCTTTATTCGCCGCAAACCAAGACAATAAATGGTCGCGTGTTACGATTTTTTCTGCGTGAATAAATTGGGTGTGAATTATACCCGCATGGGTGAATTCGATAAGCTCAATGTCTCGTTCTTTCATATCCAGAAGAACCGTCACGGCAAGAATTTCGACCACAGCCGAGTAAATTGGGTCATTTTTTAAAAAGTCTGCCATAGGTTTACTTATAAATATTTTTCCGCAAAAGCGAGTCTTTCACCGTGAATCAATCTTTGCGGGCGTCAACTTTAATCGGAGGCCGTTCAAACCCCCAAATAGACGCGGCAGACCTGATGAGGTCGCTTTCTTCAACATGATATTCCTTGTCACTGACTGAGATGGCGACCATCGCATCATAGACATTCTCGATATGAACATCTTCGATAAAACGCGTGAGCGCCCGCAGAACGAGGGTGTTACGGCGTTTCGTGGTTAGCTTTTCTTTTAAATCGGGTGCGTTATCTACATACCAAGACCTAATGTGATCTTCCGAAACATTGCTAATTTCAAAGAGCTCAGATAGACCAATACCTTGTTCTACAAAGGCGGAAAGTTCCGGGTCTCTGACCTTTTGATCGATAATCACCGTAATGGCGAGTGGGGTCAGTATATCATCAAGTGCTATATCACTCATTTTCGTCTCTGTGTATCGCATGCTGCCCTCATGCGGATTATGTCGAATTGTTCATGTCATAGTCAGCGTCATTTTGCTATGGTGAATAAAATATACGATAAAATTATCCACGATTACTCTAAAATATGTGGGTAGGGAGACCTTTATGAAACATGTTTTACTTTCTGTTATCGCAGCTATATCCCTTGCAGCCTGTGCCACAGGGCCATCCGCTTATGGACCTGCAGCAACAGGCCAAGGTCTTGGATTTGAGAATACAAAGATTGAAAGCGATCGCTTTCGCGTGACCTATAC
>CAYGSV010000164.1:0-2279 GCA_964352635.1 uncultured Algimonas sp.
AATGCGATTTGCACAACCCAGATGCTCAGTCCCGCTGTCTCTTGAACCAGTAAGCGACGTCTCACCTGTCCGTGTCCAAAAGAACAGTATGAAAATAACCCGGCTTTTTTAGGCGTGGATTAAAAAGTTTAGAAATGCGCTCTAATGCGGGAAACGAAAAATCTAACCGAGGATGAATATCCTCAGTTAGGTTTTAAACCCTCTAGCTTGTATTCTTTAAAACGGTTTGACCGCCCCAAAGAAGGCTGTTCCTGCAATCAATATCCAATAAAGATAAGCGACAGAGCGGCCTATATTGATGGACTGAGACAGTTTGGCTTCAACAGCGGCATCTGGCCCTAGGGCGAGGATTTTGAACTTATCCTGCCACTCATGCATGATCAGACGTAAAATGACACCAATAATGAGGGCGAGGCCATAAGTCAGCACTTTGGCGGAATACCACTTCTCACCGTCTTCAGCAGAGAGCGGGCCGTAACCCATCAGAGATGCGAGGCCGACTATAATTAATGTTGGAATGAGGATGTAACGCGTCCAATCTTCAATCCGATAAAGTTTCGCGCCGAGCGGTTTATTGCGATTGGCAAAGGCCATCCATGTCAGAGCAAACCAAGCGGCATAGACAATCCACATGCCTGTCAACCAGTGTCCACCGAGCGGCTGAATACCGTAAATGTAACCCATGTGGAGGCCAAGAGGTAAGAGTGAAATAATCCCCGTGCGCGCCATAATGTCGATACGATAGGCCGTATCCATGTGCCGCATCCGCTCATCATAAGACAGCCTGTGATCCACGACTTTATAGGAGGTTTGGAAAACACCCCATTCACCGCCCAGCCAATAGACCATTGCGATGATGTGAAGCCAGCGCAAAATATCGAGTTCATTCATGATTTTAGTCCCTTAAAATCTTTATTTTTTCTTTTCTTTTAAGGGGGTTCAGATTCAATATTTTGATAATTCACAAGCCAGTTTAATTCGGCGAGTGACCATTAAAAAAGCCCGGACATTGCCGGGCTTGGTAAACTAAATATCGATTTTGCCTTACAAAATACTCTGACCCGTCGCGGCCCAGTCTTTCATGAAGGCTTCTAGGCCTTTGTCTGTAAGGACGTGTTTAGAGAGTCCTTCGATCACTTTTGGTGGAGCTGTCATGACATCAGCGCCGACAAGGGCGCATTCTTTGACATGGTTAGCATTTCGAATAGAGGCGGCGAGGATTTCTGTCTCGAACCCGTAATTGTCATAAATCGTGCGGATGTCTTCGATTAACTCGAGGCCGTCCAAAGTGATGTCGTCCAAACGACCAATGAAAGGCGAAATATAGGTCGCGCCACATTTTGCTGCGAGCAAGGCCTGATTAGGCGAGAAACAAAGCGTGACATTGGTCGGCGTGCCTTCTTTGGATAAAGTGTTGCAGGCTTTCAGGCCCGCCATTGTGAGCGGTAGCTTCACACAGACATTATCAGCGATTTGGCGCAAGTGGCGACCTTCGGCGATCATGCCGTCTGCGTCTGTCGCGACGACTTCGGCGCTGACATGGCCGTCTGTGATTTTGCAAATTTCTGCGATGACGTCTTTAAAATCGCGTCCAGATTTGGCGATGATAGACGGGTTGGTCGTGACGCCGTCGACCAAGCCAATATCATTTAACGCGGCAATGGCGTCTAGGTCTGCACTATCAACAAAAAATTTCATGGCTTTATGTCCAATTCGAGGGTGTTAGAGTCGCAGTCTGTTATCACGAATCAAGATTATGCAAAACGCACAAGTTCTATTTCCTGTGAATGTTCCCGGCGCATTTGATTATGCGGTGCCGCAACAGATGGATCTGGATGTAGGAGATTTCGTTTTTGCGCCCATTGGCAAGCAAATGAAGCTAGGGGTCGTCGTCGGTTTTGCACCTGCCGAAAAAGGCCGAGAGTTAAAGTCTATAGTCGAGCGTAAGGAAACGCGACCGCTCTCGCCTGAGCTTGTGAGGTTCATTCTATGGACGGCCAAATATAATGTGACCTCGCCAGGACAAGTGCTGCGGATGGTGATGCGGTCTTACAAGGCGCTCGACCCTAGCCCGATTGTTTCGCAATATCGGCCAACAGGTGTGACGCCGAAACAGCTAACGCCGTCGCGACGGGCGGTACTGCGAGAAGGTGGTCCGTTTCCCGCGCGTGCCAGCGAGATTGCCGCCCGTGCCGGAGGGAGCGCGGGGGGCGGGAAAGGCTTCGTCACCGGCGGGGCGCTGGATGAGTCGGCTCTGCCCGTCGCGACGGCGTTAGCTG
>CAYGSV010000164.1:2289-6142 GCA_964352635.1 uncultured Algimonas sp.
TCATAGTCGGGGGGATGTATGAGTTGTCTGTGGGCGTCGATGCGCGGTTTGATGTGCCTAACCCGGACCATCCCAGTATGGTGCTTAGCGAAGGTCAAGATGAGGCGGCGCTAGAACTCGTCGCGAATATGCGGCTCTCTGATTTTTCCGTCAGCTTATTGGACGGTGTGACGGGGTCAGGGAAAACCGAAGTCTATTTTGAAGCCGTGGCTGAGGCGCTGCGGAAAGGCGGGCAGGTGCTTGTCCTTGTGCCCGAAATCGCCTTGACCCAAGCGGGGTTAGAACGCTTTACTAAACGCTTCGGCGTTGAACCTGCGGCGTGGCATTCGGCCGTTGGCGAGGCGCCGCGTCGCCGTGTTTGGCGCGAAGTGGCGCAAGGACGGGCGAAGCTTGTCGTCGGTGCGCGGTCTGCGCTTTATCTGCCTTTTGCGGATTTGAAACTCATCGTCGTCGATGAAGAACATGACACATCCTATAAGCAAGAAGAGGGCGTCATATATAATGCCCGCGATATGTCGATTGTGCGGGCCAAGCTGTCGGGTCATGCTGTGATTTTGGCGTCGGCGACGCCGTCTTTGGAAAGTCTGCATAATGCGCGGTCGGGGCGTTACGCCCATATCGTCTTGCCCGAACGCCCCGGTGCGGCTGTTTTGCCCGATATTGCTTTGGTGGATTTGAAAGACACACCCGCCGAAAAGGGCGACTTCCTTTCTGCGCCTCTGATTGAGGCAGTGCGGGAAGGATTAGAGCGCGGCGAACAATCCATGCTGTATTTGAACCGCCGTGGTTATGCGCCGCTGATTATATGTCGCTCGTGTGGTGAAAAACTTAAAAGCCCCGATACGGATAGCTGGCTCGTCGAACATCGCGCGACGGGGCGGGCCATGTGTCATCTCACTGGCTTTTCTATGCGGATGCCGACTGAGTGCCCAATATGTAAAGCGGAGGACAGCCTCACACCCGTCGGGCCAGGCGTGGAACGCGTCGCCGAAGAAGCGGAACGGTATTTCCCAAGTGCAAAGATTGAAATTTTTAGCTCAGACACAGCAGGCAATCCCAATGCCATCAAAGACCGCATGGACCGCATGGCACGGGGTGAGATTGATATCCTCGTCGGGACGCAAATGGTGGTGAAAGGCCATAACTTCCCGCATTTGACATTCGTCGGTGTGGTCGATGGAGATTTAAGCTTGGCAGGGGGTGATCCGCGCGCAGGGGAGCGGACCTATCAAACTTTGGTTCAAGTCGCGGGACGAGCCGGGCGAGCGGAGAAAAAAGGCCGTGCGCTGATTCAAACCCATCAACCCGAACATGAAGCCCTCTTGGCTTTAGCGGCAGGGGACAGGGAATTATTTATCGGCGTCGAACTGGCTATGCGAGAGATGTTGGGCCTGCCGCCCTTTGGCAAACTCGCGGCGGTCATATTGTCTGGACCGGACCGTCAAAAGGTCGAATCTCTTGCAAAGAAAATGGTCAGCCTCGCCCCACGCGCAGATAGTATTGAGATTTTAGGGCCATCAGAGCCCCCCATCGGTCGCTTGCGCGGGTTTTACCGCCGTCGCCTGTTTATCCAAGCCGAAGCCAGCGTAAACCTCTCGCGCTACATGGCCGTCTGGCGAGGAAAAATCCGCCCGCCAACAAAGTATAAAATCCAAATCGACATAGACCCACAGAGTTTTATGTAATTGCGTTTAGATGCCACATGAACTCTCTCTGCAATGGGGCGAATTCCGCCCTTGGCATCCTAAAACACCCATGCTAAAGGCGCGCGAGTTTGGCGGGTATGCTTGGCTGAATCAGTCTGTTTCGGCTCAGTTTATACCGCTATATTTATGTTAAGCGAGCCTCAGTTCTTGGCTCATCCCGAAGAGACGGACTTGATACGTGTCAGACACTGAAGTCATTACCGGCGAAGCGCCCATTCGTTACGCCCAAGCGTTGCTTGAGTTGGCAGAGGATGCCAAGTCATTGAATTCTATTGAAAAAGACATGAAAACGCTCAAGGGCTTGTTCGCCAAAAGCGATGATTTGCAAGCCATGTTGAACTCACCTGTCTTTGCGACTGAAGACAAAGTGGCAGCTTTGACAGCTGTTGCGAAGAAAGCAAAACTCAAAGCGCTGACGACACAATTCATCGGAACTGTCGCAGGGAATCGCCGCGCTGACCAATTACCAGGCATTATCGCCGCCTTCGAAGATATGGTTGCCCGCCGTAAGGGCTCTCAGGTCGCGAAAGTCACAAGCGCGCAAAAATTAACAGCGGCTCAAGTCACGTCGCTCAAAACAAATTTAAAAAAATCGCTGGGACGCCCAGTTCAGGTTGAGACATCTGTCGATCCTGATCTTTTGGGTGGTTTCGTCGTGCGCGTTGGTTCGCGTTTATATGATAGCTCCCTCAAGACAAAACTTGAGGACTTACGTTTGACCCTCAAAGAAGCATAGAGGTTACACAATGGATATTCGTGCTGCGGAAATTTCCAGCATCCTGAAAAAGCAAATCAAAGATTTTGGTAAAGAAGCCAAAGTCTCTGACGTTGGACAGGTGCTATCGGTCGGTGATGGTATTGCCCGTATTTATGGTTTGGACAATGTCCGCGCCGGTGAGATGGTTGAATTCCCTGGTGGAATTAAGGGCATGGCCCTCAACCTTGAGAGCGACAATGTCGGTGCTGTTATCTTTGGTGATGACCGCGGCATTAAAGAAGGCGACACAGTCAAGCGCCTCGGCGAAATCGTTGACGTGCCTGTCGGCAAAGGCCTCTTGGGTCGTGTTGTAAACCCGCTAGGTGAGCCGATTGATGGCAAAGGCCCAATCAAATCATCAGAGCGCCGTCGTGTGGATGTTAAAGCGCCCGGCATTATGCCCCGCAAAGGCGTACACGAGCCCGTACAGACAGGTATTAAGGCGATTGACGCGCTTATCCCTGTTGGACGTGGACAGCGTGAATTGATCATTGGTGACCGTCAGACAGGTAAAACAGCCGTCGCGGTTGATGCGATTTTGAACCAAAAAGCGGCGTTTGACGAAGATCGTGAAAACGACAAGCTATATTGTATCTATGTTGTTGTTGGACAAAAGCGTTCAACAGTGGCTCAGCTCGTTAAGACACTCGAAGAAAACGGTGCTATGGATTACTCTATCATCGTGGCGGCGACAGCGTCTGAACCTGCGCCGCTTCAGTTCTTGGCACCCTTTGCAGGTTGCGCCATGGGCGAATATTTCCGCGATAACGGCATGCACGGCCTCATCATTTATGATGATTTGTCAAAGCAAGCTGTCGCGTATCGTCAAATGTCACTTCTTCTTCGTCGTCCTCCGGGCCGTGAAGCTTATCCGGGTGACGTTTTCTATCTTCACTCCCGTCTTCTTGAGCGTGCAGCGAAGTTGAACGAGGATAATGGTGGCGGGTCTTTGACAGCGCTACCAATTATTGAAACACAAGGTAACGATGTTTCGGCCTTTATTCCGACAAATGTGATTTCGATTACGGATGGTCAGATTTTCTTGGAAACAGATTTGTTCTTCCAAGGTATTCGTCCAGCCTTGAACGTCGGCCTATCCGTGTCTCGCGTAGGCTCTTCGGCTCAGATTAAAGCGATGAAACAGGTTGCGGGTCCGATTAAAGGTGAATTGGCGCAGTACCGCGAAATGGCGGCCTTTGCACAGTTCGGTTCTGACCTTGATGCGTCGACACAGGCCCTATTGGCCCGTGGTGAACGTTTGACAGAGCTCTTGAAGCAACCACAATTTTCTCCGCTTCAAGTGGAAGAGCAAGTGGCTGTTATTTATGCGGGTACACGGGGTTACCTCGACGGTATTCCGGTGAAATCAGTTCAGAAATATGAGCGTGAA
>CAYGSV010000165.1:0-1423 GCA_964352635.1 uncultured Algimonas sp.
GTCAACGTATCAAGCACACGCACTTGTCGCGCTTTGGGTTCAAGCGCCTTAATCTCAGCGAGTCGTTGCGGCCAATAGGTTTGGATGATTTTATAAAGTTCTGCCTGATATTGAAAATGCTCCGCCGCAAAGGCTTGTATTTCTGCGAGTTTGGCAAGCTCTGAAATCTTGGTTTCTTCTGATGCTGCATCATCCAATATCGTCAGGAGCGGGTCAGCCAAGGATAAAGCCGCCGCCGCATCCAAGGGCATGTCAGAGGCGCGGCGATAGAATTGCTCAATCACCCGCGCCATTTCAAACCGTCTTTGCACAGGGTCGATAGACGGCGGCACAAGACCCGCGACATCGTTTGGTTCAAAGGGCGGCTCATTCGGATCAATATCAGCGAGGGTGTTGAGGCGGGGCAGGAAAATCACCCCGCTCTCGCTTTCTCGAGCAGATTGCAGGAATAGATCTGTCAATCCACGCACAGCCCGACGCGTCGGCAAGAGAATAAGCGCGCGCGATAAATCATCGCCCAATTCTACTCTTAACCCCTGCGCCAGCGAGCCGAGAAACGGCACACCAGAGGGCATATTGAAAACACCATTTAGGCTCATGTTTTACGGGCCTGTTGCAATACCGCTTCTGCGGCTAATTTAGCTTTGGGATCGCCGACATGCATCCAAAAGGCTGGCATAACTGTCCCGAATAGACCGCGACGTTTGAGACTCTCATCCCAGATTTTATTACGAGAGAATTTCTCAATCGGAAAAGGCTTAGCCAAAGACGGTTTGAAGATTTGTACCCCTGAATAATAATAGGGCGCCGTGTCACCCGAGCGTCGCGACAACTGGCCTGTTGTGGCTAAGTCAAAATCCCCAGCCCCGTCATGGCCTAAGGTCATATCCTTGCGCGCCAACATCAAAAGTTCGTCCATTTTCACGGGGTCCCACGCTGATTTTAAACGCTCTAAAACAGGGTCAAACTCAACCCATATCGCGTCGATATTACAAATAAAAATGGGGTCATCACCGAGTAGGGGCAGAGCCTTCACCAAGCCACCGCCCGTTTCCAATAATTCTTCCCGTTCATCAGATATAATGATTTCAAGGCGACTCGGACGTTTGCGAAGGTGGTCTTCGAGATGGTCTGCATGAGCGTGAACGTTCACGACAGCACGCTCTACGCCTGCCTCCATTAGGCGGTCTAACGTGTGATCAATGAGCGGCTTCCCCGCCACATCTACCATGGCTTTCGCACGGTCATTGGTTAGCGGTCGCATACGGGTGCCATGCCCCGCCGCCATCACCATGGCTGTTTTAATTGGGGCTGTCTTGATATTTGTCTTCACGTAAGAACCTCCGGCATATTATTCGCGAACCACTCGCGAATGGGCGCAACAGCCGGATGCGCTAAATCTTGATTTAAATGATGTTTAACC
>CAYGSV010000165.1:1433-6120 GCA_964352635.1 uncultured Algimonas sp.
GTTTAACCCGTGGCAGCAAAGCCCGATATTGCGGTTTGCCAAATTTCAAATCCGCACGCACAGGAAAGCCCAAAAGCTTCGTCCCGCGCTGTACGCTCATCACCGCATAAGCCGCTCGGAAATCATCATCGAAGTTCAATCCTGCCTTATCGCAGAACCGCGCCATCAAAGGCTCTTTCAATTCTGGCGATACATCGCGGCGAATATCTGTGATTAAAGACATCAAATCATAGGATGGATGAACGAACAAACCATCTTGGAAATCAATCAAACCCACATTGGAAATGCCGTCCCGTTCGGGTAACCAAAATAGGTTCTCCGCATGGAAATCTCTGAGAGCTAATCCCAACGCATGGGCGTCGAGATATTTAAAACTCTCTGCATAGAGTGCATAAAACTCCTCACGCGCCACCTTACCAAATTCCCGTCCAAAATCTTTGGCAAACCAATCGAGGCATAAATCCGTCTCGGCCAGCAACGCCGCTTCATCATATGTCCGCACCCGCCATTTCACATCGCGATAGGAAAAGACCTTTGGAAAGGAACTCCGATAAATCGCAGCGAGTGTATCCACGGCCGCCTCATAAAGCGGTGTCTCTTTCGACGCATCCGCCGCAATCACCTTTGCATAGACGGGATCACCAAAATCTTCGAGGAGCAATAGCCCGGTGTCTAAATCGGCGGCCAGAATACGCGGCGCAGAAAACCCGCGAATGGATAATTCATTCGCGATACAGGTGAAGCTCTCCATATTGGGGCCGGCCAATCGCGCCAAGGCATTATAGCCTAAGGCTTTGCGCTGTTCGACAGTTGCCCCTTCGGGTTCACTCGGTAATTCAGCCCCTTTAGGGGCATTCATCAGAACAGCTTTTTGCCCACCCTTGGACAGCCGTTCATAGCTCCGTGTTGAGGCATCGCCTTGAATAGCGCTGCGATCCGCATTGCCCCAACCGCAATCGCTGAGAAAGTCATTAATCTGGCTTAGGCGATCAGACATCAAGGCCAAACATATCAAGACTAGGCCAATCGCCGCCTAAGATAATTTCGCGACCCTCGGCGAGGAACTTAATCTCAATCGTCAGCGCATCTTCTGGCAGGTAAGGCCCGATTTTATCAGGCCACTCCAAAACACAAACCGCTTCATCAAATGCGTCTATCAATCCCAGTTCAAAGGCTTCATCAGGGCTTTTGAGACGGTATAAATCACAATGCCATAATTCGTAATGTGGCAACTCATAGGTCTGAACAAGCGTATAAGTCGGCGACGGCACCTCTTCACCATGGGTAAAAGACTGAATTAGCCCCCGAACAAGGGTCGTTTTTCCCGCCCCTAAATCGCCTGTCAGGGCCAAACAATCGCCCGTTTTTAAAACAGCGCCTATTCGCCCCCCCAAGGCCAACATTTCGGCTTCATTTTTGCAAATAAACTTTGTCACACCCGCAGTGATAGCGTCTTGTAAAATCATGGCAAGCCCTTAGATAGAGGTCTGAATTGACAGACGAAAAAGGTCCATTTCATGGCAAAAATTACTTATATTGATAGTGAAGGCACAGAACGCGAAGTCGAGGCCAAATCAGGTACGTCCATTATGGAAGCCGCCGTCCAAAATATGATTCCTGAAATTGATGCCGATTGTGGCGGCGCTTGCGCCTGTGCCACGTGCCACGTCTATATCGATGACGCTTGGCTTGGTAAGCTCAAGGAAAAAGACGATATGGAAGAGAGTATGCTCGATTTTGCCGAGAATGTGCAAGATAACTCACGCCTCTGCTGCCAAATCCTAATGAGTGATGATTTGGACGGCATCAAAGTCACGACGCCAGAGAGCCAATAAGGCGAATATAAAACACTTAAATGGGCGGAAACTCTTTTCCACACCATTTATACTCTATTTAATTTTTAACACTACAAAGGCGCATGGCTCGCCTTTGTCAATCATTGGTTATTATAACAGCAATTTTTGTGCTGACTTTTGCGCCTGCATTTGCGGCGACCTTTAACTATTCAAGTTCTGGCAGCACGGCCATACCCGATGGCACAGGCTCTAATGTTTGTGGAACGACTGTAACGCGCTCCATAAATGTCATAGACTCATTTACGATCGGCGACTTGAATGTTGGTTTGATTATATCGCATACATACAAAGAAGATTTGCTGATTTCCTTGCAGTCCCCGAACGGTACAAATGTAACAATCGTGAACCGTGAAGGTGAGGGCTTCGATAACCTCAACATTCGTTTAGACGATGCAGAAACGACAAACATTCAATCTGTCGATCATGTCATAACAAATCCTTATCCAGAATTTCAGCGTCAGCCATTAAGCCCACTGAGCGCATTTAACGGTGAAAATGCCATCGGCACATGGACCCTCAGTGTTCAAGATTGTTGGAACGCTGATACAGGCGCGCTATTAGACTTTTATCTCGAATTTACAGACACAGCAGGCATCAACCCTCTGATTGTGACGACCACAGCGGACACAAATACGATTGGCACATTGCGATACGCGATCAATCACGCCAATGCCAATGCCTCGGATGATAATATTACGTTCAACATTCCCGGATTAGGGCCTCATGTCATTGATCCTACGACCGCCTTGCCAACCATTACAGATGACGGCGTTAGCATAGATGGCTCGACCCAAGGCAGCGTAGTCTGTGACGGGACGCCCAATGCAACGGGCGGCATGTCAAATCGCAAACACTACATCGTGCTGTTTGGTAATAATCACGCGAGTAACGGCCTCACAGTCTCTGGCGCAAGCAATGTTACAATAAAAGGCCTCACCATCGGCAATCACTCGGCCAGCGGAATATTGGCGACCAATGCGGACGGTTTGACACTTCTGTGTAATCATTTGGGAGTCAGTACGGATACAACAGGTGACATTGGCAACGACCAAAACGGCGCCAGAATATTTGGAAGTGATAATTCCATCATTGGTGACGGAACACTTGCGGGAGCAAATGTCATCGGTTTTAATTCGGGTAGCGGTCTTTATTATCCCGCCTCCAACCCGAGTGATGGGGCTATTATTAAAGGGAACTTCTTGGGCGTTGGTTCAGATGGGGTCAGCGACATAGGCAATGGCACGAATGGTCTCTATTTAGCGAGTTCAACTAACGCTGTAATTGGTGGGCCAGGAACCGAAAGAAACATTGCAAGTGGCAACACGGACTATGGCATTCACCTCACAGGCAGCACAAATATTGATGTCATCGGGAATTATACAGGGACTACAGCCGATGGCCTTACCGCATTGCCAAATAGGATAGGACTTTATGTCACGGTTGGTAACAACATCAATGTAGGCAATGGGAGTGCCACTAATAGGAACCTCATTTCCGGCAATACCAATGACGGTGCCATATTCATCTCCAGCGACATAGGCGATATTGCAGGAAACTACTTCGGCGTAAACTCTGGTGGCAACACAGTATTAGCCAATGGTTGGTCAGCCCTCTCAATTCAAAACTCGACGAACATTCAGGTCGGCGGAAGCACATCAGGCGAAGAAAACATCCTCTCTGGCAGCGCGGCTGGAAGTGGCCTCTATATTTATGGGGGAAGTAGCGCGGTTACAGTTGAAGGAAATATAATTGGGTTGGGCGCAAATGAAACCACAGCCATTAGTAATACGCATGCAGGAATCTTCATTCAAGATTCAGACGCCTTTATTGGTGGTGAAACATCTGACGCTGGGAATAGAATTTCAAATAATGCATATAGCGGCGTCGTTATCACTGGCTCGTCAAACGTTCCAATACTCAGCAATCAAATCTATGACAACACACAACTCGGTATTGATTTAAACTTTGATAGTTATACTCTCAATGACACAGACGATACGGATAATGGTCCGAATGATTATTTAAATTTCCCCGTTATAAACGAAGTGGGTGCGAACGGATCAACGACAGTTGCTTATGACATTACACTCGATGTGCCCGTTAATGCGCCTGGCTATCGTATTGATTTTTTCAAGAATACAGCATCCGACTCTACGGGCTATGGTGAAGGTGAAATCTACCTTGGCACAATTAACGTTACGGGGGACGGCAACCATACAGGTAGCTTTACGTCGAGCATAAGCGTAAATACGGGTGATATTATTTCAACGACAACCACTCGTAAGACAGCCTCTTCCTTTGATATGACGTCGGAGTTTTCAGAGACTATTGCATCGACATCCAGCACATCTCCCCTCGTGGTCACGAACACAGCCGATACGGATACATTGGGAACACTTCGATACGCAATCAACCACGCCAATGCGAATTCTGCCGATGACAATATTACATTCAACATCGCAGGTACGGGGCCGCATAAAATCACATTATCTAGCGCGCTGCCAAAAATAACAGATGATGATGTAACTATAGACGGCTCCACGCACCCCGGTGCGAGCTGTGGCCAGCTAACAAACGGAACTCAACATACACTTATGGTTCATATCGACGGGGCAACAGCTGGCGCTGACGCCTACGGAATGGAAATTTTGGGTGCGAATGTTAGCGTTAAGGCGCTCTCCATCACCAATTTCGATGGATACGGACTATACGCGTGGTCGGGAGGGGCGAGCAATTTCGTTGGCGATTGCCTCTATATCGGCGTGGAGCCTGATGGAACAACCACTGGCGCGAACGTGACGGTCGACAACCGTTCTCCCGGCATTTTGTTT
>CAYGSV010000166.1:0-6053 GCA_964352635.1 uncultured Algimonas sp.
TTCATTGACAGGGTATGCGTCGGCACAATTGGCGATTGTATTTACAGTCTCAATTTTTCTAAGTGCGACACTTCTTTTTTCTGTTCAGCCAATGTTTTCCAAGATGGTTTTGCCGCTACTAGGTGGTTCTTCTAATGTTTGGAACACGGCTATGGTTTTTTTCCAATCCATGCTGCTTTTTGGCTATATTTATGCTCACCTGATATCAAAATACTTCGGGCTTAGGACGCAAATAGGCATTCATATTGTCGTTTTATTGATAGGTATGTCGTTTTTACCTTTATCAATTGTTCAAGACTGGGCGGCCCCCACAAGCGGAACTCCGATATTTTGGCTTTTAGCCCTTTTCGGTTTTTCTATTGGTGTGCCATTCTTTGCTATATCGGCCAATGCGCCTTTATTTCAAAGTTGGTTTAGTCGTACATCGCATGAGCATGCTTCTGATCCATATTTTCTCTATGCTGCGAGCAATGCTGGTAGCCTACTGACACTTTGTGCTTATCCCGTATTTATTGAGCCGAACCTTATTCTTGAAACACAAACAAGTAGTTGGACATTGGGATATGTCGCTCTGATTGCTATGATTTTGGCGTGTGGAGTCCTAGCCGTATTTTATCGGTCTAAGCAGGAGGAGGTCGAAGCCAGTGTTTCTAGTGACTCCGCCGTTAAAGAGAGTCCGCCCTTGCCATTAAAGCTCGTTTTGTTTTGGGTGGCTCTTGCTTTTATACCATCAAGCCTCATGCTGGGCGTCACATCTTATATGACGAATAATATTGCGTCTGCACCCTTCCTTTGGATTATTCCATTGGCTTTATATCTTCTGACGTTTGTTATTGTCTTCATGAAGAAGCCGATAATCAAATATACTCAGCTCTCTTGGATTTTCCCAACCGTTATTGTCGCAGCAATTTGTTTGCCGATGATGAAGCAAATTCCGCATATTATTGCGATTGTACTGAATCTTACCTGTTATTTCTTGATCACTCTTTATTGCCACAGTCGTTTGGTTGAAGCGCGTCCACCTGCGACTAAACTCACTCAGTTTTATATTTTTATGTCCCTTGGTGGTGTGCTTGGAGGTATTTTTAATGCGCTGATTGTGCCTCTTATTTTTAACGACATTTACGAATATGTTTTAGTTTTATGGCTCGCAGGCGTTTTAATCGCTTGTAATATATCGCCTTTGAAAAAACAGTCGCGTAAATCACTTTTAATGGCGTGTGTATTTTTCACGGCTGCCGTTATCGGGGCCGCTCTTGTAAACCAGTTTTATGAGTCGCCTAAATTATTTGTGATGATCGTTCTCACTTTATTGACGTTCTTGGGTTTGAGAGAATTAAAAGCGACCCCAATTTTCATCGCTTTTAATCTTGTGGCCGTGCTCTCAATCACAAACATTACGATGAATGCTGATTACGTTTATAAAGACCGTTCTTTTTATAGCATGATTAAAATTAGGTCTGAAAATAAAGGCGGCAATAATGTTCATTCTTTCACGCATGGGGATACCCTCCACAATTATCAACTAACGGATGAGCAGTATGCAACTATGCCTTTGGCTTATTATGCAGAAGGAAACACATTCGATCAGGTTGCTGATGCTGTACGGTCAGTCAAACCATCGATGACAGCCGCTGTAATTGGTCTTGGTGCGGGTGCTATGGCGTGTTTTGAAAATCCAGGTGATGATTGGACATATTTTGAAATTGATCCAGCCGTCGTGAAAATGGCAACAGACACATCTTTATTTTCTTATATTGACCGGTGTTCAGTTAACCCTGACATTCGCATTGGAGATGCTCGATTAACAATTCAAGAGTTACCAAAGAAATCCCAGGACGTTATTTTTGTTGATGCCTTCTCTTCAGACTCTATTCCAATCCATCTGGTTACACGCGAATCTCTCGCGATCTACAGAGAGTATTTGAAAGAAGACGGCGTAATTTTCTTCCACACCTCTAATCGAGTGATGGATGTAAGTTCTGTTGTCGGGCGCCTTGCTGAGGATATTGGTTGGGGCAAACAATTTATCGCACGCTATGATTTTGAGGATCACCCTTTTAAAGAATATGTCTATACTTCTACGGGGGTAATTATTGGCCCAGAAGATGTTATAGAGACACTAAAGGTGGATAAACCTTACTGGCACGATTTCGAACCAAGTGAGCATGTAAAAGTTTGGACAGATGATTATTCTTCCATTATCGGCCCTATTAGAGCTAAAATGGCGTTAGAATAGGGAAGGCATAACTCTGCCTTCTTAGGCGATTAGGAGTGTTTATGCCCAGTTTTGATATTGTTTCAGAAGCCGATATGGCGGAAGTCGATAATGCCATACAAAATGTGATGCGTGAGATTTCCGTCAGATATGACTTCAAAGGGTCTAAGTCGACCGTTGAAAGTGCAGATGGCGCTATCAAAGTCTTTGCTGATGATGACCTGAAATTGAAACAAATGCATGAAATCCTTCGTGGCAATCTTCATAAGCGTGGGATTGAACCAGGGCAGCTCGACTATCAAAAAGTCGAGCCAGCCGCAGGTCAATCGGTTCGACAAAGTATCCTCGTCAAAGACGGTATCGATAAAGAGATGGCAAAGAAAATTGTCAAAGATATCAAAGGTGCAAAGATGAAAGTTCAAGTCGCAATTCAAGGCGACACTTTGCGGGTCACGGGTAAGAAACGCGATGACCTTCAATCGGCGATTCAATTTGTGAAAGACATGGGATTAGAACAACCCGTTCAGTTTAAAAACTTCCGCGATTAATCTTTCCTCTTGTAATCTCTGAGTTTCTCCCAACCTCATAAGGATAGCTTTTGAGGAGAGGGACATGCCACCCATAAAAGACTTCATCAAAGGCGGACTTATTTTGTCCGCCGCGTCCGTGTTTATGTGGGCGTTTATGATTTACCCTAACTCCTTCGAATGGGAAGAAGCTGGAGAGACGCAAGGCACAGTAAGAACGTTGATGTCTAACTCTAAGGTACTTGGCCAACCTCAAATTAATGCCATTGTTGATTTTGAAGGAGGCGGGATGACCGTCGTCGCTGTTCCAATAAAAAGCGACGTAAGGTCTGGCGACCAAGTCTTGCTAAAAATACAGCAGGATAAAGGTAACGCCGAACGCCGACGTTATCAGTTTATTGCAGAGGTGAAGTAAGTCTTACTCAGCTTGATAAGCCATCTTGCCATCAACCATGGTGAATAATGCTTCGCTTTTTAACATGTCGGGACCATTTGCGGTCATTATATCGACTTTAAAGGCACTAAAATCAGCGCGTTTACCGACTTCAATCGTTCCGAGTTTGTCCTCTTCAAAGGCTGCAAAAGCAGGCCAAACTGTCATCATTTTGAGAGCTTCTTGCGGTGTGACTTTCTCTTCAGGGTACCAGTTTTCATTACTATAACCTGATAAGTCTTTGCGTTGCGTGGCGGCATAAAATTCAATTCTAGGATCGCCCACTTCAACAGGGGCATCAGAGCCAGCAACAATACGGGCGCCCGTATCAATAAGGCTTCGCCATGCATAACCACCCGCTAGTCGCTCTTTACCTAAGCGGTCTATAGCGAAGTGAAGGTCACCAATGGCGTGGCTCGGCTGCATAGACGGTATAATATTATACTGAGAGAACAATGGTATATCTGCTACATCAATAATCTGCGCATGTTCTATTCGCCAACGCGGGTCTTCGATTTTCCAGCTCGAACGCGGTACTGTATCAAACGCATTTTTATACCATTGTAGGACGAGGCGGTTGGCTTTGTCGCCAATGGCATGCGTGTTGACTTGAATGCCGTTTCGCAGAGCCGTTTCTAAAAATGCCTCTACTTGAACTTCTTTAAGCGTCATAAGGCCTTCATTATTAGGATCGTCAGAATAAGGCGCAAGTAGGGCGGCCCCACGAGAGCCCAATGCGCCGTCGGCATAAAGTTTAATCGCCCGTGTCGTTATGAGGTCAGCATTATTTTCATAGCTCATGGTTTGCATGGCTCGGTCTGTCTGCACGTCGAGGGAATTATAAACCCGTATTTTTATGTCGCCGGATGCTGCGAGTTCATTCAGTAAGCCTATATCATTTGGGTCGACCGACATGGAGTGAATGTTAGTCCAACCACGAGACGCATATAGCTCTGCGCCCTTGATATAGGCTTCTCGTTTACGTTCTGCTGTGAGTTGCGGCATTAATTCGTCCACAAGCTTGGCGGCATTATCAATCAGCATGCCTGTGAGTTGACCATCATCACTCTTGTTAATCGCCCCGCCAAAGGGGGCTGCAGTAGAGGGTGTAATGCCTGCAATTTCCAACGCGGCTGAGTTAACGACAATCGCATGACCATCAGAGCGTTCTAAAATAACGGGCCTTTCAGGGGATACAGCATCAAGATCAAAGCGAGTCGGGAATCTTTTTTCTGGCCAATGTGTTTCTATCCAGCCGCGTCCATAAACTGTTCCTGCGCCTTGGGATGAGTCGATATAGTTACGAAGCCTATCCTGTAAGTCCGCAACTGATTTCGTGCCTTCAAGGTTTAGCGTCATTTCCCGCAAACCGATACCAATAAGGTGTGCGTGGCCGTCAGTTAAGCCAGGATATAGAGCGGCCCCTGCGAGGTCGATTTGTTGTGCTGTCGAAGACCCGCACCAGTCTCCTTCGTCATCTCCAGCATATGTAATTTCGCCGTCAACGACAGCAACCGCGCTTACTTTGGGCTGCCGATCAAGCGCTGTATAAATGGGCCCACCTGAAATGCACCAATCGGCGTCTGATACTTTAACAGAGGTCTCACTGCCATTTGAGCAGCACGCTACAAATAACGCTAATGTGCTCGCGGCTAATAAACTTGTGTGACGCATCGAAATCGCTCCTTAATTTAGTAAAGAATAGCGATTTTCATGTGTATGGCTAGCTTGCTTTGAGAATAACTGTTTGTTGATTGGCAAAAGACTCAATTCGGGGCGTGACGGCCTCAAAGGCTTTGAGTATTTCACTAAGCTTCACTGGTTTCGCCAAAGCCTCGTCCATACCAATATTCATACAGAGGCGTTTTTGTTGATATTGTGGGTCTGCGGTGAGGGCAATAATTGGAATGTTGGCATAAGCCTTTTCAGAGCTTCTGATTGAGAGGGTCGCTTCAATGCCGTCCATGACAGGCATATGGATATCCATTAAAACAACATCAAACACCTGTGTTTCTAAACATTCTATAGCTTCTTTTCCGTCATTTGCGGTAACAATCTCGCCAACGAGTGAGTCAAGAAGGGAAGCTACAACCATGTGATTTGTCGCATTGTCGTCAACGACTAAAACACGGAGGTTAGTCAATCCGTTTTCCTCAGGTGCAGCTTTTTCTAACATTTCAGAGACTAAGCTTTTTGATGATGTCTCTTTTGTTTGCTGAGGCTTTGCCCCGCATGGTGTTGCAACCACAAAAACAGTGCCTTCGCCCTCGGCTGATTTAACCTTTATGCTACCGCCCATCAATTCGATGATTTGTTTGGTTATTGTCATTCCTAGGCCCGTTCCACCGAAGCGGCTTGAAATGCTTTTATCTGCTTGTGCATAAGCTTCAAAAATTTGAGATTGTTGAGCCGGTGTCATGCCAATGCCCGTGTCTTTAACGGCTAAGACTAATCGGTCATCTCCATTTTTTTGCGTAACTTTTGTCAAGACGACGTGAACTTTTCCACCAGGTGAAAATTTTACAGCATTCGACAGTAAGTTGTTGACGCACTGTTCGTACCGAAAACCATCCATTGCAATTTCATCGGGGAGGTTCGTGTCAAAACTATAGGTTAGCTTGACATTGTTTTTAGAAGCTTGTTCCTCCCAAAGTCTACAAACCGTTTCCACGCATGTCTTTGGATTGGTTGGCTTGGGATCAAGTGAGACTTTATCTTCTTCCATTTTGCTGTGGTCTAATGACTCATCAACAATACGTAATATTTTGTCGGCTGAATTCTGAATAAGTTCCAGTTTTGGATTTATGGCCGGGTCAGGGTGATGATGTATTAAAGCGTCTGAAATGCCTATAACGGCGTTCATTGGCGTGCGGAC
>CAYGSV010000167.1:0-5986 GCA_964352635.1 uncultured Algimonas sp.
CAATATCGACTGTCCTATCATTTATGTTGATGTTTCCTTCCCCCGTCATCCCTAAAGCAGGCCCATAAACGCTCGCATTCCGAATTGTCAGCACACCGCCCAAAAGCTGAAATGGCGCTTCAAAGCGATCAAACCCAAGACCTTCACCTGAAAGCGTGTCAAACAAACCCGTCAGCGAACCAAGTGACAAGAGTTGAGCCAGAACAGGGGCTTCTTGGAGCGTGAAATCTTCAATTATAACTTTACCGACATAGGCCCCCTCTTCGCCTGGTAAAGGCAAATTCCCGTCCATTGTCAAAACGCCATCATTCATACTTTTTAAGCCTAAGAAAGCTTGCGCCGCCTGAGCAGCATTTGGAATAGATGCTCTCACAACACGCGTTTTATTCTCGACATCTGTTCTTAAATCAGCAGAAATAGGACCGTCTGCCGTTTCGCCTGATAGTCGCAAGCTTGTCATCGCCAAGCCGTTATGACTGTAAAGTAAGGACGTATCTTGTGTCTCAAAAAGTGGGTCGAGAACAAGCGTGTCAACCTGTGCGCTAAACAAGATTGGCACATCAACAGAAGAGGTTTGAGACGTTAGCGATTGATCTAAAACCGTTGAAACATCCAAACGCTTTCCTGTTAGCGAGGCTGATAAAAGTTCGCGATCAGCGTCGGGTTTAATTTGCAAGCGCCCATCCACAACATCAGAGATTTTCAATTGATCAAAAAGTAACTCTCGCAAGGCATATTGGGGCGTGAGTGATAAGCTGCCCCGCATGTCTAACTCTGGGGCCGTGATGTCGAAAGATTGAAAATTTGTTCCTTCTACGCCCCGTGTTAGTGAGGCTTTGATTTGACCCGGCACACCAAGAGGTTTGCTCCAAAATTCGCCAAAGGTTATTTCTGTCTCTTTCAGGTCAGCCTGAAGTGTAGCAGAGTTAATAGTGACTCCTTGCCCCACCGCATTGATTTCTACGCCAATACTACCGTCAAAATACTCCCTTAAACCTAAACCCAGATCGTCTAAAACCGTATGCTCCATGGGCCCAAAAACGCGGTATTGCGTTGGTGTCAATCCATTGTCGAAGACCTCGCGCCATTCAAGGTTTGTACGCCATGGCCCAATATTAACGGGCCCATTAACCCGTAGTCCCGTTTTATCAATCTCAAGCGATACGTCACCATCCTTAAGTTGGTGTAGCCCTACTCTGAACGGCGCACTAACACCCGTCATTGTGCCTGTGGCAGAATATTGAATTCGGTTTTGGTCAAAAAACTCCAAGAGTGGACGCGTAATGGTAAGGGCCACTTGTCCCTGCCCTTCGATTGTTTCTGGGTCTACGCCATATCGGTCAGCAAATCTAAAAGGATCTTGATTGATCAACCCTAATAAGTCTGAAGCTTTTCCGTCAGCATTCACTTGAATAATCATATCTCCGCCCTTTGGACGTAAACGCGGGATATTAACACGACTGGGCAAGGCATTTATCGAACCTATCATCCCCCCCTCCAATTCGACCGATAACGCGTTGTTGGAAATATTCGCCTTTCCAAAAGCCTGAGTTAACGGTGTCATGGTCGAAATATAACGAACATCACTATTACGAACGGTCCAGTCCAAATTCATAGATTTCTCTACGAATTCATTGTCTTCGTTCAAGCCATAGTCAGCTTCAAACGACAATCTATCAATTTCTGATGTAATGACAGAGCGCTCAAGCCATCGGCGTGCACCATCTGCAAACTTAACAGGCCAAACCTGTAAAAGCTCGTCAGACGACATAACACCACTCATCTGACCGCTCGCCTTAAGTGACTGCAAATCCCCTTCTGATCCACGTTGTGTAAAGAAAGTGCCGTTTATGGTGTGAGTTTCGCGGTCCAGCGAATAAGATTCGATTGATAAAGTCTCATTATCCGCATCAATTCTGCCAGCGACGTCGATAGATTTAATAAGAATAGGCGCTTCAAAAGCAGGCGTGAAATCGAGCGCCAATGTTTGGAAATTCAAATCAAAAAGCGGGGATGAATTTATATCACCATCACTAATAGCCCCTAACTCGGTAAGCTTTCCAACAGAAGAAAAATCAACTTTCGAAGACTGAAGATCAAACGCCTCAATTGTCATCTCTGATTGCCCAGGGTCTAAATCTGCGGCGACAACAAAACTTTCAAAGGCGTAAGGGTCAGTGAGGCCAGGAATAGTAACCTGGCCCTCACGAATTTCTAGGTCCAGCTCTGCTGATTGAAGCCCTGCATCCCTGTCAAATTCAAATTGTCCTTCAACATAGACAGGCGCATTCAAAGACGAGACACGCTCGAACCGTCCCCTTTCAAGGCCAATAGATGCGGGGTTGATGCCTTCACCAGTAAAAGCCACCTGAAAGGAGCGGAAAGTTTCATTCGTAACCACCGTAGCTTCAAATGGGGCAGACGGTGCATCCTGCGTTTCAACAAGCCCACGTACATTAAAACTGAGCGCCTCTTGGTTGCGTCCAAAGTCGAAAGACACGTCGCGAAGCCGAATGTCCAAACCATTTGTTGCGTTAAGATAATAAGCTTCCGCGCCTTTAATTTGGACGCTATCAATTCCGCCCAAATCAAGAGTGCCGCTTCGTTCAGATGTCGCGCGCCTTCCTTCCCAGACTGGGCCTAGGCGCCCTAAGGTCTCTGGACGCCCTAACCCTGCTTTAATTCGCCCGTCTTCATCTTCAATCCAACTCACCTCTCCCCCATCAAGGATAAGTTTGCGAGGTATCAGAACACCTTTTCGAACATCTTGTACGGGGAAGAAGCTTCGCAGCTCAGACAGTCGCTGCATTTCTGTTCCGTCGTCGGCTTCAATGACAATGTTGCGTCCTGTAAATACGATGTTGTCACTTGCAGGATACCAATCCAGACGCATTTCAGGAATATCAACGCCAGCACCAGCGACGGCTTCAGCAAATAGGAGACCGAAATTGCTTCGTGCGCCAGAAATATCCACGCTTTGCTGCGTTAGAAGAAAAGACAAGCCATAGAGCCAAACAATCGCAAGCCCCATAGCAACAGCGCCAAATTCAGCCGTAATACGCCAAATGCGATAGCTGATTTTCTTGATCCAAAAGACAGCATCACGCTTTGCCGCGGGCGTCGCAGCGATCTCTTCGTCTTCAGGAATGTCATTTAAAACATCAACCATTTCGAACTTGCTCTAGCCTCTGCCAACTGTTCTGGCTATGGGCGCGTATGTATTTGCAGACAACATGCAATAGGAGCGTAGAATGAGCGACTTAAAAATTGGTGATAAAGCACCAAACTTTTCCGTAGAGGGTGATGGCGGCACGTCTGTATCTTTGGACGATTATAAAGGTAAGGCCGTCGTGCTTTATTTTTACCCCAAAGATGACACGCCAGGCTGTACAAAAGAAGCTATAGGGTTCACTGAGCTCAAGGCCCAGTTCGAGGCTCATAATTGCGCCATTATCGGCGTCTCCAAAGACACAGCCGCCAAACACGATAAATTCATTGCTAAGCATGATTTGAAAATTCGGCTTGGGGCAGACACAGACGGCGATATTGTCGAAAAATATGGCGTTTGGGTCGAAAAATCCATGTATGGTAAAACCTATATGGGGATTGAGCGCTCCACTTATCTCTTGGGTGAAGACCACACGATTCGACAAATTTGGCGCAAAGTCCGCGTCAAAGGCCATGTCGAGGTCGTTTTGGATGCCGTCAAAGACCTTTAGTCTCGCATGCGAACCAATATAATTTCCCAAGCCTGTGATATTCTTAGGCTTGAAAACCCGTCTGATAAGGCTGCCGCTGCTTTGAATATGCGCGCCGATTGGCTCAACTCAGATCACGCGGTGCAGTTATCTGATGATACCGCGCCCGATAAACCCTCTCGCCCCTCAAAGCCCGATCTTGTAGCCCCAGGGGATGTTCCGCGGCGGCGATTAGGTTCTCCTCAGGGGCGAGGCGCACTATTACACGCCGTGGCGCATATTGAACTTAATGCCATCGACCTCGCGGCGGATATGATAGCACGTTTTGGCCAACACCCCTTCATCACCAAAGGTTTCCAAGCTGATTTTATCGAGGATTGGAGTCGCGTCTGCGCCGAAGAAGCTAAACATTTCAATCTGTTACACAATAGACTTGAGAGTTTAGGTGTGTCTTATGGCGACCACCCTGCTCATAATGGTCTTTGGGAAGCCGCGCATAGTACCAAAGAGGATATAGCGGCTCGTCTTGCCATTGCGCCCATGGTGTTGGAGGCACGCGGATTAGACGTGACCCCTGCTATGATAAAAAAACTGACCGCCGTTGGCGATATGGAGAGTGTTGCTGTTCTTCAAATCATTTACGATGAAGAAATCGGGCATGTCAGGATTGGCGCAAAATGGTTTCAGATCGCAACACAGCAACTGGGTAAAGACCCGAAGCAACATTTTCATCACATGGTAAACACTTACTTTGCCGGAAAGTTAAAGCCGCCATTCAATGTTCAAGCCCGTACTTTGGCGGGTTTAACTGAGGATTACTACGCACCGTTAGCAAAGCATTAACCATAAACATTGACATTCCTTAACAGAATATAACTGTTAAGAACCTGCAAAAGGACTTGAAGTATTTATAACCTTTATGGTCTAAGCAAAAAGATAACGAGATCGGATGGGGATTCATGATTAATGACGTCGTCGGAGATGTGCGCAAACGCATCCTTCAACATTTTCCAGAACGTCAAATTTACCTCCGTTCTGGTGGTGAAGTAAAATATTATGTCTTCTCGACTCGCATCCAAATCGCTTTTGTTACGACACTCGCCCTCATGTCCCTTTGGTGTCTTTACACAATGTTCAATTTACTTTGGGGTCATAACCCACTTCGCGCGCCTGCCAAAGAAGTCAAACGCATCGAAGCACGCTATGAACGTATGTTGGCTGACGAACGGGCTAAACAGCTTAATTCAGAACTTATGTTGGCTGAGCAAAAACAAAGTTTTGAAACAATGGCTAAAAGCTTTGAAGAAAAGCATCAAGTCATTTCAAAACTCGTTAGTGTCGAGGGTGTAACGCCGCAAAGCGTTGTGCCGACCGTTAAATATGCCTCTAACCGTGTTTTGATGGCCCCAACACTACGAGACCCTGCGCCGCGTGTTGCAAGGAAAGCCATTGTTCCAGAGGCTTTTGCAGAAACAGGTTTAAATATAGACCGATCGCTTAACAACCTTGACCAAACGCAAAATAAAATTCTCATTGAAGCCGAGGCAAAGACCTTGGACAGAATAGAACGTAACCGTGCCCTTATCCGTGCAACAGATATGCAAGTTGATACTGTATTGCGGGAGAGCCCATTTGGTAAGGGCGGTCTATTCGTTCCTTTGGACGAAGCAGAAGTTGCATTGCCAAATGGAAAATTTGGATCACGTATAGCCAGCATTCAGGCACGTCTCGCCGAGGCCGAAGCTTTAGATAAAGCCTTAGAGTCTCTTCCCATGGGCCATCCCGTTGCAGATGAGACATACAAAACGAGTCGATACGGCATGCGTCGTGACCCGTTTACAAACCGCCCGACCTTCCACGAAGGCTTAGACTTTGGGGGACGCACATCTAGCGCTATCGTTGCAACAGCAGACGGTGTTGTTTCTTTCGCAGGAAGAAATGGGGGATATGGCCGCGTGGTTGAGATTGACCACGGGCATGGATTTGTGACGCGATATGCTCACCTTCATAAAACTTATGTAAAACGTGGGCAAAAGATCACAAAAGGTGATAAGATTGGGGGGATGGGGTCTACGGGGCGAAGCACGGCTACACATCTGCATTACGAAGTACATTTCCAGGGACGCGTTTTTGACCCTGAAAAATTTTTGAAGGCTGGACTATATGTTCAATAAATCTAATAACACTGGAACAACCGCACCAGAAGCGCCCAAGAAAGCAACCTCCCCCGTGACAAAAGTGAACAAGTCTGCCCCCGCGATGCTGGGGCGTGATATCGTCAGGACTGG
>CAYGSV010000168.1:0-5971 GCA_964352635.1 uncultured Algimonas sp.
GCCTCTGACTGCATTCTCGTTGAAACGCCTCGGAACTCTGCCCGAAAACTTATTTCAACCGTTCCCGCAGTTGAAAAGCGGGTGAACACAATTGCGATCGAACGTCTCCTGTCACAAATATTTGGCTCGGGATTATCTAAAAATGAGTTTAGTGCCGTTATTGCGGATGCGGAGTTGAAAACCGTAAACGCAGGTGAGGTTCTTATTCAAGAGGGCGCGAGTGATACGGATATATTCATCATTCGCTCAGGCTCTATGTTAGTTGAAAAATTAATTGGCGAAAAACCAGTCTTCCTCTCTTACGTCTCTGCAGGGAGTTATGTTGGAGAAATGGCGCTTTTTGAAGAAGGTCGCCGCACGGCTACAGTTAAGGCTGCCGTGAAAGCAGAAGTAATCCGATTGAAGGGGGCGCATTTTGAATCGCTGCTCGCCGCTAACCCCAGTCTTAAAACCAAAATTATGGATGAGTTGTCAGACCGTCGCGCGATGAATTCCTTTGTCGAAGCGCAAAAGGGCGGGTTTGATAGTGTGGCTGACCTGTATGGGGCGCGGGCTAATTTCCTCATTGAGCAGGGCTTAGGGGAGGCTACAGATGCTCTTTTAATTGATGAAACACTCTGTATTGGGTGTGATAATTGTGAAGTGGCTTGTGCGGAAAGTCATGACGGAATTTCAAGACTAAACCGCGAAGCGGGGCAAACCTTTGCCCATATTCATGTCCCGACCTCTTGCCGTCATTGTGAACACCCGCATTGTATGTCTGATTGTCCGCCTGATGCTATACATCGGGCGCCTGATGGTGAGGTCTTTATCGATGAGAGCTGTATTGGTTGCGGCAATTGCCAACGCTATTGTCCTTATGGCGTTATTCAAATGGAAACAACGCCGCCTAAGAAGCCAAGCTTGGCATCGTGGATATTATTCGGAAGGGGGCCAGGCCCTGGCCAAGCGGACAAGGCTTGGGTTACAAAGAAAACGGCCAAGAATAAAGAGGCTTCGCCGAAGGTCGCTGTCAAATGCGACATGTGTAAAGGGATAACAGGCGGGGCTGCATGCGTACGAGCGTGTCCAACTGGGGCGGCTATTCGTGTGTCCCCAGAAGACTACCTTGCCTATTCCAAAGATCCATCAAAGGCTAAAGCCTAATGGCGAAGAAACGCAATTCCATCACACAACATGTGAGCTTCCTCGCGCATAAGAATTTCATCTGGCTGAAAGTTTCGGCCTTATTATGTGTTCTCAGTCTCATTGGATATTTTAGTACGGATTTTAATCCTGTCAGAAATGGGGGAACTTGGTACGGCTATACGTTGGGGGTTATTGGTGCGTTGATTATTCTGTGGTTGTCTGTTTTGGGTGTCAGGAAGAGAGCCATCACAGCAGGGCATTGGAGTTTAAAAGGTTGGACATCCGCCCATGTTTATTTGGGATTGGCGCTCATCATTGTTGCAACACTACATACGGGATTTCAGTTTGGATGGAACGTCCACACCTTGTCTTATGCTTTGATGATTTTCGTCATTCTCTCGGGTGTTTTCGGTGTTTTCTTTTATGTCTATGTCCCACGTCGTATGAGCAATAATCGGGCGGAAATGGGACAGTTTGATATGCTCGCTGAAATCTCGAACTTAAACGGCCTTTTAAAAGATACGGCACAGCCCCTTGATAATCGTTATATTCCTGTTGTTTCAAAAGCGATTGAGCAGACACATATGGGCGGTACTATTTTCCGTCGATTAGCGGGTGATTATAAAGGATGTAAGACAGGCAAGGCTCTCACATTTTTCAGAGAAGAAATGCGAAATGTGGATTCAGAAGCGCGCACAAATATATTGAATATGATTTCTGTTTTGGAACGCAAGAACTCGCTCTTGGTGCGCATAAGAAAGCATATTCGTTATAAGGCACTTTTGCAGGTTTGGCTTTATATCCATGTGCCAATCACATTTGCTCTTATTGCTGCCCTCATCGCTCATATCGTTTCCGTGTTTTACTATAGTTAGGGAGGCGATATGACATGCACAATCCGTAATCTGAAACGCAGCCCCACAGGACGTGAAAGTGTACGAGAACGTGACTTTGATGGGACTCAAATTAGTTTTGGTCGTGACGTTACCTCTGATGTGCAACTAGAAGATCTCAGCGTAGCCTTACATCATGCAAAGCTAAGCTATGACGAGAGCGGTCGAATTTTCCTCGATATTAATGCGGGGCAACATGTGTCTGTCGACAATAGAATTTGCACTGGCAGAATAGGGCCTCTTAAAACAGGCGCAATCCTTAAAATAGGCCCGTTTCTAGTTAAGCTTGAAGCGCCTACCGAGAATGCGAAGCTCGTCGCTCTTGTTGAACGACTCGAAAGTGAAACAAGAGAAGCGTCTCATTTTGATGAAGCAAAAGTCTTTGAGCTTAAACGCAGTCTGCCTTCTAAACGCCTAATGGCATGGGTTTTTAGTCTTGCAATCTTACTCTTGTGTTTGGCCTTGCCAATTCAAATAAGCCAAAACCCTAAGGGGAAAGTTGCAGAGCTAACCCCTTTTCAAGCCGACCTCAGTTGGAATAGCGGCCCGATATCTTTGATGCATTCCAATTTAAAGCATGATTGCAAGAGCTGTCATGTTAATGGCTGGGAGGCTGTCACGGATACGACATGCCTTGATTGCCATAAAGACTTGCAAGATCATGCGAGTGCTAAAGATATGCGCGTCGCAAAGCCTGATACGGATGCGTTCGAAACTATATTGCAGGAGATAAGTGAATCCTTCGGTCGACCTGCAGATAGATGCACGTCTTGCCATGTTGAACATAATGACCGTGAGCACATTATGCCGAGCGATCAGTCCTTGTGTAGTGATTGTCACGCTGATCTTGATACACACCTGCCTGAAACTAAGCTGTTAAATGTGTCTGATTTTGGAAATAATCACCCGCAATTTAGGCCTGTTGTTATCACTGAACCTAGAGTGGGCGAGCCAGTTACAATGCGTTTGTCTCTCGATGATAACCCCAAGGGTTTCTCAGGCCTTAAGTTTCCTCATGATATCCATCTATCTGCAACGGGTGGCGTGGCGAAGATGGCTGGAACGTTGGACGCACGATATGAATTTTCTGATGGTGTTGATTGCGCAGATTGTCACCGCGAAGAGGCGGGGGGCGCCTTATTTGAACCTGTCAGTATGACAACAGACTGTGCGATGTGTCATTCAATCGTTTTTGAAGATGATGACGGTTTCCCACGAACCCTGCGGCATGGTCAGCCAAGAGAAGTCATTGCCTCTATGCGTGATTTTTATGATGCCAAAGCGCTCGGTAATATTCGCGACGCCGAAATGAACACAACAACACGTCGACGGCCTGGACGCGCCTCCAGCTTACGGGCGCTTAACCGAAGAGAATTGGCATTTAAACAATCAGAGTTGCGGACAATTGCCAAAGTGGATGCAATTTTTTCTGAAGGCGGCGCGTGCTATGATTGTCACGTTATTGATCGTCCTGAAGACGTATCCACTATGGCCTTTACTGTTCGCCCTATAAGCGTCAGTGACGCTTTTTACCCAAGGTCTCCTTTTGACCACGAGGCCCATGAAATAAATGGATTAAGCTGTAAATCCTGCCATGCTGCGGAAACTTCCAAATCATCAGACGATATTCTTTTGCCAAAAATTGACGTTTGCCGCGATTGCCATATTGGTGAGGAAAGCTATCGTAATGGGGGAGCACTTACGCAAAACGCCTTTCCCACAAATTGCCTGACGTGTCATGGCTTCCATGATGGGCAACACGCGCAAGCGGTAGGAGAATATAAAGGGTCAGATGAGTAAAATAAACGACAGCTTCATCATAGCCCAAATGACCGACTTACATATCGGGTTTCATGGAAAAGATGAGCTGTGTCAAAACTCGCGCCGTTTACGCACAGCCATCCAAGATATCAATGCGATGATGTTGAAACCCGACATTGTTGTTTTGACAGGGGACCTCGTTGAGAGCGGTGAGGACTGGGCCTATGTGAAATTGCGTTCTGCGCTAAAAGATCTTGAGTGCCCTATTTTTTATGCTGTGGGCAACCATGACAATCGTGAGGCCTTTAAAAGAAACTTTCCTGAAGTTGAAACAAATGACGGCTATGTTCAATATGTCATTGATGACGGGCCTGTCCGTATTATTGTTCTTGATACATTAAAGGATGGTTTTCATGGAGGTGATTTTTGCGAAAAACGCAATGATTGGCTCGAAAAGACCTTGGCGCAAAAACCTGAAAAACCAACAATTATTGCGATGCATCATCCTCCGATTGATACGGGAATTGCTTGGATGACAGCGGATGAAGAGGCGCCGTGGGTTAAGCGGTTCTGCGGAACAATCCAAAAACACAAAAATATAATACACGTTATGGCAGGTCATATTCATAGACCCATATTTCGAAAAATTGAACATACGACTCTTTCAGTCTGCGAAGCAATCGCCCCTGAAGTCAAATTAGAGCTAGCGTCAATTGATCCTAACTCGCCTGATAATCGGCCCCTTATCCTTGATTCTGATCCTGCGTACAGCGTGCATCATTGGAACGGAAAAAGCTTAACAAGCCATGCTGTGACGGCGTCATCTGCCAAGCCTTTAGTGAAATTTGATGCTCAACATAGTTTCATTATTCAGGAGACGATGGAGAAACCCCAATGATTTGGTGGGGCAGGGCGCACACGTTAATATCACTGAAACGCTTCGGGTTGTTATCGCGTGATAGTTGATAAGCATATATCGGTTTGGCGACTATTGAAGATAATTTGGTTTCGCCTAATGGTTATGTTTGTCATTGCGCTTGTTGGCGCCCTAGTTGTTTTGGAAATTGGCGCAAAATACATCATTCTCTCTACGACTATTCCGTCTATTCTTGGCACAGCCCTTTCGATATTTTTGGGGTTTAGAACCAACTCAGCTTTTGACAGGTGGATGACAGCGCGCGGGTATTGGTCAAGTATTTTAGGAGCTTCTGAGAACTACTCTATGACATTGGCAAGAGTGGATGGTGAATCTTATTTAGACCTTGAAACGTTGAAGCCCTCGAAAATAGCTGAGGTCGTAATGCCCCGCATGATACGACGAAATATTGCGTGGGTCTGGTGTCTTAATTACCAACTAAAGCACATGCCGCCTTTGGAAGGACTTGAGAAATACCTAGAGCCTCAAGAATATGAGGCCCTTAAAGCTCATGAAAACCCAGCTTTGAAAATGCTATATAATCAGAGTCGAGATTTCAGGATTGCGGCGAGGGAAAACCAATTTACGGATGGCGAGCATTTTGAATTAATTGCGATGCAGCGCGAAATGGTTCAAGCGCAATATAAATGCGAAGGATTGCAAACCACACCATTTCCGACCCATTATACGTTTTTCACAGATGTCTTCATTTGGATGCTTGTTGTTCTGATGGCATTTTCATTGCCTGTCGTAGATAATATTGGTTATTTCTCAATCTTTGCCGTTGTCCTGACGGGCTGGGTTTTTTCAATGATCAATGGTATTGGATCTTATATGGAAGAGCCGTTCATCAATAATAGAAACATTGTTCCAATGAATGCTCTGAGCCGTAAACTGGAACGGAGTCTGTTGCAAACTGCGCTAGGGAAAACAGATATTCCGCCAAAGATGAAACCTGTCGAAGGCGCACTGTACTAACGCCTTATGTGGCGTTATTTATTTGTGGCAATGTGAACGCCATCCCAATTTTTGCTTGGTGGTTTGTCCTGATATTCTGAAATTCGCTGGGCCATAACATCGTAATAACCTTGAAAACGCCAAGGCTCTGCGAGAGTTTTTAATTCTGGGGTGAGTGTTAAAGCATCTGTCCATTTTTGAGCTCGAAACTTTGCTAAGAATTGTTTGTGAAGAGATACCAACATTTCAAAGTCTGGGGTTGCCGCATCAGTTTCGGCGCCTGCTAGTATCCAAATGCGTTCCGGTGTTTCTCTCC
>CAYGSV010000169.1:0-3473 GCA_964352635.1 uncultured Algimonas sp.
GGTTAAGTGGCCCTGAAATGAAAGTCAAAAACCAGACTTATGATTTAGCTAAGAAGCGTATGAGTTCTTACGTCAAATTAACAAACTCAAAAATATTTATGTATTCAACAGCTTTTTTGTTTCTATTTTTAGCTCTTACGGGGTTTTTCTTTGGTGAAGAAAACTGGTTTATATTAGCATTTTTTACTTTCTGGCTAATCATGATGTCTTTTCTCATCTGGAGCTTTTGGGTTACCCGTGACGTGATTTGGTTGGTGAATGATGGAGTACTTCAGATCCCAAGGCTTATTTTAGGTCCAAAACGAAGCAATGACCCCTTTCAAATCATAGCACATAAACTCCCTGAATATTTGAGATGTGCTAAATGCAGTGACCCAGCTATATCTCAAAAAAGAGTAGCTTGGACATTCCACGACATTTGTCGCGAATGTGGCAATGATAATAGAGTATCATAAGAAATAATGACCAAAGACATCCTTCTCTTTGACCTAGGCGGTGTGATTGTGCCTTGGGTGGGTATTGATGAACTGGCCATCCTCACGAATAGTACCCGCGAAGATGTGAATGCCACGCTTGCGAGCTCAGAGATTTTTCACGCCTATGAACGCGGGCTTTGTGAAGATGACGTTTTCCTCTCTGACATAGTGACATTATTTAATCTAAAAATGCCTCCGCAAGATTTTGCAACAATATGGAATAGTTGGGTGTGGGAACCTTATGAGGGTATTATCGATGCGCTTATATCGCTTAGGCAGCGCTATGTCTTGGCAACACTCACCAATAATAATGCGCTGCATTGGGCGCACTTAAACACACTCATGGATGTTGAGGCGCTGTTTGATTTCACTTTTGCCTCTCACCTTATTCATGCGGCCAAACCCGATGCCGAGAGTTTTGAAATTCCGCTCAAAATCATGGCGACTGACCCGACCCAAGTGATGTTTTTCGATGATACGCGCGCGAATTTGGAAATGGCGCAACATATGGGTTTTGAGAGTTATCATGTTGATAGAGCCAAAGGCGTTATGCCTGTTCTCAAACAACTAAACCTCATTTGAGTATTTGCCACAGCCATTGTGAATAGCGCGAAAAGCCTATGTCTGATATGTAGGTTCTATGAAATATTTACTCGGTCTCTCTTTTCTTGCACTTTCGGCTTCACCTGCACTCGCCCAAATTACTGTTATCGGGCCGGGCGAAGCGCAAAGCTGTTATGAAGCCACCAAGAAAGGCGACCGCGGCACACAGGATGCGCTCGATATTTGCGAAAGCGCCCTCCGCACGCCGCTCAACACAAAAGACCGTGCCGCAACCCATGTTAATCTAGGTATCTTACTGATGCGGTCTGAAAATTTCGTGGCAAGTAAAGCCGAATATGAAACGGCCTTAGACATGCGGCCCGACTTGGCCGAAGCCTATATCAATTACGGGGCTGTTCTTATTTACTCTGGTAATGTTGAGGAAAGCATCACGGCCCTGACCACGGCCATAGAGCTTGAGACATCAAAGCTGCCCGAAGCGCTTTATAATCGCGCCCTCGCTTTTGATCGTCAGGAAAAGTACACAGCCGCTTATAAAGACCTAAAAAGAGCCTTAGAGCTTCGCCCTGATTGGGACATCGCGCTAAAAGCGATTAACCGCTATGATGTCAAACAGCGCAGTTAAGACGCGACTCCTCTAAGCATAAATCGTAGCGCTTTCCTCTTGAGTTTAAGGGTTAAGGCTCTATCAAGTAGGTGTAATGATTTGTAACATATAATCATAATCTGAAATCATCTTATCGTGGGCTTCACATGAAACTTATTAAACCCTCTTACACTTATGATGAACTCATCGAGAGTGGCGAAAACAGCCTTTTCGGCCCCGGTAATGCGAAGCTTCCGCTTCCGCCAATGCTCATGCTCGACCGCATTACTCACATGAGTGAGGATGGTGGCAATCACGATAAAGGCAAATTGATTGCCGAGCTGAATATCAATCCTGACCTTTGGTTTTTTGAATGTCATTTCAAAGGCGATCCCGTCATGCCGGGTTGCCTTGGATTAGACGCCATGTGGCAACTCGTTGGCTTTTGGCTGGGTTGGACGGGATCTCCAGGTCGGGGTCGCGCCCTCGGCGTCGGCGAAGTCAAATTCACAGGGCAAGTGACGCCAGATGTGAAAAAAGTGCGTTACGAAATTGACCTGAAACGCGTCATTCGTCGAAAGCTCGTTCTCGGCTTGGCCGATGGCCAGATGTTTGCAGATGACGAATTGATATATAAAGCTAAGGATCTGAAAGTAGGTCTGTTTATTCCAGAAGACGGAGAAAAGTAATGCGCCGCGTTGTTGTTACAGGTTTAGGAATAGTCTCTTGTATCGGCAATGATGCCGACACAGTCGCAGAGAGCCTCAAAGCGGGCAAATGCGGCATTACCAAAGATGAAAAAATGGCGGAATACGGTTTTCGTAGCCAAATCTCTGGTCGTCCTGCCGATACGACGGAATGGGCAAAAGAAGCCATAGGAAAGCGAAGCTTACGGTTCATGGCAGATGCCGCTATTTGGTCATCCCTCGCCATGTATGACGCGATAAAAGATGCGGGTCTTTCCGAAGACCATATCTCAAATGAGCGGACTGGTATCATCGCAGGATCTGGTGGTCCTTCATCACTCGAGATTGTTCGCGCCGCCGATATTACGCGTAAGAATAACTCACCTAAGCGAATTGGGCCATTTGCTGTGCCCAAAGCCATGTCTTCTACAGTCTCTGCGACGCTTGCGACGCATTTTAAAATCAAAGGCGTGAATTTCTCCATCACCTCCGCTTGTACGACGTCACTTCATTGTATCGGTGCAGCCGCAGAGCAAATTCAATGGGGCAAACAAGACATCATGTTCGCGGGTGGCGGCGAAGAAGTCGAATGGACGATGTCATCACTCTTTGACGCGATGGGCGCGATGAGCAGCAAATATAATGATAGCCCTGAAACAGCCTCACGGGCCTTCGACGTAACACGCGACGGGTTTGTCATTGCAGGTGGTGCAGGCATGATTGTTCTTGAAGACTATGATCACGCTGTGGCGCGTGGCGCGAAAATCTATGCTGAAATCGTGGGTTATGCCGCAACATCTGATGGCTATGATATGGTCGCCCCAAGTGGCGAAGGCGCAGAACGCGCTATGCGTATGGCCCTGAAAGACGCCAATCTGGAAACTGTTGATTATATCAATCCTCACGCCACATCGACGCCCGTGGGTGACATTGCAGAGACTAACGCCATTCACCGCGTCTTTGGTGAAAATGGTCCTTATGTCTCCGCCACAAAATGCCTAACAGGACACAGCCTTGGGGCCGCAGGTGTACAAGAAGCGATATATACTCTCTTGATGATGGACCGAGGATTTGTCGCGCCGAGTATCAATATCACTGAAATTGATACTGAAATTCCGAAAATCAACATTGCCCGCGAAACCATCGAAACAGATGTCAAAA
>CAYGSV010000169.1:3483-5930 GCA_964352635.1 uncultured Algimonas sp.
ATGAGATGTTATTAATGCGATGTCTAATAGTTTTGGCTTTGGCGGCAGAAATGGCAGCGTCATTTTTGCAAAAATCTGAGAAGAATAAAGTGTAGCGGTCACTCAAAAAAGAATATCAAAACGTTTAGCATCTCGGGGCACTGATTTGCCAAACTGGATAGGACTAAAGAGCGCCGCTACAAGTTCATATATTGAGAATTTGTCCGAAATTCCCACCCCTACATTTGTAGGGAATAGATTAAGTTAGTACATATGCGCGCATAACGTTATCAGGGCAGGATAAGTCCGAGACGAATAGCTTGCGTGACTGTGTGCGTTCGATTCGATGTCCCCAGTTTTTTAGACAAGTCTTTCAAGTAATCTCGAATTGAATATTCAGATATTTTTAGAATTGCCCCTATTTCCCAATTGGTTTTACCCTGAGCCACAAGCGTCAAGACCTCTCTTTCACGATCTGTTATTGTCAGGAGACGCGGCTCTTCTGGCATATCCGTCAATTGAGTGAGTCGATCAAAGGCCTTTCGAACTAAAACCTCCAAGGCCACGACATCCTGCAACGATAGTTCAAAGTCGGTCGCACGACCTAAAGACATTAAGCCAGGGGCAGTACGTATCTGCAAAATCGGAAAACATATGCCGAATTTTAAACCGTGAGATTGAGATCTCTTTACATGTTTGATCTGATCTTCGGATAATGATTGAAACGCTTCACGCCATCTGAAGGGAACCGAAACACGAAACCCATGTAACACCAAAGGACTGCGTGTAACTAAGTCACCTGTTTCCACAAGTTCTTTAATAAGGCTCTCGGCCCCTCGAGAAAGATGAAACTGACGCGGTATATTCCTCGGAGATTGATTGCCTTCAATCGGAGGTAATAAGCGCCCCATGGAGACGAACGTAAACCCAAACGGTTCTATAGCCTCGCAAAAAACATCAAAGGTCATTTCAGGCGTCTGCGCTTCGGAAATTTTGGTCATCCAAGGACCTAAATCTGACACCTCAAGTTTTGAGGGAGCAACATTATCACTCTGAACAGTGGAAAGCATAAATTATGGCCCTGAAAATAAAATATACTTTAACTACGTATTTAACACAAATAAGGGTTGTATAAAACGATAAAAACGTGTGCGGACATAATCACGCGTTTAGAAGCAAAGACCATATTTCTTCTCTGGTCGCCGCCGTTCAAATCCCTTATGTATGAGCCAAATATTGACGGACAGGACTAAAATATGACCGACGCATCCTCTGCTTTCGAAGGCTTCCCCCAAGGCGACCTTATGAAAGGCAAACGTGGCCTCATTATGGGCGTTGCCAATAAAAACTCGATTGCGTGGTCAATTGCGCGCCAGTTAGCCGCACAAGGCGCAGAGATTGCCTTCACCTATCAAGGGGACGCTTTACTGCGTCGTGTAAAGCCACTCGCTGAGAGCATTGGCTCGGACATCCTCTGCGAATGTGACGTGACGAATGACGACACGATGGACAGCACTTTTGCGACCCTCAAAGACAAATGGGGTAAGATTGATTTCTTGGTCCACGCCATCGCTTTCGCTGGTAAAGACCAACTCGCTGGCTCTTTCGTCGATAATACGACACGCGAAGGCTTTAAATCCGCCATGGATATTTCGGCTTACTCTTTTGTCGATGCCGCACGTCGCGCGTCTGAAATGATGAATGATGGTGGCTCTATGGTAACGCTGACTTACCTCGGTTCTGAACGCGTTATTCCGAATTATAATGTCATGGGTGTTGCCAAAGCCGCCCTCGAAGCGTCGACACGCTATATCGCCGCCGACCTCGGCCCACGCGGTATTCGCGTCAATGCTATTTCAGCAGGCCCGATTAAAACACTCGCTGCTGCGGGTATTGGCTCTGGCCGTCACATGTTCCGTTTCAACAAAGCGGCTGCTGCCATGCAAGATCATACAGACCCGAAAGGTGTCGCGGGCGCCGCACTATACTTGCTATCAGATTTGGGCCTCTCCTGCACAGGCGAAACCCATCACGTCGATGGCGGTTTCCACGCGATTGGCATGCCACAAGAAGACGCGTTGAAAGCGAGTTTGGAGAGCTAGTTTTAGAGAATATCTCTTGCTGACATGAGGGCGAAACCTAAGAGGTTTTCGCCCTTCCACTTTAAGGGATTAGCAACATGGGCATCCCCTTCTGCTAGTCCTATTCCCCATATTTTATCAACTGGGCTAGCCTCGATCAGAACGCGTTTCCCTGTTCCCACTAAAAACTGCCCCAGCTCTTTATTTTGAGAAAATTTATAATAACTTCCACGAACAACAATATCGTATTTTTGTTCATCCCATATTGACTGATTAAATCGTTCGATTTGCCGACCTAAGGCTTTTGCAGCGCCAGGCTTGCGTGTGGATAAAATTTTCTCAAGAATTTTTTCATCATCAAAAAGTCGTGCTTTTTCAGCCATCATC
>CAYGSV010000170.1:0-5926 GCA_964352635.1 uncultured Algimonas sp.
AGGCGACGATAATCACATCGTCACGTTCCAAAATCGCACGTGTCGCGGCGTGGCGCATACGGTCGATTTGCTCATTTACCGAGCTGTCTTTTTCGATGAACGTATCCGTGCGCGGGACATAGGCCTCGGGCTGGTAATAATCATAATAAGAAACGAAATATTCCACCGCATTATCAGGGAAGAAGGATTTAAACTCCGCATAAAGCTGTGCGGCAAGCGTTTTATTTGGGGCCATAATCAGAGCAGGGCGTTGGGTCTGCTCAATGATTTTCGCCATGGTAAAGGTCTTACCCGACCCTGTAACACCCAAGAGGACTTGGTCGCGTTCTATTGAGTTTAGCCCGTCAACAAGTTCCTCAATTGCTTTCGGCTGATCGCCTTTGGGCTCAAATTCAGACACTAAACGAAAGCGTTTCCCGCCTTCTGATTTCTCAGGCCGATCTGGCCGATGTGGTTGCCACATCGACATATTCTGATCAGGATGAAGTTGAGTGACGTTCGCCATGCGTTCTATTTAAGCGGGGTTGGGGGGAATGCAAGCCGCCTAAAGCAAGAGATGCGCGAAACAGGCGGCTGAGGTGATGAAAAAGAAAATATAGGACAAATGCCGCCCGCGGCTCGCGATTAATGCGCCTATGCCGAATAAGCCAAACATAATTGCGATGACCCAAACGTAAGGCGTCATTTCCGTAGTTTGTGCATAGGCCAAAATGATAGCCATCCCAATCCAAGTCACCGTCAAAATATGCCATCCCGCCCGCAACACATTCTGCGCAAATCCTCTCTGACTTTTAAAGACTGAAAGGGCATCAGAGATAAAAAGAGGCCGAAGCAAAAGTCGCTCACCAAAATAACTATGACCAAGGGCAACGAGGGTAAGGGAGAGGGCGGCTAGGTAGAGCATTAGTCGAAGTCTGCTAGGTTTGTGACAGGCTGTTTAGTGAAGTTAAAACTTAAATATCCAGCAAGAGCCCCGACCACGATGGTCGAAAGTAAGTCTAGAATTGAGATCCAAACAGGCCAAGCATTTATAAATAATAGAAAATTTACGAACCCAAATATTACTCCCATTAGGCTTCCAATAGTGACCGCTTTTCTTAGATCTATTGGCGATTCTCTCTCAGCTGCCAAATATAGAGGATAGCCAATGGCTAAACCCACTATAATGGCAATTGGGAGGCCAATGAGAATGTAGAAGAAGGCTACAGTTAATACTAGTGAGAAGCCCTCAAAACCATCCTTGGCGTAGCTAATTGTTGCATAAATGAAATCAATTATACCGACACCACAGAAGCCATAGAAGGCTCCAAGCATTATTGCTACTGAACGTTTTTCCTTTGGAATGATTTCAGTCATGATTCATCTTTCCTTCTTATTGTAGAAACAATCTGATGCCGCGCAAACCGCGCCTCAAATTCTGCGAGGGTGAGTTCGGCTTCGGCGGATCCTGCGCCTGTTTCCAATTTTTTACCTGCTAGCATTTTCCGCACCAGAGTTTCGGCGGCTATGGCGGGGATGAGGGGGCCGTCATTGCCTTCTGCGATGAGGTGCCAAGCTCTTGTTATACTTTGACCGTCGACCTCGCCTGTGACTTCCACGAACATACCGCCGCGATGCGGGCCGAACTTACAAAGCGACATCACGCGGTGAACGAGTTTTGCGAGGAGGGTGAGGTTTGGTAAATTAAACCGCGCCTTCATTATCGCGAGACCGTTTAAGAGGCGCAGTAAAAATTCGGGCCTCGTCCCCGCACCCACCCAAATATTTTGTAGCCTTGGGTAAAGTTTGGGGAAGATAATTAATTCGGGGGCTTCTACCGCGCTGAACCGTCTTTCCTCCAAAGGCGGGTAATTATCTGGAGCTATTTGATAGCGACGACTTTCCGCGAGGCCGATGAAATGGGTTTGCTTGCCGTCTTTAACAGTTGGAATTTTTGTCCCTGTATAACTCAAAATACCTTTAATCACACTCAGGCCTAAATCCGCTTTTGGGGTGGGGGCAATGCCTAATGTGATGTCTGTAACAGTCATGCCTTGCGCGAGATCTCTCACGACAGCGCCGCTCAAGGCAGGGCAGGTGCTCACGCCCGATAAGACGGTGACGCGGGCCTTTTTGGCGTCTTTATTTAATTCCCCGATATTCGCGACAAACCCTGCGCTATCGGCCAAGTCAAAATAGTGGATGCCCACCGCAATACAGGCTTTGGCGACGTGATAGGGATTATTGCCATAGGTTTGAAACGGGCCAGAGGCGTCAACGACAAGGTCGGGTTTTTCCTTTTCCAAAACGGGGGCGATATCATTGCGATCACAGGTAAGGGGGCGTGCCTCCGCGATGCCTTGATATGCCGCACAAAACTGTTTTGCTTTCGCGAGATTGCGCCCTGCAATCAGCAACGTCAGCCCTTCGCAATCACTCAAAAGTTTAGCGAGGTTTCCGCCAAACCGTCCATAGCCTCCGATAATCAGAACTTTCACGACCTAATCCTTCATGTCCTGAAACATGACGCATTGATGGAGCAGTTGCCCAAAGAGCGGGTGTTTCAAATCAAGGCCAAACTCAAACCAAGCGGCATCACCAGTCCGTCCATGATCGGCATGGCTGACGATGAGGTCCCCTGGAGTCAGAGCTTTCGGCAGATAAACGCGTTTCCCAAACAGGCTCACAAAATAGCGGTCGCTCTTGAATAAGAGGGCTTCGTTCTCAACCGCGAGTTTGAGAGTCATGCCAATACCGTAACCAATATGCTCCTCTAACCCAGTGGGGCCAGCAAAGCGTTTGGCACTGTGAATGATTTGCGGGAAACGGTTTGGGCTGCCATATTGTCGGCTCCAAACTTGGCCGTTGCCTTTTGCATCTTCAGTGACGCTGACAACGGCGGCGAAGTTTTTATTGTTTCTTGCAAGGGGCAGAGGCGCACCAATAACGCGGAGCAAAGCCGCTAAGACGCGTCCCGCCATATTCATTTCAGTGTTTTGAACATAGCCCCGATAAACAGTGCTATCGCCCCGTGCGACGCGTTTGCTAAATCGGTTCCGCACGGCTTGGGGCAGGGCGTACCAGTCTTGTTTTCTCAGTAATTGGCGAAAACGAATATCGCCAAGGGGAACGGGGTTTAATTGTTTTTTCTTTTTTGCGTCTGGGTTTTCAAATTTAAATTCGACCATCATCTTGGCCTTTCGATTGCGGCGGTGACCGCGCTAACTCTTACTGCGTCCTATATTCAGGAGGCTGACGACCTTATCGCCGAGCCCCACAAGGCGGGAGAGTGTCGTCGAAGGCAGGCTCGCCATTTGGCCATACCAACGATCCATTGTTTGCGTGAATTGCTGCATATCGCGGAGGCGCTTGCGCTGTTCATCGCTCACCCCGCTATCGCCTTCGGCAACTTGGAGGCAATGAGTCAGAACCTCTAGCGCTGGGTCAACTTCGCGGGATTTGCGAACAGCGGCGATACGTTTGGCGACTTCCCATACATCTGTTTCAGCGGTGTAAAAATCACGACGGTCGCCCGCGACAGGGACGCGGCTAATGGTTTTAAAAGAGAGGAGCTCCTTCAAACTATTGCTGACATTGCTGCGCGCCACACCCAAATATTCAGTGATCTCTTCGGCATTCAGCGGTTTTTCCATGATAAAGAGTAAGGCATGTATCTGCGCGACAGTGCGGTTCACACCCCAAGTGCTCCCCATATCGCCCCAATGCAAAATAAAGCGCCGAACGGCTTCTGGAAGAGTGTCAATAGTTTGTGTAATTTCTGTCATAACAGAAATATATGTAATGACCGATGTTATGTCAAGGGTGTGTAAGTGATTAAGGAAGTGAAAGTGTAATAGTTGAGAGGGGTATGATGAGCAGAAGTCGGCTCAGCCGAGCGGCTTAAAACGCCCAAAGAAGGCCACTCGCTAAAACTTTAATTAGTCAACAGAACCTGTAACCTCGTAAGCATGTTTTATGAGCGCTTTTAATTGTGCCGTCGGGATTTGCTCTATTGTTTTAAAATTGAAACAAGATTTCCCCTGCATTCGCTTGCGAAGTTCATGTGAGACATCGTCAAGTAAGCTAGGACTTGTATAAACGGGGAACAAATGAAAGCTCGTGTAGTTTTTCTTTACCTGCACTGCTCCAAACATCTGGGGCTTGTCTGATGAACGTGTTTCTTCAAGATAGAAGTTTGTGTCAGTGTCTGATTTCACAAGCATCTCCTTCGCATAAGGCCTCAGAAGATTAGATAGTAAGTCAAATACTGATTGCTCTGTCATTATGTTTTGCCTTTTGATTTGTGCAAACGGATAGCTAACAACGCGCCAGCTCCTAGACTGATGATAGCAGCAGGTACGAACCAACTAGGGTGTTTGAAGGAGAAGACATTGACTAAGGAGAGAATAGCTAGAACACCTGCAATAATATAGGCAAATTCGCTTACCTTAGAAATCATTGCTGCAATCATACCTCCGACAAAAGCCGCTACTGCCAATCCAAGAATAGCAACGCCGAATACGGCCTGACCTTCCACGGCAGAGTGACCGAGCATTTCAACAACTGCAACGGTAGCTCCAGCTGTAAATACTCCGGCAATGAACGCTAATAACATTCTAATCCATTTTGGCATATCAATCTCTCTTTATTGCAGTTTTAGTTTTCCTGTATTTCTAGCCTCTGTCTTGTAAAAAACGGTACTAATGTGAACTGGGCAAAAAGTGGGGAGCCTTATCAGGTGCCTGCTCAACTTTGCGTGTCGAAAGATAAGCTTGCGGCGGGAGGCCTGCGAAACGTTTGAACTCCGATGTCATATGAGATTGATCTGTGTAGCCAAATGCGGCTGCTGTAGAAGATAATCCTTCTTCAACAATGTCGCTTTTCAGCACAGCGTCGAAACGGTTAAGTTGAAGCCAAAACTTTGGGCCTATTCCAAATTTTGTTTTGAATTTCTTACGAAGGCCGCGCGAGGATATACCCATAAGATCAGCGAGGGCGTCAGTTCGCCATCCCATTTTTGCCATAACCGCCAATGAAGGAAGTTCTAGACTTGGTCTCTCCGTTATGCGGTTTCCAATCCATTGTTCCAAATGCTTAAGACGTTGTGAATCTGTTTCGAGTTCTAATAATTGTTCTCGCAATGATGACGCTTCATATCCGATTAAACTGTCGAGTGGAATCGGTGATTCTGCATCCAAGTTTATGTCTGATCCAAACAGGTTTGCCGCCGTATCAATACTTAGGCGGGCTCCAACCAAGTGTAACTGACCAAAGGTCTCGGCAAACCGCGGCCCCGATTGTACGGGGGTTACCCAACCATCTTTAAAGTCGAGAGGAACTGAGGTCTTATTTGCTTGCCATAGATGAGAACCGGTAAGGCTGATGACCAGCTCCACATAGGGTTTAGGAAGCCCTGAATAGCGCCCTTTGGGCTTCCCCCGCAGTGACCAGAGTTCGAATACACGGCCACATAAGTAGACGGATGGGTTGCTGATGAGCATTATCATGACTACAGCCTAGCAAGTTTACAGTAAAATTGCAGTCTATTCTTTGGATGGCAGAATTAACTAATACTTCTAATCAAATAATCCTTTCAACGAGCGGCTAGAAATCGCTCCATGTAAGCCCCTAAGATCAGGTCTGATTCTGAGCGAAAGCTTTCCTTCTACGTTTAGAAAATTAATTCTCTCAAGCTCACTGCGCTTTTAAACTTTTCAATCCACGCCTCTCAAAGCTGTGCTATTTTCATAGTGTTGCGGTTGACGAGGCTCTGCTTTGTTGGTCGCAAATTTTGAAATTCGGGAAATCGATAATCAATCGATTTCATTTTCCGAAATTCAAATATTGTTCTTTTGCTCACGGATAGGAAGGCATGTCACCTTTCGGAGTAAGAGACAGCGGGACTGAGCGATTGTGGGTGACACCATGATGTGTGCCGGGTCTTTTG
>CAYGSV010000171.1:0-5904 GCA_964352635.1 uncultured Algimonas sp.
GTCTGGCGGCGGCAGTGCTGCTATCGGTGAAGGTGCAGATGCTACGGGTAACAATGCAACGGCGATTGGTCGGAATACGGCGGCAAGCGGTTTGGCTGCAACCGCCATTGGCCGTGATGCGAATGCGTCTGGTGCTCTTTCTATTGCCGCAGGGTTAAACTCTGTCGCAGGGGGGCAAGGCGCAGCCGCCTTTGGCGCAGGTGCAGAAGCCCTCGGTAATAACGCGACCGCTGTCGGCCGTAACGCCGATGCAGGCGGGGGTAATGCCTTGGCTCTTGGCCGTGATAGTGAGGTAGATGAGAGCCATACAAACTCCACGGCGATTGGGTTCGGCGCAACGACGACACTCGCCAATCAGATGATGTTGGGCACGGTATCCACCACTTACGTCATGCCAGGGATTAACTCTGCAACGTCTTTGGCTCGCCAAGGGGCGGTAACGGGTATCCTCACGACAGATGCCAATGGCAACCTCGCTTCTGATGGTGGCGCGTTGGAAGCACGGGTGACGGCTTTGGAAGGCGCGCCTATGGCGGGGGTCGTTGATAGCCCTGCTGAGGCATCCCCTATTGCAACAGCGCAAGCTAGTGAAGCGGTACCAACACCGACAGCTTCTGCTGAGACGACAGGCACAGTGAAATCGACTGCGGCAACATCCGATGCAAGTGCTCCAACCACAACTAAGTCAGTGGCGGCAGAAACCATAGCGACATCAGAGCCTGTCGCCGAAGCGTCTCATATTGCAGTGAGTGAAAGTGGTGAGTTCTCTGTCGTTGATAGTCACAATCGCGGGGAAGCGATTATTACAGAGGACGGACTAGCCTCTAATGCACAAACTGTTTCCCCTGATGTCATCGGGACGAACCTTAGCACGGTCAAAGAAACATCCGCTGTGTCGATTGTGGCTAATTCCATCGTTGCAGAAACGGTCGAGGTGAATGCGAGTAATATCGCCGTGAACACAGCCAACATCTCGGCGAACTCTGAACGTATCTCGGGCAATGCGATTGCGATTGCGTCGAACACCACAGCGATACAAGCGAACTCAGAGGCTATCCTTGGGAACACGCAGGCGATTAATGACCTGCGCAATGGCTCTGCGGCGCTGGCGTCCATCCCAGATCTTTATCTTGGTTCAGATGAGACATGGTCCATTGCGGGTGGCCTCGCCCTTTATGATGATGGTTACGGCGGATCAGAAACAGGCTTTGGCGGCGGCATACAAATGCGCGGCTCCAAATCTGACAAATGGTCCGTCGGTATCTCAGGTGCCCTATCAGGCGACGCCGCTGTCGTCAGACTACAAGGCCGCATCGGGGGGTAGAGACCGAACAAAATCATAAACCGCTCGATGAATTTTGAAAATATGCAAATTTCATCGAGCCGTTTTCAATACTTACTGATTGAACGTCAAAGCTCCACCCAATTAATAATTCCAAAGCGCTACGCATCAGACCAAAAATTAGAGATGAAGTTTAACTCACCAGACATCCCGTAACTTCGCGGTTAATCAAGGTTGAGCAATTTCGAATCGATTTAAAATGATGCTTGAGAAACCCGCTTAGAGACGCGTGCAATAAATTCAGCAGCGATTTCATAAGACTTTTGCGCATCCTTCGATTTCAAACGCTCCAAATGATGCCTCGGTGTATCCCAATAATTAACATGGCATTCAACGCCGCTTGCTTTGGCATTTTCTGTAAGTGTTATCGCATCGTCGAAATGCATGTCGAATTGGCTTGTGTGGATAGCCATAGGCGGGAACCCGCTAAGGTCGGCATAAATAGCTGAGGCAAGCGGATGTGTGGCTTCTTTGCCTTGAAGGTAAAGTCGCGCACAAAATGCGGCCGTCTCCATTCGAAAAGGGCTGTCCGCATTGGCGCTCCGCGTGATGTAAGACCACCCACTCAGTGATAAATCACACCAAGGCGAAAACAGCAAAATACCCGAGGGCATTGACACTCCTTGTTTGCGAAGGAGTTGAAGCGCGCCCATCAATAACGAAGCCCCCGCTGTATCGGCGGAGACAAACAATTTTGATTTCGCACCTAAAGCCTTAGTTGCGACCAGAATTTGTTCTGCAATATCCTCGGCGCCTTTTGGAAAGGGGTTCTCAGGGGCCAGTCTATGTTGGCCCAATATCGGTTTGCAATCACAAGCTTTGGCAAGGCGTTCAACCATTTCACGCTCGCGCCGCGAAGGTGGTAAGACGAAGCCCCCTCCTACGACATATAAAAGAACATTACTCTCAGATTGAGGCGTCGGGATATGTGTCGAAACCTCTCCATCATCCATATACGCCAAAGTATCATCATAAAAATCAAGAGAGTCAGCGGCGTGAGAAAACACTGATAATGTTTCCTTCCGTCCGCTCGCATAATCTTGTCGCATCTTGGACAGATAAGCCTCTAGGGTTGCGGTATTATTCCCCGCAGAAAATACTTTTTGGAGGCGCCGCATCAGCATTTTTTCAATCACACGGTTCTCGACTCGCCCCAGGGTGTAATCCCAAATTTTATAAATATAAGTCGCTTCGCTTTTTACAAAACTTGCGAGCCTTTGGCTCTCTAATTCTAAAATTCGATTGACTGGCAACTGATCTATTGCGGTTATTGATGTCATATGGCGCCCCTGATAATTGCTAAGTATCACATTTCCGGCGCGAAACAAATTGACTTCGTTATGAAAGTTTGGGCGCTTGGGTCTTTTGTGCTAACTTTAAGATTATGGCTGATCAAAAACCAGAAAACGACCTGAACTCAGTCCGATCAGAAATCTTGGAAATTGCAAAAGGTCTAAACTTCAAAGGCCAACGCATTTCTGATGACTCTGAATGGACGAAGCGCCTCGTGGAGGTCACGCATCAATTACCAGAACATGTTTTGAAACCTATCCTCACAAGATTGCGTACGTCAATTGGCGAAGAATTAGTCGACCTTGATGCATTTTCATCGGCCTATAGTTTAACTCCAGCAGAACAAAAATTATTAGAAAGCCTCGCCCAAGGACGCAGTGTGCCTGAACATGCTGAGTATTATTCAATCTCGGTCAACACAGGTCGCGTTCACATGCAACGGGTTCTGGACAAGACTGGCGCGAGCGGACAACTTGATCTTATCCGCCTGCTTTACGCCTATAAATAATCAATGCTCTGTAATGCAATCGCATGATGTGCCTCTTAGACTGATGTGAAATCTCTAATGTGTGGGGCAGATTTGCCCGACGTTAAATAGGGAAACATCATGAAGGTATTTTTAATTGCAACGACGGCTGTAATGGCAGGCTTAGTACTTGCACCTAATGCAGCAGCACAATCTCTTTATAATTTAGAAACTCTTGACGAAGAATTTAGAAGTTCGAAACCCAGTTGGTACAACGGAGAACTGAGTCAAGAAGGCTGGGTCAGAAATCAAAACTTAATCTTAGAACTCGTGCCTTATGAATGGCGAGTCTATGAGCGAGAGGGTTACAGGGATCTGCAGAATGCGTTGACAGACGCTGAGACCAAATGTTTCAACAGTGGCGACCTTATGGCAGAAGAGGCCGCACAAAAGCGCTACGGGGAATATATAAGTGCTTTTAAAGCTCTTTATCAAATTTATATAAATGAAGACACGCCCCCTGATGTGAAGGCGGCTTTCGAAGCCGAGTATCTCGATACAGACAAACGCCCTAAATTACTAAAGGGATGCCCGCCGCGTCAAACATTACGAACAGCGAAAGAAATTGGAATCCCTACGTTCTCTCAAATTAGTCGGAAAAAACTATCCGACCATTTACGAACGACTATTTTTTCAGGATTGAGTTCCCAAAATACGCCAAGGTCTGGATATGGATTCCGAAGCACGGGTGCCGGTGAAACTTATGCAGGTCTGTCCGATTCAAGGCTTTCAGGTGTACGGTTTAGCATTGCTATGGCAGAGATACGCGAGGCGTTCCCAGAAACAGAAGGCTCAGACGATCTTACATGGTATGACGAATGGGATCATGATGATTATGAAGAAGACTGGATGTTTGGTGCAAGCTATGAGTCCCTTAACGGCACAGCTACAGGTCGTGTCGAAAACGGCACTGATAATACGGGTATAGTCTATCATGATCGTGCACCCAATGACAGTACCGGCGTAGCCATCGGCAATAGAGGTTTGGATGTATCTATTGATACAGATTTTGAGTCTTTTGAATTTTACGGCCAAAAACACATAAAAACCAATGGCGCGATTAAGCCCTATGTTGGGTTAAATATGATTTTCAGTGATACAACACACGAAGCCCAAATATCGACGCCGAGCTTTTCAGATATAAGCTCTACATCCCTACAAAAAATCGACAATGACTTAATTGCTGCGGTTCTAGGGGGACAGACAAAATATCACTTCAGTGACAAACTATCTTTATCCGCAAATGCCGAAGTCTCGCTTGGTGGTTTGTTTTCAAAACTCGACTCTGTACAAACTAATCGCTGCGGGCTTTGCGCGCCTGAGGAACAAAACTTCTCAGTCGCCATTGAAGATAAAAGAGAAACGCTTGCTGTGGGTGCTAAAGGGTCAATGGCGATTTTATTAGAGATCTTAGAAGGTGCCCATGTCGGCCCACGCGGCTTCGTAGAATGGCGTAATAAAGAAGGGTATCCTCGCAATCCACAGTCAGGCGACGATCTCTTCATTGATAACAATCCGACCCATTTAGAGTTTGACGATAAGTTTAGCTACGGGGGTGGTTTAGAAGCTATTTTCACCTTTTAAAGTCTTTGCCCGTCCCTATTCGGGCAAGGCAGGCGAACGGGTATTAGGGGCACTATTAAATGCCCGTTCGCTCTAATTATTACCATTAGTAAGCCAAGAACATAACTCAGCAATCATTTCAAAATATTCCAATCAATTATCGATAGGTATTTAGACGAAAACTCTACATTCAGGCCTTCATAAACCGCCAACACTCTTTTTTATAAAGCGTCCAAAGCCCCATCCAATTGATGAACCCAAAAGGCCGCGCATCAGGAGAAGAATCGGGAGTGAGGTTTGACATATCAGACATAAGGGCGACTTACGCGTATTTGAGGTTATGGGCAAATGTGCAATTAAACATAATATACAGCACCGTTTTAACTTCGCCCTTAAATAGATAAACCTTGACTCATTAACCCTTGTTAAGGTTTATATGCGCCGTGGGGCAAAAAAAAAGACGTAGGAAACGTATAAAGAGCCTTTCATAAAGGGCGTTCATAGAGCGCCCAGTGGGGCGCATATGACGACACGTCAACATAACCACATAATTATTTACCGCATAAGCGGCTTCATTCGCACGGGTCATTCGGCCCGTGTTTTTTTATGTCTAAACGGAGAGAAAACATGACACATTTAACCTTTAAATCGCTTCTTGCCACTGGCGCAGCGAGTATTGCCACATCGATTTTTTTAGCGGCACCTGCCTCTGCTGGAGAGATAGTAGATTGCAGCTCAAAAACAGGGGCAGACAGCACTGAATGTGAGACGACTGTATTGCAGAACCGTGATGAACCTACTCAATTTATGCCAAGCGCAATAGCGAATTTTGATAGCGCGGCGACCCTCAATGAACAAGCCATGACGGGCGCTCTTCTAGCTGTATCCCTTTCTGATAAAACGGCCAAAACCAAAAGCAAAGAGGATAACAATAAACTTGAAAGCGTGCCAATTACACATTCAAGTTCAATGTCTGCAAATGAAACACCCTTTGGCGCTGGCGCTGGCTGTGAAGAAAGCCCAGGTCTCGAATGTGGTACTGGCTCATCCACCACCAGCAGCTTTGGAACCGCAATTGGTGAACAGGCTGAGTCGGTGGGGGCGGGTGCGACGGCGGTCGGGTATGACGCCACCGCCACCGCCGCTTCATCGACAGCTATAGGCGATCTGACAGATGCAA
>CAYGSV010000172.1:0-5877 GCA_964352635.1 uncultured Algimonas sp.
CCGCCAAGGTCGCCATCGAGTATTTTTAAATGTTTCAGAACGCGGTCGGCCAACCCCTTATTAAATTCCATCGCCTCGCCGACGATGATGCCCCAATCCTCTTGGGTGCCTTCGGTCATTTCCTTAAACTTGGCCTGCATATCGCTCTCCCTTTTTTGCCGAAAGTCTAAAAGGTTTTTGAAATCTCGCAAGGCCGCAAATTTACGTAACTTATCCTAAAATTTTGACCTGATTATAATTCGACAATTCTTGAAGTGTTTTTTCGCCGTAGTCTTCGACGTCCCCGAAAGAGCGGAAGGTTTCCCATTTCAATCCGTTCGGATCCATCGTCCAATTCTTTTCTGATTTTGAAAAGCAACAAACGGTTTCGCCGATTTCGAGGAGCGGCGCTTGCGCCGCTTTTAAAGTATCGCGCAGGTGATGGAGCTCTTCACTCTCATCAACCTGCACGCCCACATGATGAATGCCTGGCTGGTCACCCATAACCTCTATGACTTCGACAACGAAATTAACGCGGGGATCATCCAACATCCATTTGGCGTAATTATCGCGTGTTTTCGTTGGTAGCTCGCCAAACAGGGTGGAATAAAAGGCGACGGATGGTTCAAACTTATCGGCCTCTGAATTCACATGGATATGGATACGTTTCATGGCTAGCTCCTAATTTACTAGCCTTATTTATGCACAATTGCGCAAATATGCAATCAATAATCATATCGCTTGTTTTTGACACGCCTCTAGCGCACTCGCCATAGCGCGTAACGTCTCCGCCAATTCCTCAGTTTTCAATGAATAAAGAACTGCGCGCCCCTCTTTCTCGGCGTTCAAAATACCCGCTTCTCGCAAGATTTTGAGGTGCCGAGAGACACCCGAAAAATCGATACCGCAACACTCGGCGATATCGCTCACACGGGCGGGCGCTGACATCGTCGCCAAAGTCGCAACGATAGAAATGCGCATAGGGTCACATAAGGCTTTGAAAAAGTCAGGCGACATCACCGCCTGTAATTCGGTTTGGCAGATCGCTGGTAAATCAATATTGCGTGTCATGCGAGAGGACTAGCATATATGCAAGTCTGCGCAAATAAGCGTTTAAACCGCTCTCCTCTAGGCCAGTTTTAAGGCCCGAAAACTCACCATGCGTTTTGTCCGCTCGCACCAAAGTGCGAGTTTTACTGTCTTTAGGCTTTCCAAAAATGTGAGGCGTCCGACTGATTTTAATTCAGGGTGCTCCTTTAGGATTTTCGGTAAATTATAAAACGGAATACGCGCTGATAAATGATGCACATGATGCACGCCAATATTCCCCGTTACCCACATCAACCATTTCGGCAGATCATAATAAGAACTCCCGCGAAGAGCGGCGTGTTCCCTATCCCACTCCCCTGTGCGTGACCAATGGGTATCATCAAATTGATGTTGGACATAAAACATCCAAACACCAATGGACGACCCGACAATAATAGTCGGAATTTGTATCATCACAAAAATCTTCCATCCAACAGCCCAAATCACGAGACCGTATAAAAGCGCCACGCCGAGATTGGTGAGCAACGCACTCGCCCAAGGTTTAATCCCGTTTTTCATCGCCCCGATTGGAAGGCGATTATGAAGGAAGAAAACATAGGCTGGGCCAATACCGAACAACACCAGAGGATGACGATAGAGCCGATATTTAAAACGCCCCCATTTCGAGGCGGCTTTATATTCTTCGACCGTCAGCGTCAGAATATCATCCCCAATACCGCGGCGATCCAGGTTCCCCGAGCCCGCATGATGGAGCGCATGCCCCCGTTTCCAATGATCATAAGGCGTGAGAGTCAAAATACCGATGAAGCGTCCGACCCAATCATTAACTTTGCGATGGCTAAACATCGACTGATGGCCACAATCATGTTGGATAATAAACAGACGCACAATCAGGCCACCCGCAGGGATAAACCCAATAATCGCCCAATATTGCCCCGCCTGAGTCAAGGCCCAAATCCCCGCCCAAAGCGCCAAAAAAGGAATAAGCGTTATCAAAAGTTCAAAAACCGCCCGACCATCCTCGGCCCGCCGATAAGGGGCCAAGCGTTGAAACCAATTACGCGCAGAAGATGTCATGAGAATCCTAGAAAGAGCAGCTATTTCGTTACGGTAATGCGTGAAGCATTTATAGTTAACAAGGGGTAAATTTACAAGAATTTCAGGTCACTTTAAAGTGACATTTCACTAAAGATTTACCTTGGTAACCCTTTATCTAAATGCAGGATTTGTTCTATTAAGGCCTCGTTGGGCGCGTTATCCTTTGCGAGGGCTTCAACACATTTCTTAGTCAGAAATACAGATTTGACTTCTTCGCCTTTCGTTTTCACTCTCGGCTCAAATCTTGTGCCTTCACGCCGCAAAATATTATCTAATTCCGATAGGCCTTGCAGGTTCTTCTCTATCAAGCTGAAGGATACGAACTTTTTACCTTCCGAATAAAGATTGTAATTGCCCCTCGGATTGCCTTCATAAAAATAACAATTTAATTCGACTCGGTCTATCTTGTTAAAGTTATAAATCTTGCCTGATCCCAAGTTGAAATATGAACCTGAGCTTTCAATACGATCAGGATAAACGACGCGGAAATAATTGAGGTCAAAAAACAGAAATATCAGCCCCAAAGACAAAAGACCCAAGGTGAAATTCATACATCCTTTTTGATAAGATTTGTTTCGCCCCGCTAAAAAAACGTCGGCATCAAATCCATCCTCCAGTTTTATAATTCGTGCTCTTATACGGTGGTTTATTAAATTGACTTGCCGCGCATGAATAGCATCAGAATCAAACCCCCATAGATCTGACTCTAGGGCGACATAATTTGATAGCCGTGTTGAACGTAGCGTTAACGTGTATAAAATCGGTGCGGGTAAAATTATAAAAGCCATAATCCCAAAAAAGAAAGCAGTGCCTACTTCTAGGTTTTCGATTAGCAGTGCATTTTTAAATGTAATTTCAGGATTAGGAAACAGTGTACTCACAAGCCCATACAACACGAAACCAACGATCAAACACAATCCCATCATCGGTAAAAACCCAAAGTATAAAAAAACTCCATACCACCGAGGATAAGACTCTTTTTCAGAACGTTTATTCGCGAGCTTCTCTATAGCGTCGTTGAAAAAACTCTCTTCTTCAGGCGAAAGGGTGCGGTCATAATTATCAAGGGTTGCGACACGGCGTTTATATCTAAATGAATGGTACAGCCTCTCAACTATGGCCACAAAAACGATAAGGCCTATGAGGCCAACAATATATATCGCCCAATCTGACCAGCTATTCATGTCGGTGAGCCCAAACCAGCTACCCCGCCGCGATACTCTGCAAGCTTTCCACGGTGTAGTCCCCCTTGGATAAATCCTTAATCGCTTCGACCGTGGCTTTGGCGGCGGCGGCTGTTGTGAAGTATGGGATTTTTTCGGTTAGGGCTGTGCGGCGCAAGGAGAAACTATCTTTCAAAGATTGCTTTCCGCTCGTCGTATTAAACACCAATTGCACATCGCCATTCTTCATCGCATCGACAATATGCGGGCGGCCTTCATGGACTTTTTTGACATATTCGACCTCGACGCCTTGGGCGCGGAGGTATTTCGTTGTCCCACCTGTTGCCATGATAGTGAAACCTAGAGCTATCATCTCTTTGGCCAAATCGACCATCATAGGTTTGTGCTCTTCACGCACAGAAATAAACACTTTGCCTTTGGACGGTAAAACGACACCGCCCCCGAGCTGGCTCTTGGCGAAGGCTTTACCAAAGCTCGCGGATAGACCCATCACCTCACCCGTCGAGCGCATTTCTGGGCCGAGCACTGTGTCCACACCGGGGAAACGGGCGAAGGGGAAGACGGCTTCTTTGACCGCAATATACTTCTGAGGTCGAGTCGAGAGATCAAAGCTTGAGAGCTTATGCCCTGCCATGACTTTCGCGGCGATATTAGCGACGGGCAAGCCAATCGCTTTAGCGACAAAAGGCACAGTCCGAGACGCGCGCGGGTTCACTTCAATGAGGTAAACCACGCCATCTTTGACCGCGAATTGTGTATTCATAAAGCCAACGACACCGAGCTCTAGCGCCAAGGCTTCGGCCTGACGGCCAAGCTCGGCTACGATGTCATCGGACAAAGTATAAGGCGGGAGTGAACAGGCGCTATCGCCAGAATGGACGCCCGCTTCTTCGATATGTTCCATAATTCCCGCAACGAAAACCTCTTCGCCATCGCAAATAACATCGACATCGACTTCTACGGCATTGCGTAAATATTGGTCAATCAAGAGCGGCGACTTACCCGATACTTTCACGGCTTCTGTAATGTAGCGATTTAATTCCGCGTCACTGTCAACGATTTCCATACCGCGTCCGCCGAGGACATTCGATGGGCGCAAGACAAGCGGATAGCCCACAATATCCGCGGCGGCTTGCGCTTCCTTGGCATTACGCGCGATGGCATTATTCGGTTGTTTCAGGCCTAACCCTTCAACCAAATCTTTGAACCGTTCACGGTCTTCGGCACGATCAAGCGCATCGCGTTTTGTGCCCAATAACGGAATACCGTTCTCTTCAAGCGCTTCAGCCAATTTCAACGGCGTCTGTCCACCAAATTGAACAATCACACCAAGCAATTCGCCCTTTTCCATTTCCGTGGTAATTAATTCAAGAACATCTTCTTCGGTCAGGGGTTCGAAATAAAGGCGGTCGGATGTATCGTAATCCGTGGACACAGTCTCAGGGTTACAATTGACCATGATAGATTCAACACCAATATCTTCCATCGCGTATGCCGCGTGACAGCAGCAATAATCAAACTCAATGCCTTGGCCGATACGGTTCGGGCCGCCGCCCAAAATTATAACTTTTTTACGGTCAGAGACACGGGCTTCATCTTCGACGACACCGCCAAAGCTCGGATTTTCATAAGTCGAATACATATAAGGCGTCTTGGCTTCGAACTCCGCCGCGCAGGTATCGACGCGTTTAAAGACGGGGCGCACACCCGCTTTACGACGCGCTTTACGCACGGCTTTTTCAGACTTGCCAGTCAGCTCGCCAATGCGCGCATCGGAAAACCCTTCGGCTTTAATCGCGCGCCAGGTCGCCGCGTCTTTGGGCAGGCCTGTTTCACGGAGCCAGCTTTCCGCTTTCACAAGGCTCTCAATCTGGCGAAGGAACCATTTATCAATACCCGTATATTGATAGATTTTATCAACCGTAAACCCATGACGGAACGCCTGTGCACACACCAAAAGGCGGTCAGGCGCAAGAATAGACAAACGCGCCTTAATCGCACTGCGGAGCTCTTCTTCGTCCATCTCGCCTGATGGGTCGATGGTGATTTCGTTCAATCCTGTCAAATCCGTCTCAAGCGAGCGGAGCGCTTTCTGGAAACTCTCGGCAAATGTCCGACCAATGGCCATCGCCTCACCCACCGACTTCATCGCTGTGGTCAGCACAGCCTCAGAGCCGGGGAATTTTTCAAACGCAAATCTTGGAATTTTCGTGACGACATAATCAATGCTGGGCTCAAACGCGGCGGGCGTCGCACCCGTGATGTCATTATCAAGCTCATCGAGTGTATAACCAACAGCTAGCTTCGCCGCGATTTTCGCAATTGGAAACCCAGTCGCTTTAGACGCCAAAGCCGAAGAGCGCGACACACGCGGGTTCATCTCAATCACGACCATACGCCCATCAGCAGGGTTCACGCCGAATTGAACATTCGACCCGCCTGTTTCGACACCAATTTCGCGTAGCACCGCAATCGAGGCATCGCGCATAATCTGATACTCTTTATCCGTGAGGGTCAGTGCAGGCGCGACCGTAATCGAATCCCCCGTATGCACACCCATTGGATC
>CAYGSV010000173.1:0-5856 GCA_964352635.1 uncultured Algimonas sp.
ATTTAGTTGTGAAACGAAGAAGAGAAGGGGCTCTTGAAGACGAAGAACGTTTTTATGAAGTTGTCGGAAAGCAACCGATAAAGTTGTCATTACGCGATGGTGTCGAGATAAAAGAGGGACAACGTTTCTCAGGCAGCCTCACGACAAAAACGTCTGAAGGGTGGGACCGTGTTATTCCTGTCGTCGCTTTAACAACTTGCTTGCCAGAAGAGGGGCTAGCGGAATGAAACGTAAACCTGCGTTACCCAAACCGTTATAATACCGAGGCAAAGAAATGGGCCAAAGGCGATGTGGTTTTGGTTCTTATTCAGTCTTTCTTTTTGGGAGGGTAGCTGTGTGAAAACAAGACCGCATAGGCTTGAAATGAGTATGATGTAGGGCAGGCCGAACCACCCACACCATGCGCCTCCTGCGGCTAGTAATTTAGCGTCTCCTCGCCCCAAGCCATCTTTACCATAAACAGACTTAAAAACTTTTTCTATGACTACAAACCCTAGATAGCCCACCAATAGACCAATTATTGAAGCTTGAAGTGATAGGGTGGGCAGGAAATATGCAGATATGAACCCTGCTACCATTAAAGAAAAAGTTAGAACATTGGGCAATCGAAATGTTTTATAATCGACCCAAGATAAGGCTGATAGGGTGGAGAAAAGTATAATCCCAAAAATGCTATATTGATAAATCAGGCTCACACACTCTGCTAACGGCAAAAAACCATCAGTGAAACAGATTTCGCTTTGACGACTGCGCTTATTTAACGCAAAGGCCTGATAAACCGCTAGTCGTGCAAAAAGGAGGTTTTCAAATGGATGATAATGACCTCGTAAAAGAAGAAAATGTGCGAGATCAGGAACGTTTTCCAGACCATGTGCCAGGTAATGATTTAAAAGAGGCTTTGGCATCAGGAACAGATATTGGTGAGAGATTAGAAAGTCTTCATCCTGCTGATTTTTCTGACCAGTTAGAAGAACTCTCTTCCGAACAACGTGAAATTCTCATTAAACGCGCCCCAGGCCTTATTTCGGGTGACGTTCTTGCTGAATTAGAAGATGAAGTTGTAGAGGACATCCTGCCACTCTTGCCAGCTTCGCAAATTGCAGATGCTATCACAAAAATTGACAATGATGATGCGACTCAAATTGTCGAGGAAATGGAAGCGTCTCAGCGCGAAGATGTTCTGGAGGCTTTGGAGCCTTTTGATCGCGCAGCCTTAGAAGCGTCGCTTGCCTTTGATGAAGAGACGATTGGCCGTCTCATGCAACGTGAATTTGTGGCGGCTCCGACTTTTTGGACTGTCGGCGATACAATTGATCACATGCGTACAACGGGCGATGACTTACCCGAATTATTTTTTAATATCTATATCGTTGATACCTCGTTTAAGCCAATTGGCTATATTCCCGTTTCCAAATTGATGCGTTTTGAAAGAGACGTTTCATTAGAAACCGTCATGGATGACTTAATTGCTTTCATTCCCCAAGATATGGATCAGGAGGAGGCGGCTTACCTTTTTGAAAAATACAGCCTTATTTCTGCACCCGTTATTGATACGGATGGCCGGCTTGTCGGTATGATGACTGTTGATGACATCATTCATATTATCCAAGATGAAAACAAAGAAGATATTTTAGCTCTTGCGGGTGTGACTGATGCAGGTCTAACGGACACGGCGCTTTCAACCGTCAAAGCGCGTGCGCCTTGGTTATTTGTGAACTTAATTACCGCAGTTTTAGCCTCATTGGTTATTGCACAATTTGATTATGCCATTTCAGAGATTGTTGCGCTTGCTGTGTTAATGCCGATTGTTGCCTCAATGGGCGGGAATGCAGGGACACAAGCTTTAGCCGTTGCCGTTCGGGCGTTGACAGAGCGTGATTTGACGTCTCGTACGGCTTGGCGGGCTATAAGACGTGAAGCCGTAGCAGCCCTAATAATTGGTATTATCTTTGCGGTAGTCTTGGCATTAATCGCATTTGTTTGGTTTGGTAGTCCAGAACTAGCAGGCGTTGCGTTTGTTGCGATGATTATAAATCATTTTTTTGCAGGCGTTGCTGGCGTAAGCATACCGCTGATCCTCAAACACTACAAAGCTGACCCCGCTGTTGCCTCTAGTGTTTTTGTTACCACGGTCACCGATGTGGTTGGCTTCTTTGCCTTCCTCGGATTTGCAGCCCTTATGCTTTTATGATTATCTTGCGCTGAAAATTACCCTGTTTGGTAAAATTCGGCCTGAAACTTGCACAGTCATGCGGGAATGAATCCGTAAACTGTAACAGTTTGAGACGAAAATGAGCACATTAATCGCATCACACGGTCTGACATTGTCAGAAACTGGGTTAAAACTGATCAAAGCCTATGAGGGGTTTAGGCCCGTTGACCGCATATTGGTCAATGGGCAGCGCGTGGTCGGCTATGGTCACCGTCTTTTTAATGATGCACCTGTTCAAATGTCCAAAAAAGAGGCCGAAACGCTCTTAAAATCTGATCTTCAAGCCTATGAAGATATGATCAATGAGAATGTACATGCGCCTTTAACGCAAAGCCAGTTTGATGCTTTGACTAGCTTTGCTTACAACATTGGGCCCAAAGCATTTTTAGAATCCGATACATTAAGAGCGCTAAATAACGGCCGCCCATTAGACGCGGCAAACGGTTTGGATATCTGGCGAAAGTCGACAATTAACGGAAAGACTTACGTTGTTGATGCCTTAATGCGTCGTCGGGCCGCCGAAAAAGCTTTGTTCTTGAGAACAGAGACAACACCTCAACCTGCGTCTGGCGTGGACTTACCGCCCGTAAAAGATGAAACGATCGCATTGCTTTCAACCGAAGATGCTCTGCCTATCTTTACAAAAAACGAGGCAGCAGGAATCGTAGCCAAAGTTCCTTTTGACGCTCAGCTTGCTCAAAGCCGCCGTCGTGAAGATGGACCTGCGGGCATTCTTATGTTGAGTGAAGTCATTGATGAAAATGACCCCTATGAAGATGCCGCAGTTGAAGAAACACCTTGGGTCGATGATAAAGAGAGAGTTTTAGAACTTTCAGAGGAGTTTTCAGAGATAACGTCATCGGAAGACCCTGAGGGGCTACAGTCCGGGAGATCTGTTATTGCTGAGGCCGCTGCTGATATTTCAGATCGCTTGGACGCGCTCATTGAAAATGTGAAAGAAGACACAGAGTCTTATGAGAAAGATTGGCCAGAGACGTTAATTACGGCGTCGCCAAATAATAATAAGACAGACAATTTAGCGGATAGCAATTTGGTTTTGTTTCCAGGAATTGAGACTTCCTCAACGCGTGATGAAGTCGCAAATAAAGTCCTGCCGCTGAGTACGTCGAAAGAGCCACAATTGCGCCCACCTTCAGCCGAATCACTGGAAACCAAAAAGGAAGTTGACCTGATAATTGATAATCTCATGGAAGATGATGCTATGCGCCAACGGAGTGACAGTGCCGCACGTTATATACAGAGTAATCCTATTCCTTATGTAGATGAAGACCAAGGAAATGCTGGGTTTTGGATGATTATGTTGACGGGTTTTATCCTTGTTGGAGCATCAATTGCTGCGAATTTACGGGGCGCCGAAGAGATTATGGGCCAATGGGGGCCTTTACTGGTTTTGGCAGGATTAATGATTGGCGGCTTAATGGTTTTAGGTGCGGCATATTATGCCATTCGCCGTTTGTTTCGCTAGTCCATAAAAGAGCATTTACGAGGTGTTAACCTTATTCTTATTTCATCAAAAGGACACACCGAACGTAAAGATTTATCACTTATACCCGCACTGGAAAAACCGTGCATGATTATGTGCCGGCTAATAATGCTATGGACAGACGTGTTATGCCTAAAATGATTACTGATTGGACAGATGAAAAGACATCCCTGTTCCAGAAGGCAATTTTTACTTTTAAACATAACCTGTCTCAGACAGGCCTTTTTAGTGACGAGGCTCTGATTGCGCTTTTAGAAAGGCATCCTTCTCATATGCTTGATGTCTGCACTATGGGCGAAGCAGATGATCCGAATTATCCGAATAAATTTCGTACAGGTGACTTTCGTAATGTCCCTGGGCAGGTTCTGTTAGAGGCGGCGAAGGCTGGGCGAATTTGGATTAATGCTCGCCGCGCCATGAATGTGCATCCAGACTATAAAAAAGTACTTGATGAAATATATGGCGAGCTTGCAAAATTAACAGGTAAATCTGTTTATAATGCCAATGGCGGCATTTTGATAAGTTCACCAGTCGCCCGCGTGCCTTACCACTTTGATAAAACAGAAACCATTCTTTGGCATGTGCGTGGTAAGAAACGGATGTATTTATATCCTATGACAACAGAGTTTATTCCTGACGAAGCACATGAAAATACGCTGACGAATTACCTTGATGACGATTTGCCCTATCAAGATTATTTTGAAGACCATGCAACAATTATTGACTTCGAAGAAGACCAGGCTGCGGCATGGCCTCTAAATTCACCACATCGCGTTGACAACCAATCTTTCTGTGTATCCGTAACAACAGAATACTCTACACGCGAGTCAGCTATGAAAAATGCTGCCATGGTTACCAATGCGACGTTGCGTCATCGCTTTGGTATGAAACCCAGCTATACCCATGACAGCCAAGTCGCGCGTCAAGTAAAGTCTGTTTTTGGTCGCGTCATTAAAAAAGCCAAGCTTTTACCAGACACATCTGGAGCAGATCTTGTCACTTTCCGTATTGATCCAAATACGCCTGGGTTTGTTGTCGATACAGAACCATTTGAGCGTGATTTTTAAACACAGCTTTTGACGCTTTGTCGCGTCTAGCACCCTTCTATCTGCTGCTGACTAGGGTTAGGGTGCGTCGTGACTTTGCATTTGCAGAAACTATCGGTTGGCTCTGAATCCATTGCGACTTTGCGGGATTGGCAGAAACTTGTTGTCCGTCGTAGGGTTTCCAAAGGCTTATCCGCGCACCACGTTCACGTGACGCGCATGTTCCCAAAACGCAAAGACGAGCTCTTGAAAGGGGGATCGATTTATTGGGTCATAAAAGGTTTGATCCAATGTCGAAATGAAATCGTCGGACTAGAAGAAACGACTAAAAATGGTCACCGCGCTTGCGCTATTTTAATGGAGCCAAAAATAATAGCGGTTGTACCAACGCCAAGGCGTGCATTTCAAGGCTGGCGCTATTTACCAGCAACGGATGCTCCCGCTGATTTAACAGGGCTAGGAAGCGGTGAAGAATTACCTGCTGAGTTAAGAACTAAACTTGTTAACCTCGGGGCGTGGTAATAATCTTTAGTTCCCATGTGCAGAATGTAAATAAAGCTTTTTCAAGCCCTGACTGTATTTTAAAAGGCATGCTTTACAAGATATAAACGATTTTTCCGTAGTCCAACACTGTGTGAATGGAAACATGTCTGTTGAAGCAGATATGGGGATTTGGATTTTGTTAAGACTCTCGCTTACAGATAATAAAGCTAAGAAAGCTGTAACAAAGACTCATGAGTCTAGTGTATCGCTTGTGCCATCTTATACTCACCAATTGGACATGGAGGCAGAGAGTTTATTTGCCTCTTCACTCTGTGATATCCAAGACATAGGATTGGCTATGGCCAACCAAGATGGTGAATTCGTCATGGTGACCCACAAGTTCAAGTCCGTTTTAGAATTTCAAAACGGTTTGGATGTCACAGGCAAAAACCTGCTTGATGTTATTCAAATGGTAGATTGGGTATATGAAAATGAAAGCTTAGACGCAAAAGCGCAGTCTGAGTTTGCGCGGCTTATTATTAAGTCTCTCCAAGAGAAAAAAAGAGGACGCATTGATTTTTCTGCGTCAACGCAGTCAGGTAAAATCATTC
>CAYGSV010000174.1:0-5854 GCA_964352635.1 uncultured Algimonas sp.
GGCCTTGAGCAACAATCGCACGGTTAAGCCCTTTGAGGGGAACCACATCACAAATCGTACCGAGTGAGGCGAGCCCTAATAAATCGAGTGTTGGGATAGGTAACTTAAGATTACGTCGTTTGGCTTCTCTGTTGAGGGCGACAACCGTTATAAACGTCACACCTGCTGCGGCGAGATGCCCTAACCCCGACGTATCATCATGGCGGTTGGGATTGATGATGGCCTTGGCCTTTGGGCGCGTCTCATCCATTAAATGATGGTCGATGACAATGACATCCAAGCCAATGTCAGTAGCATGAGACAAAGCCTCATGGGCCGCAGCTCCGCAATCGACGGTGATGACCAGATCAGTACCTTCAGCTTTGATTGTCTCAAAGGCCTGTTCCGAAGGTCCGTACCCCTCCAACAACCTATCAGGGACATAAAGCGACCAGTCTTGGCCCATCCCTCTAGCCCAACGCAGCAATTGCGCGGCCGATGTGCCGCCGTCTACATCGTAATCCGCAAAGACGGTTATTGATTTGGACTGCTCTATCGCTTCGAAAATCAGATCGACCGTTTTGTCCATATCCATCAGCGTAGACGGATCTGGAATGCTATTTTTTAACTTCGGTGATAAAAAGCTTTCAATGTCATCAAGCGCAACATTTCTACCCGCGAGTAATCGGGCCGCTAAAGGCGATACATCCGTGTTTTGTAAAATCGATTCGACATCTGACTCTTGCGCGCGAGCAACCCAAGTCTGTCGACGGATAGAATTTTGGACATTTAGTATTACGTGTGACGTCACGATTCAGCGGCTATTTCCGCATGGTTTGACAGAAAAGCTTTGATGTTACGGGCCGCTTGGCGAATCCTTTGTTCATTTTCAACCAGAGCAATACGAACATAGCCTTCGCCATGGGGGCCAAACCCGTTGCCAGGCGACACAGCCACGGCCGCCTCCTTCATCAATAGCTTACAGAACTCGACAGAGCCTAGACTCTCAAAGCCTTTAGGCAGAGGCGCCCACGTGAACATGGAGGCCTCGGGTGATGGAATGTCCCACCCTGCGCGGCTGAAACTATCCACCATCACATCGCGTCGGCTCCTGTAGATAGCCCGCGCATGCTCGACAACATCTTGCGGGCCGTCCAAGGCCGCACAGGCCGCCACTTGAATGGGTGTAAAAGCCCCATAATCCAAATATGACTTCACCCGTGTCAGTGCAGAGATAAGGCGTTCCGAACCGACAGCGAAGCCCATACGCCAGCCCGCCATAGAATAGGTTTTCGATAATGATGTTGTCTCAATGGCGAGAATATCTTCTTTCGCGCCTTTAACCTGAAATATAGACGGCGGCGGGTCGCCGAAGTAAATTTCTGAATACGCAAGGTCAGATAAGATTATGATATCATTCGCTTTTGCGATTGCGACAATCTCTTCGTAAAAGCTCAAATCCGCGACATGTCCTGTGGGGTTTGACGGGAAACAGACCACTATCGCCATCGGCGGTTTATCCGCTTTGGCGAGAGCCTCTTTAACGCCCGCCAGATACTCATCCGCCGTAATCGCTGGGATTCCTTGTATCTTTGCGCCCGCAATAATGAAGCCATAAGCATGCAAAGGATAAGATGGGTCAGGTGCGTAAATCACATCGCCCGGCGCCGTTATAGCTTGCGCTAGGTTCGCAAACCCCTCTTTGGAACCAATTGTAGCGATGATTTCTTTTTCATAATCAAGCTCAACATCGAACCGACGTTTGTAATATCGGGCGCAGGCTTGTCTTAGGCCTCTAATACCGCGCGACGCCGAATAGCCTGTCGTTTTAGGCTTTTGCACCGTCTCAATGAGCTTATCGATCACATGCTGGGGTGTCGGTAAATCAGGATTACCAAAGCCAAAGTCAATAATATCCATTCCGCCCGCACGAAGTTCGGCCTTTAGCTTATTCACCTCTGCAAAAACATAGGGGGGTAGTCGCTTAATGCGGTAAAATTCTTCGGTTCCGACCATTACCATCCCCCTCTTCCGCAAACCCTATTGCGGATCGTCTTTCTTATATTCTTGCGCATCTGACTTAAGTTGCTCGAAACGACGATTAAACTCTTGCTCTGAAATAGGCTCTTCTGGTGCGACTGGCGCTGTGAAACTATCTCTCACGCGTATCATTTCACGCGCAGATTGGTCCCATTCAGTCGTGCTCCGCACATCGTTTGGTATCTCTGGAACTTCGCTCACAGACGGCACAGACTGGTCAATGTTCTCAAGGTCTTCCTGAAAGCCTGCACTCAGAAAATCAAGATTAGGCATCTTCACCGTTGAACAGGCGGAAAGCCCCAGAGCCGACACTAATAATAATACCGATTTATACGTCACCAATTACCTCGATTCACTCAGCGTGATTACAAACAGATATGGGCCTGTTTATGTCAATCGTCATCTAAAAATTGTCTCATATTGCAGGAATTCTTGAGTGAAAGTAGCCTTTAAGGGAAGAGCGCGAGGTTTTCCAAGCCTGTGACTTCGTCCCATCCCTGTGAGAGATTGTAATTCTGTATGGCCTGCCCTGACGACCCCTTGGTCAAATTATCTATAACCGCAATCACGACAGCCGTGTTCGGCACACGATTTTCAAAGACATTCATGTGGCACCGGTTCGAGCCTCTAACATGGCGCGTTTGCGGTACAACGCCTTTATCCAAAACTGATATGAAAGGGCTTTGCGAATATTTGCCGATAAGAGAGTGGCGCAAATCATCGACCGATTTGCCTTCTTTCAAGATCACCACTGTCGTTGTAATCATACCGCGGTTCATAGGAACAAGATGAGGCGTCATCGTCACTTTAGTATCCTGCCCGCTGACGCGTTTTATAATCTGATCAATTTCAGGCGCATGACGATGATGACCGACGCCATAAGCATGAGCCCCTTCGGCTAACTCTGTGAAAGATAGACCTAAACTCGCTTTTCGCCCTGCGCCTGTCACACCCGTTATGGCAGAGATTGTAAGCGATCCAGCATCAATAAGGCCGTCTTTTAACAAAGGTAGAAGCGGTAAAAGTGTGCAAGTTGGGAAACACCCGGGACAAGCAATGAGGTTAGCACCCTCCAACGCACCGTCGGTCCACTCTGTTAAGCCATAAACGGCATCCTCTAAGAGTTCTGGAAAATTATGCGGGCGATTATAGGTCGCCGCATAAACGTCCGGGTCACGCAATCGAAAATCTGCGGATAAATCCACTACTGTTTCAACAAGTGGGCGTATTTCAGCAATCGTTTCTTGGCTCGCTCCATGCGGTAAACAGGCAAAAGCCACGTCAATGGAAGACCAATCAACCGTTTTCCAGTCTTGTAAGTCTGGCAGACCCAAATGCGAGAGATTGGCGAAAACATCACCCGCACTTTCCCCTGCCCGACTATGGCCCGTCAAAGCCTCTATTTGAAGATAAGGGTGATTCTGTATGAGGCGAATGATTTCTACGCCTGTATAACCAGAAGCTCCTAAGATGGCGGCTTTTTTAACTGTCGTCATTATTTACATTCCATAAAAAAAGCGCCTCGGTTTCCCGAAGCGCTTGATACATAGCGATGATTCGCTTGGTAAAAGCTTAACGCTTCGAGAACTGGAAGCTCTTACGGGCTTTCGCCTTACCGTATTTCTTACGCTCAACAACACGTGAGTCACGTGTAATGAAGCCAGCCGCTTTCAACGGACGACGCAAAGCAGGCTCATAATATGTAAGCGCTTTGGTAATACCGTGACGAACAGCACCGGCTTGACCTGAAAGGCCTCCGCCTTTGACTGTTGCAACAACATCATATGAGTCAACACGCTCAGCAACTTGGAAAGCCTGAGCGATAATCAAACGAAGAACGGGACGTGCGAAGTAAACCTCTTGGTCACGACCATTGATTGTGATTTTGCCGTTACCGGGTTTAATCCAGACGCGAGCAACAGAGTTTTTACGTTTACCTGTTGCGTAAGCACGACCAAGTTCATCAATTTTTGGCTCTGGAAGCACCGCTGTTTCAACAGCTGTTGCGTCTCCGCCTGCTGTACCTTCGATGACGTCTTTAAGGTCTGCAAGTGTTTGGGTCTCAGCCATGATTTAGGCTCCCTTCACGTTTTTAGGGCTCATAGATTTAAAGTCGATGACTTCAGGATTCTGAGCTTCATGTGGATGATCTGTCCCTGCGTAAACGCGAAGGTTAGACAATTGTTTGCGCGCTAATGGGCTTTCTTTTGGCAACATACGTTGCACAGCCTTGCGAAGGACGCGGTCAGGGAAACGGCCGTCGAGGATTTTATCCGCTGTACGCTCTTTCAATCCACCAGGATGACCTGTGTGCCAGTAATAAACTTTGTCATTACGCTTATTGCCTGTGAAGGCGACTTTTTCAGCGTTGATAACGATAACATTATCACCACAATCAATATGCGGTGTATATGTTGGTAAATGCTTGCCGCGAAGACGCATAGCAATGAATGTTGCTAGACGACCTGTGACGACACCTTCCGCATCGATAAGAATCCATTTCTTTTCGACTTCAGCGGTTTTTAAAAACTTTGTCGTTTTCATAATATCCTCTGTGTTCAGTGGAGAACCCACTGTTAAGCGCGGCTAACTAGAGGAAGGGTGCATAGTCGTCAACAACCTTATTCAGGCACCTATGTCAAAATAACGAATAAAAACAACAGTTTAAAAAATTGGTATCATATTACCGCACTAAATGTCGACTTTTCCAAGCTAAACCAAGACCGATAATAAATACTAGGATAGCAGAAAACTGATGAACGAGCGCGAGCTTGATGTGCAGAGGGTCAAAATTATCGCCCGACAACAATGTCCATATGCCTAATCCAACCTGCCAGAGCAAAATAATCATCATCATATTGGCAATGCCCCGCATCTCTTTCGTTTTGCGAACCGTTATCCAAACCCAGATGCCGAAAGCAAAAAGAATATAAGCCAACATGCGATGGTTAAATTGTATGGCAGCCGTATTTTCGAAGAAATTCTTCCAAAACGGCGTCATCATTCCGTAACCAGCAGGCACAAAATCACCGTCCATTAATGGCCATTCATTGTAACTTCGGCCTGACTTAGTTCCTGCCACAAAAGCCCCGCCAATGATTTGCAGATAAACTAAAAACGCGAAAATCGTTGTTCGTTTAACATAGGGCGCACCTGCATTGCGTCTGGCGAAACTATTCTTCACGCTTTTCCGAAGCCAATAAAGAATACCCAGAATAATAAAGGCCATGCCGAGATGGGTCGCCAAACGATACTGGCTTACATCGACCATACCCTCTTGCAGACCGCTATGCACCATCCACCAACCGATTGCACCTTGGATGCAGATTAAAACAAGCGGGACAAGAAAAACGAGGAACTTTCCGCGCGGCAGACGCTTGCGAACGGCAAAGAACACAAATGGAATAAGATAAGCCACACCAATTAAACGTCCTAACTGACGATGTGCCCACTCCCAAAAATAGATAAACTTAAAACCCGCCATATCCATATCAGGATGTTCAGCTTCGAATTCGGGTATTTGTTTGTATTTTTCAAACTCACTGATCCAAGCCTCATTAGACAGTGGCGGTAAGGCCCCCGTAATCGGATCCCATTCCGTAATAGAGAGGCCCGAATTGGTCAGACGCGTTGCACCGCCCACAACAACAATTGCGGCAACGAGAAACATCACAAACAAAAACCAAGTCGAAATGGCGCGCTTATCACGGTCAGTCATCATAGGGCCGATATAATCCGTTCATATGGAATTGCGCTGTGACATTTTCTCAAGAGGTAAACCCAAAGATGGTCGGAGTAGCAGGATTCGAACCTGCGACCCCTAAGCCCCCAGCTT
>CAYGSV010000175.1:0-1015 GCA_964352635.1 uncultured Algimonas sp.
GGTCGCGGTTGCCCCCAGACATAAATCAGCGGCAACAGCAGACGCCGAGCCACCAGACGATCCGCCCGGAACGAGGTCTTCGTCTTTACGCCAAGGGTTAATGACAGGGCCATAGGCTGAGGTCTCATTGGACGACCCCATCGCAAATTCATCAAGGTTAAGCTTGCCGAGCATCACCATGCCGTCGGCTTTCATATTCGCCGTGACGGAACTCTCATAAGTTGGGGTAAAGTCGCCGAGGATTTTAGAGGCCGCGCAGGTTTTCACGCCTTCGGTACAAAACAAGTCTTTCACACCTAAAGGCGCCCCTTCGAGCAAACCGACCTCGCCTTTTGCCCGACGCGCATCAGAAGCCTCAGCCCCTTTTATCGCGTCTTCAAAAGTTGTTGTGATAAAGGCGTTTAAATCTGCCCCGTCCATACAGGCATCAATATGGGCTTTGGTCAGTTCAACCGAACTGAAATCGCCTTTGGCCATGCCGTCCAGCGCATCGACAAGTGTGAGGTTTGTAAGATCGCTCATAGCCCTACTCCACACTTCTCGGTACAACGAAGAAACCATCATCTTTCTTCGGGGCATTTTTCAACACATCATCACGTTTACCGCCATCCGTAATCGCATCAGCGCGCAAAGGGGCAGACATATCCACGGCGGAGGTCATGGGCTCAACGCCTTCAACATCGACTTCATTGAGTTGCTCAATCCACGAGAGAATACCATTCAAATCATCCGCCAAAGGCTGGAGACGATCGGGTTCAACATGCAAGCGGGAGAGCCGCGCAATCTTTTTGACATCATCGGCGCTAACAGCGCCCTTTGGGTCAGACATAAAAGCCTCAGTTTTTAGCCCTTAAATGGGCATGAATAATGAGTTTGCGGTTAGCAGGGCGACTAAACAATCGCAAGACTAACGATTGAACGTATACATGTTTTTGGCTACCCCGATTAAAAGGCAAGCAATTTTATGGCAAAACGTAATAATCCTGTCGTCAATGACTGTGTGCCACTCTCGGGG
>CAYGSV010000175.1:1025-5830 GCA_964352635.1 uncultured Algimonas sp.
GGTTTACACGAGGGCTGTCGGAACTCGTTTTAAAACTCATGGGTTGGCGCATTACAGGCGTTTTTCCAAAAGAAAAAAAACTCGTCTTTATTGGTTGCCCTCACACATCAAATTGGGATTTGATATTGGCGCTATCCGCCATGAAATCCGTTGGCTTAAAAGCCTCTTGGATGATGAAAAAAGAAGCCTTTTTCTGGCCCCTTGGCCCCATTTGGAAGAAACTTGGCGGTGTGCCCATCGACCGTAAAGCAAAGAATGACATCACCACACAAATGGCGAATTGGTTCAAAACGCAAGACAAAGCTTACCTCGGTATAACCCCCGAAGGGACGCGATCCCGCGTTGAACAACTCAAGAAAGGTTATCTACGGATTGCCTATGCTGCGAAAGTGCCTGTTTTCCTCGTTGCGATTGATGCAATCAAAAAAGAAGTGGTGCTAGACAAATTATGGGCGTTGACCGGTGATATTGAGGCGGATAATCGCGCCATAAAGCAATATTATGACGATAACTATGTCGGTATTCGTCCAAACTAGGTTGAAACGCGATGAAATTCGACAATCCGCACATGAGCGAACACTCGCCGCGCATGGGCAACGCCTTTACGCGGGCCTTTGGTTCGCTAGGTCTTAAACTGACAGGTTGGAAGCTGGTTGGGCAAATGCCTGACGTCCCAAAATTTGTCATCATTGGTGCGCCGCATACGTCCAACTGGGACGCCATTTCGGCTTCACTCGCCATGCTTGCCAGCGGTTTCAAATATACTTTCCTTATCAAGAAAGAATGGTTCTTCTGGCCTATGGGACCACTCTTTCGGGCTTTGGGCGGCTACCCCGTTGATCGCGGCAAAGGCGCAGACGTTGTGGGCCAAGTAGTAAAACTCTTTGAAAGCGAAGATAAAGTCTGTGTCGGCTTCCCGCCCGAAGGCACACGCTCAAAAGTGGAGCGTTATAAAACAGGTTACTTGCGCGCCGCTTATGCCGCCAATGTGCCTGTCTTTATCTGCGCCTTTGACGGCCCCAATAAACGCGTTGTGTTAGACAAGCTCTTCCCGCTCACGGGGGAGTTGAAAAAGGATAACGCCGCGTTGAAAAAATATATCGACGACACGTGGGTCGGCGTTCACCCTGAACGGCAGAAGTGATTACGACCACTGGCGATGGTGATTGCACAAATTGATATTCCTAGTTAAGCGCCCTGCATGGCTTTGATAACCCTAGATGATTTGCGCGAGACTAAAGGCGCGCTATTGGGCGTTGACCCAGGGACAAAAACACTTGGCCTCGCCATAAGCGATCGTACCCGCCTGATTGCTTCCCCCCTTCACACGATAAATCGTAAGAAATTTACAGTCGATGCGCAGAGCTTGCTGAAAACATATGACGATAATGGGGTAACCGCCTTAATAGTCGGCCTGCCCATCAACATGGACGGCAGTCACGGCCCTCGCACGCAATCCGTGAGAGACTTCTGTACGAACCTCCTGCGGCTCAAAGATGTCCCTATTTTCCTTTGGGATGAACGGCTTTCGACCATGGCCGTAACACGAACCATGCTGGCGGATGATATGTCTCGCGCCAAACGCGCCAAGAACGTCGATAAAATGGCGGCGGCTTATATCTTACAAGGTGTTTTAGACAGGTTACGAGCCTAGACTGCACACTTCGACTTGACTCTGTACGAAAATTTCGTACAGCCTTCTTATGTCATACGCCCAACATATTATTGATACAGTTTTTGGTGGTATAAGATCGACAGCCAGAGCTTTAGACAAGCCCGCCTCGACAATTCAAGGCTGGTATGAATCCGGCACAATCCCCCAGAAACATTGGGAAGACATTATCGACACCGCGGAAGGGTTTGGCCACAATCTTACACCTGAGGATTTTTTCCCCGTAAAAACGCCGTCTACATCATCCTATGGATATGCTTTCACGAAACAGCATTGTTTATCCGTCAGTGATTTCCATCGACCTGATATTGAGACACTTCTTTCACTGGGTGAACATTATCTCGATTTAAACGTTCAAAAATCGCCTGATCGCTCAGTTTTGTCCGGCAAGACGCTTATCAATTTATTCTTTGAGAATTCAACCCGTACGGAAAAGAGCTTTGAGCTTGCGGGCAAACGCCTCGGCGCGGACGTGATTTCAATGAATGTCGCAACATCGTCGGTGAAAAAAGGCGAAACGCTTTTGGACACAGCCGCGACCTTAAACGCGATGAACCCAGATTTGTTGGTCGTACGCCACGGCTCCTCTGGTGCGCCGTCGCTTTTGGCGCAAAAAGTCGGCTGTTCCGTTATTAATGCGGGGGATGGTATGCACGCCCATCCGACACAAGCCTTGCTTGACGCCCTCACCCTACGACAAGCCTTCCCCGAAGGCCTAGATGGGCTTCGCATCGCAATTTGCGGCGATATTCGGCACTCTCGCGTGGCTCGTTCTGATGTCGCGCTCTTTAATATGCTCGGTGCGGAAGTCCGCCTCATAGGGCCGCCAACACTTGTCCCCATGGACGCGGACAGATGGGGAGCAGAGGTTTTCCATGACATGAAAACAGGCTTGAAAGGCTGTGACGTCGTTATGATGCTCCGCCTTCAACTCGAACGCATGAGCGGAGCCTTTGTCCCATCCAAACGCGAATATTTCCACTTTTACGGCCTTGATAGAGCCAAGCTTGCCTTTGCCAAGCCCGGTGCACTCGTCATGCATCCGGGCCCAATGAACCGCGGTGTCGAAATCAGTTCTGAAATTGCGGATGATCCAGATGTCAGCCTTATCACGCAACAAGTAGAGACAGGCGTCGCCATGCGTATGGGAATTTTACACGCCCTCGCCGAAGCGCAAAATAATAACGCTCAAAATGATGGAGAGACAACATGAGCATCCTCTCCATCGTCAATGCGCGCCTCATCGACCCCGCTTCAGGACGAGACGAAAACGGCGGTGTCGTTTGTGAAAATGGTATCATTGTCGAGATTGGCGATATCATCCCACGCGGCGACATTATTGATGCGGGCGGGCTTATCCTCTGCCCTGGGTTGATTGATATGCGTGTCCGCACGGGCGAACCTGGCAGAGAGAACAGAGAGACCCTCGCCACTGCGGCCAAGGCGGCGATCTCTGGCGGGGTCACCTCTTTTGTGATTATGCCCGAAACAGACCCTGTCATTGATGACATAGCCCTTGTTGATTACTTGCGCCGCAAAGGCACAGACCTGCCCGTTGATATTCATATTGCAGGGGCGTTGACAAAATCACTCGACGGTAAAAGCCTTACAGAAATAGGACTCATGAAAGAGGCTGGCGCGGTTCTCTTTTCTAATGGATCGACGCCAATCGAAGACGCGCAGACCATGCGACGCCTTATGGCTTATGCGGCGAATTTTAACGCCCTCATCGCGCATCGCCCCATTGAGCCTAGCCTCAATAAAGGCAGCGTCGCCCATGAAAGCAATATGTCGTCACGCCTCGGACTGACCGCCGCGCCGGCAATATCAGAACGTATTATGGCTGAGCGTGACATTGCGCTTGCGGAACTGACAGGCGGGTCAATTTTGATTGACCTTGTCTCTTCACAAGCGGCACTGGGCGCTGTTGAGAAAGCTAAATCCAAAGGACTAGATGTGTTTTCATCTGTCTCCATCAATCATCTCTGCCTCAATGAAGTGGATATTGGGGATTATCGGAGTTTCGCGAAGCTCGACCCGCCCTTGCGCGAAGAAACAGACCGCCTTGCCCTTCTCGATGGGGTGAATGCAGGTGTTATTGACGTGATTGTATCGGACCATGACCCTCGCCCTGCGGGTGAAAAACGCTTACCCTTCGCCGAAGCGGCGTATGGCGCTGTGGGTCTAGAAATATTGCTAGGGGCTGGCCTGTCGCAAGTCGCGGACGGACGGCTCGATTTGATGGCCTTCCTCGCGGCACTAACCTGCAATCCAGCCGATTTATTAGGGCTGAACGAAGGCCGATTGAGGGTGGGCACCTCAGCGAACCTTGTGCTCATCGACCCGAATAAACCTTGGGTTTGCGATAGTGATAATTTGATAAGTCGGTCTAAAAACACACCTTTTGACGGACGTCGCCTAACGGGACGTGCCGTTAAGACCTTTTATAAGGGCCGTGAAGTCTTCAGTCTCTAGACTGTTTTCGTCACATCTGCTTTTTCCAGCTCTTTGCCCATCTGGCCTGTCAGAAAACAAAACAACATTTTGAAATCACTGATGAGTGACCAAAAGGGGTAGGTAAAGGTCGCAGGCTTATTCTTCTCAATCGTGCCGTGACTAACCCATGCGAAAAAATACCCTGACACAAACATAAAGGGCATCAGCCACCATGTTTGAGTCGCAATGGCATAAGCCAGAACACCTAGACCGATGAGTGTGCCCACATAATGCCAGCCCCGCGTTGCGGGTTTTGAGTGTTCCCGCAGGTAATAAGGCCAAAAATCTTCATAGGTTTTGATCGTTTTCATGGGAGAAGCTTACCATGAAGTTCACGTTTTGAACAGAATGATGAATCAGATTTAAAGTTTTTAGTCAAAGTTAAGATTATATTTACCTTATTCGTTAAGAAAGAGGTCGTTCCTTAGGGAACACCCCAATTTTCACCTAATACCTTCGGGAGCCTTGTGCTCCCTTTTTTCTTGTCTGGTTTTGACCCAGAGTGTCATGCATGTGAAATTTGTTCAAAAATAACGAAAATCGTGCTTGTCGAAGCGACCTATTCCCTGTTATGGAGCGCGCCTACCGAGAACGGCCTATTCCGCAATAGCTCAGTTGGTAGAGCAGCTGACTGTTA
>CAYGSV010000176.1:0-5816 GCA_964352635.1 uncultured Algimonas sp.
CGTTATACCCGCCCAACTATGAGAGGATAAGGCTAGCTCTTCTCTCAGAACAATACTGGCGGCATAGCCGACGATTTCGCCTTCATATTCGACGACGAATTGCCCCTCCGGAAAGTTTGAAATTTGTCCTTTAAGCGTGCTCATCGCATAGGTAGACATGTTGGGATAAGCGCGATCGACGAGCGCCGCGATACCCTTCACATCAGCCGTGAGAGCGTTGCGTATCGTGAGTTGCGCGCCCGCACGAGTTTTAGCCATAATTATGCAGTTTCTAGAACTTTTCTTTTCGCCAAATAGAGGCGGCTTTGCGCCATTTCATATATATCATCTGGGAACAACTCACTATAGTTGAAAACAAGGCTTTCCGCCGTCAGGCTCTGTTTGTGGTTTTTCATAAAATAGTCAAAAGCCCACGCCTGTGATTTGTGCCGCACCCAAAACTCTAATGCCGATAAAGCCCCATCCTTCAGCATGCGTTGCCTCGCTGCATTGAGCTTTGAGGTCGGTCTCGCATATTCAAGCAACAGGTCTTCGTGAGCTGAGAACATCGTCCAAAAATCCTGATCTATCCCCTTGATATTTGATTGCGGAATAAAGGATTTAAGACGGCCATAAGCTGCATCCCGAACAATGGTAACATTTCTTTTCTGAGCGTTTACTACGAAAGTGGATAATTTGCTCACATCGTCACACTGATTAATTAAATTTAGAACGTAACTATAGTCAGGCTGCTCGTCCATTTTTGAGCTCCTTAAGAGAAAAAGAAATAATCTGAGATGTGAAAATCTGAATTTCACAAACAGATATTATCAATCATCGTAATAAGCGCGTTTCATAGATTGGCGCTTTTGTTTCCCGCGAGGTTTTTTCCCTCTCGACATTTCCTTGGATTCGAACTCGTCTATGAACACGTCTTCATAGTCGCCTTCAAATACGGCCATCATGGTTTTAGTTTTACGGTGACGTTTTGACATAATTGCCTCCATCAAACGCCGCGAGCCAATTGCTAAACAGCACGACCCAATAAAAGTCGTTTGCACTAACGACCCAATGAGTAGTTTAGTATTTTATAAGCCAATTTGGAAGCTAGAAAATCGGGACCATGCAAGTTTTCTATAGGCGCTAATTCATTGATATCTGCCCCGACAATTGTCCCTACTTCTGACGCCCGTTTTATTATGCTGACAGCATCAGACCAAAACACACCGCCAGGTTCTGGCGTGCCAGTCGACGGCATTAAAGAGCTATCAAACCCATCAAGATCAAAAGTAAGATAGATAGGTCGGCCTTTTAAAGGCTTTACGATCTCTTCAATATCCCAGGTCTTTATATCCTTACCCCAGTGAATGGTGATGCGGTGTTTATTGGCTTCGTAAAACGGTATTTCTTCTTTGGAAATATTCCGGATTCCACAAGACACGATAGGGACGGTCGGGTGATCTAAGACACGGCGTATGGCGGCCGCATGGGAAAAATGCTCGCCATCATAGCCGTCACGCAAATCAGCATGCGCATCAAAATGGAGAATGATGAGGTCATCATATTTTTTTAGAAATGGACGAATAGCGCCTGGCGTGATGGAATGCTCTCCACCAAACACCAGTGGAAACTTACCGTGCTCCAGCACAGTCGTTGTCAGCCGTTCCAATTGCTCAAGCGCCGTCGAAATTTCAGAACTGTCGATAGGCGGTTCCTGCAAAGTGACAACACCGTAGCGATCAACGGGTTCATACCATAGATCCTCGTCAAAAAGTTCTACCTCATGGCTCGCGGCAATCATAGCCGCAGGGCCATTTTCGGTGCCGCTTCCATAGGAGACCGAAGCCTCGAGTCCAAACGGAATGATGACGGCTTTCGCCGCCTCATAGGATACGGCTTGATCCCCCTGCAGAGAGAGGAACCCTTGGGATGGCTTCATGATGGGATATGGCGGTTGCAATGTCATTCTAGCTCTCAAACAATTTGCTGTAATTACGGCGTGGGCGGTTCTTCCAATCACAGGAGTGATAGGCATCAGAAGCCAGTAAAGGCATGACAGACCCCGCTTCAGCAAAGACCATTTGCTCTAGAGTCGTTTGAACCTTGCCCCAGCTAGCGGCTTCTTTGAGAGTTGAGCTGGAACACGCCCCGTCACGCACATCCGCAATGGTAATCTGCACGGCATATTTGTGCATTTCCGCTTCCACACCGAGGATTTCCGCACAGACGACGGTGTCTTGAACAAAGTTTTTAGGTACGCCGCCGCCAATCATCAACAGCCCCGTTGAGCCCGCTTTGATTTTCACATCTGTGAGTTCACGGAAGTCGGCAACGCTATCGATAGACAAGTAATTACCCGGGTTTTCCACTTGGTGCTTCACGAGGCCAAAACCAGCCGAACAATCTGAGAAAGCTGGTACGAAAATCGGGACATTGTAATCATAGCAGGTCTCAATCAGAGAGCCTTTTTTGACGGCATTGGTTTTAAGCCATTTACCCATTTCCCAGATAAATTCACGCGAGCTATACGGACGACGTTCAAGACTATCTGTGATGTCTTTAATAACATGATCACAGGCTTGAAGCTCTTCTTCGTCAATATAAGTGTCATATATGCGGTCGATATAAAGATCGCGCAGCTCATTATCATCGACCTGACTATCCGCTTGGTAGTGTTTGTAGCCAAGGGCTTCAAAGAAATCCATATCGACGATAGATGCGCCAGTTGAGACAATAGCGTCAACCATGCCGTATTTCACCAGGTCACGATAAACATCCATGCAGCCGCCCGCAGATGTTGAGCCAGCCAGCGTTAAGATGACAGAGCAATCTTTGTCATCAACAGCCTGTTTGAAAATATTGCTTGCTCGGCCTAGATCGCGCGAGGTGAACGACATCTTACCCATCGCGTCAATAATCGGGCGCGCGTCAATCGCTGTGATGTCAAAATGCTCAACAGGTGTGCTGAGCAATTGAGCTTTCGTATTTGTTTTAGTCATAACTAGTCTTCCAAAATTGCGACGGTGTGGTCGCTGTAAAATCCATTGAATTGTGTAGCGAGTGTTTGGCCATAAGCGCCGAGGTTTTGCACCTCAATCCAATCGCCCTCGCAAGTGTCAGCAGGCAGATGAAACGGGCCATTCATTGTATCGGCACTGTCACAGGTTGGCCCAAAAAACCTAAAGCTAGTTGTATTGGCGCAGGGCGCGGGCGGACGGTTACGGTGCAAGCGAACGGGGAATTTCCAAGAAAACTGCCCCGCATCAAAAAGTGACCCATAAGTGCCATCATTTAAGTAAAGGTCGGAGCCTTTACGCAACTCCACTCGTACGAGCGTTGCGCCGCCTTCGGCGCAGAGTGCACGACCTGGTTCACCCAAGACTTCAATCTGATTAAAACCATTGGCATTTAAGCTAGCTTCAATCGCGTCAAAGTAATCATGCATAGTTGCGATTGTCATATCGGGATAAGCCACGGGGAACCCGCCGCCCACATCAATGGAGTCAATCTCTATACCTGCTGCGTCCACAATTTTACGCGCATAAGTCAGGGCACTGTTGTAATTCTCGATATTCATGCATTGTGAGCCGACATGAAAACAAAGGCCGAGCTTTTGGGTAACAGGGCGTGCTGATTTTAAAAGAGCAACCGCCTCATCAAAATCTGCGCCAAATTTCCCACCAAGTGGCATAACCGCGCCGAGTTGCTTGCTAACTTTTGGCAGAGCTAAACGTAGGTGCAGATGCAAATCATTGGACTCACCTGTGCAATCCAGAATCTTTTGGAGCTCGTCCGCATGATCGAATGACATATTACGCACGCCACGCGCATAGGCATGAGAAATCGTCCGACGCGATTTAATGGGGTGCATTAAGAACAACTTTGCGTCAGGCAAAAGCCCGCTAACGAGGTCAATTTCACGAATGGATGCTACGTCAAAACGCACCACACCTTCATTCCATAGAATCTGGATAAGAGAGGCATGAGGATTTGATTTAACAGCATAAAGAACATCGCCGGGAAACCCTTCGACAAATACGCGGGCTGCTCGCTCTATTTTACGGGGGTAAAGCGCATAAATTTGATCATCACCCTCGTAATCCGCAATCGCATCAGAGGCCGTATTGTAAGTCGGTAACCCGTAAGGCTGTAAAGACGTAGGGCGCTGCACCAAAGCAGTTTCATTTAAGTTTAACATGAGATAATTTCCGAGGAGACCCCATTTATGAGAGTCAAATTCAAGGAAACAAAAGTCTTCCAGACCTTTGTCAGTAGCAATATGTTAGCGAGCGTGGTCTACGCCCGCTTCGCACTACTGAATTCCGCAATAGCGGCCAAATAATCTTGATGTTTAGACGATAGGAAAGTGTCTCCCAACTGCGCTTGCAGTGAGATGAATGCACTTAGCTCATAGTAGGTCACAGACTGTGCCATACCACTAACTCTCAATTCCAAATCGCCAGATTGACGAAACCAAAACCAAGACGCTACCGGCGGCTATTAAGTGCAACTCTCAAAAGAAAGATGCACGGGCTGACAGATTTCCCATTCAACGCCGCCATCCAAGATGGTTAAGGCTATTTGTTCAGGGCTCGCTGTAGCTCGCTTTATCGTCAGCGCAGAAATTATGGTAAGTTTCAAAATTTGGCAAGCGGTTTTTTACACAGTAAAAATAATATATCTTTGTGAAAATAAGTCTCCAAAGCGGTTTTAAGTATCATCATCAAAGGTATGTTCAATAATTAATAAACACAATCTTGCATATAATATGTATACATATTATATGGATGACATGATTACAAAACAAGACGATCTCTTAGGTACACTTATTCACGATGTCGCGCATCTTTTGCGCCTCGACATCGACCGTCGACTTATGGATTACAACTTGACTCGGGTAAAATGGTTGGCCCTCGGCATATTACAAAAACGGGGGGCCCTCACACAGTCTGAGCTTTCCGAGAGGCTGGAATTAGGCGCAGCCTCTGTAGGCCGCCTCGTCGATCGTCTGGAAGGACGCGGCTTCGTTACACGTGAGCAAGACCCTGAAGATCGGCGGTCATATCGTTTAATTCTGACAAAAACGGCTATTTCACTATTGAAAGAGCTCGAAGGAACCTCCGCATCCTTACGCGAAGACACGCTTAAGTCTTTAACCGAGACTGAGGTGTCATCCCTTAACTCGGGACTTCTCAAACTTAAGAAAAATCTTCAATCACGGGCGGCGGCTATCATCGCCATTTCAAGCCTCACGGCTTTCAAGACAGCAAATTACTCAGATACACTCTCCACCATGGCCAGTGCGATTTAACGACACGAAAAAGTCATGTCTCTAAAGGTTACTATTTAAAGGTCTATCTCCCTCGATTTATTATAAGGATATTATGAAATGAAAATCTATCTTGGCGCTTTTGTTGGCGCATTGTTCCTCATGTCGTTTGTTGCTATTCTAACAGAAAGTCTTGTATGGATTGTCTTTGACTTCTTCCATGCCTCCAAGACTGTTCTTTTAACGGCTGAAAGCGTAGTCTTATTACCGCTGTTAGTTATGTTTGTCTTTGTGTTCAGGCATACTTTAGGCGTTGAAAAAGACCTCGCTCAGCAAGGATATTAAAGTAAGCGGCTATTTTGAGACCGTCATTTTCGTTAGCGATACATCCAGAACGGAAATAAAAATCTATCCCCTGCATATTGTCTCCAAACGGTTGTTTTATAAAGGCATTTAATTTTTTGATTCACGTCATTCAGTCTTGATGTATTTTCAAACTGTTCTTTTGGACAGGGACAGGTGAGACGTCGCTTACTGGTTCAAGAGACAGCGGGACTGAGCATCTGGG
>CAYGSV010000177.1:0-5789 GCA_964352635.1 uncultured Algimonas sp.
ACGCGGCGGCCTGTGCCAAGGCGGGGGTCACGGCCTTTGCGCTGGATTACATTCCGCGTATCTCTCGCGCTCAGGCGATGGATGTTCTGTCCTCGCAATCCAATCTTTCGGGTTATCGTGCGGTTGTCGAAGCCGCAGGTATTTATGGCCGCGCTATGCCAATGATGATGACCGCTGCGGGTACAATCGCCCCCGCGAAAGTTTTCGTCATGGGCGCGGGTGTGGCGGGCTTGCAAGCGATTGCGACGGCGAGACGCCTCGGCGCGGTCACAACAGCCACGGATGTTCGCCCCGCCGCCAAAGAACAAGTCGCTTCATTAGGCGCGAAATTTATCGCTGTTGAGAACGAAGAATTTAAAGCCGCTGAAACAGCGGGCGGTTATGCCAAACAAATGTCGGCGGAGTATCAAAAGCTCCAAGCGGAACTCACGGCGTCGCATGTCGCCAAACAAGATATCGTCGTCACGACAGCACTGATTCCGGGGCGTCCTGCACCGCAGCTCATTAGCAAAGCGATGCTCGATAATATGCGTGCGGGCTCTGTCTTGATTGACCTCGCGGTTGAACGCGGCGGTAATGTCGAAGGCGCGAAAAAAGGTGAAATTGTTACGACCAAAAACGGTGTACATATTGTCGGTTATCTAAACTGGCCATCCCGCATGGCCTCTGATGCCTCCAATATGTTTGCGCGCAACCTCAAAGCGTTCTTGCCTTTGGTCACAGCAGAAGACGGAGCTTATGCCCCCGATTGGGACGATGAAATCATCAAAGGCTGCGCCCTCACCAAAGACGGTGCAGTCGTGCATGAGAGATTGCTGCCAAAGAAGGATGAAGGATAGATCATGACTAGTATGCTCATCATGGCTGGCGGTGCTGCTGTTAGCCCGCTCGTTTTTCAATTCGCCATTTTCGTTCTGGCCATTTTTGTTGGCTATTATGTCGTTTGGTCCGTTACGCCCGCATTGCACACGCCTCTCATGGCGGTGACCAATGCAATTTCTTCGGTGATTATTGTGGGCGCGCTCATCGCTGTGGCCGCAGGCACAAAAAGTGACGCGCCGATTTCAACATGGACGGGTGTCGTCGCTGTGGCTCTTTGTGCAGTCAACATCTTTGGTGGCTTCCTCGTTACACAACGCATGCTCGCCATGTATAAGAAAAAAGAAAAACCCGCTGTAAAAGCCTCGACTTCGTCAGGGGGTAAATAAGATGCCTCAACTTTCTGCCGATATAGCCGCCGTCCTTTATACAGTTTCTGCGGTTCTCTTTATTTTGGCCCTTCGGGGATTAAGCTCGCCTGAAAGTTCCCGTCGCGGGAATATGTTTGGGATGATTGGTATTGCCATTGCTATGGTCACGACGTTCCTTGTTGCGGGTCTTGGCGGAACAGGCCTCCTGCTTGCAGGTGGTGGCATTGCCATTGGTGGCATCATCGGGGCGGTCATTGCGAAGAAAATCCCAATGACAGATATGCCGCAACTCGTGGCGGCGTTTCACTCTCTTGTTGGTTTGGCTGCGGTTCTTGTGGCGGTGGCGGCATTTTTCTCGCCTGAGAGTTTCGGCATTATTGCTGACGGTAAAATCAAAGCGGGGAGCCTGTTAGAGTTGTCCCTAGGCGCGGCGATAGGTGCGATTACTTTCTCTGGCTCTGTTATCGCCTTTGCGAAATTAAACGGGAATATGTCGGGCTCACCGATTATGCTCCCTGCGCGTCATTTAATTAATTTAGGTCTTGGCATCGCGATTGCGGTTGTGATTGGCATGTTGATGAAATCGGGCGGCACAGACCCGATGCTTATTTGGATTTTACTAGGCCTTACATTCTTGATTGGGTTCCTGCTTATCATTCCAATCGGCGGCGCAGACATGCCTGTCGTTGTGTCGATGCTCAATTCTTACTCGGGTTGGGCCGCGGCGGCACTTGGCTTTACCCTTGGGAATTTGGCCTTGATTGTGACGGGTGCGCTCGTCGGTTCGTCGGGCGCTATTCTCTCTTACATTATGTGTAAGGCGATGAACCGTAGTTTTATCTCCGTTATCCTTGGCGGTTTCGGAGCCGATGGCGGCGCGGCGGCGGATGGCGACAAAGAACAACGTCCGTTCAAACGCGGCTCTGCCGAAGACGCGGCCTTCATCATGAAGAACGCGTCCAAAGTTATCATCGTGCCGGGTTACGGCCTCGCTGTTGCCCAAGCACAGCATGCTATTCGTGAAATGGCGGACACGTTAAAAGAAGAAGGCGTCGACGTCGTTTATGCTATTCACCCTGTTGCGGGACGGATGCCGGGTCACATGAACGTCCTCTTGGCCGAAGCGAATGTCCCTTATGACGAAGTGTTCGAGCTTGAAGACATCAACTCGGAATTCGCCAATACGGATGTGGCCTTTGTGATTGGCGCAAATGACGTGACCAACCCTGCCGCAAAAACAGACCCACAAAGCCCTATCTTTGGTATGCCCATTTTGGATGTCGACAAAGCCGCGACAGTCTTGGTCGTGAAACGCTCTATGTCCACGGGCTATGCAGGCATCGACAATGACTTGTTCTATGAAGATAAAACGATGATGTTACTCTCAGACGCCAAGAAGATGGTCGAAGAGGTTATTAAGGCTTTGTGATTTGCAAAACCAATAGTCCCGCAATCAACAAAACCTTGCCATATTTGGCGAGGTTTTTTTATTCATAATAAAGTGATGCCTCTAAGTTTTCCAATATCTATGAAAAACCTCATTATTTTGCTGGCCGCAACAATGACTATTTTAGGTATTATTTTGCTATTTGCTTCAATTCAAATCCCCGCATTCAAGGAACCAGATAAAGCAAATGCGTTATTTATGATGTCTTGGGGAGACTTTCAAAACCTTGGTTTAGAAGGTGAGAGGCTCACGGTCTGGAATGATAGGATAGAGCAATACCGAACAAATAAGTTTGTGTTATTCGACTGTGGCTTAACTTTATTATTCCTAGGAATATGCTTTGGTCTCTTTTCACTCACTATTAAAAAAGTACCAACTGTTCCGTCGTCCAAATGGGTTGTAATTTTTCTTGGGTTTTTAGGTTATTATATTATTCTGTACGAATTTATATATATTCTGGACAATGATTTCGTTAGATACCCTGCGCCGTTTTTTATGGATGCACAGGTGAAGGCATTTGCAGGCGTGTTTTCTCCTTTATTATTATTCGGATTATTTGTTCCAATAATTGGCTATGTTTTACTTCCTAAGAAACCTTTGGGTTCGAATTTATTTATAAAGCCTTCTAAAGAATTCTTATTCTTTTCACTTTTATTGCTACTTTTTACGGGTTTAGTTATTTCTTTAGCGTCCGGACCAGCACCCTTTTCATTAACTGGGTTTCTGATTTGGATATGGGTCGTGTTGTGCACGAGGTCTGCTTGGTTGTCCGATAAAAACAATCAATCTGCTAAAGATAACTTATAATTCCGCCGTTCTAAACGCTTTGCGAGGGTGAAAGCCTTTAGGTCTTCGCCCTTTGTTTTTTCCAAAACCTTATCTGCGGCGATGCGTTTGTCGCTGTCTAACCCTGCGTAAATATCGAGGGCCGATTTCAGGCGAAAGAGGGAGAAGGGTCTTGCGATGGTTTGGCCTTTGTGACCTTCGACCTCGAAATTTGCCATGCCTAAAACACGCGGGAGGTCATCTTCTGGTTTCGCCTTAGCGTTATAGGCCGCGAGGAGCACATTGGTTTGTTCTAAGACGGGGAGGTGTTCGGTGAAGTGCCGTTCCAATATGGGTAAAAGCGTTTCGGGTATGGCGTCACACCCCATAAGCTCGCCGTATTCTTGTTCACCATCTCTCATCCGCTCAACCCAATTCGCGACTAAAGGTGCGTGGGCTTTCATAATGTCCCCACTGACAGGATCGCGATAGAGATGTGCGTAAAGCGGGCCGTAAAAGGCAAAATCCGCGAGGCTAGGGCGCCCGCCAAAGAGATAAGGATATTTATCAAGATGGGCTGAAAACTCATCTAAGAAGGCTAAATAAGAGGCTTCAATCCCGGGGATAGTCTCTGGGGTAATCCCGAGCATTGGAACCATGCCGTTGAACATTTGGCCGCGTTTTTTCCCTAAGGCGTATTGCTCTTCCGCTGTTCCGTCAGGCAAAGCTGTTTTGCCAAATTCGCCGTAAGTCCATTCTTCATTATGGTTCCACCGATAATGCATGGCGGGAAGGGTGAGCCATTGATCGGCAAAGGTGTGTAAGAGTTCCGTGACGAAACGCTGAACAGGGCCGTCTGGCATGACCGACGCGCCGTCATGATGGGCTTCGATGTGGGCGATAATGTCGGCTGTATCTTGAACTAACTCCCCTTCGGGCGTTTGCATGACGGGGATAACGGGCCAGCCAATGACGGGGATTAAAATGCCTTTCATGACATCAGGCGTGCTCAGCACTTCTTTGTAATCCACGCCTTTCCAGTCGAGATAGGCGCGGGCTTTGCCCGAAAACAGGCTGACAGGGGCGGCATAGAGTGTGTAATGTGACATGGCGCAGACTTGCCGTTCAAAGCAGCTTATTGCAAGCTTACAGACGTAACAATTAGGTGAAGTTTATGAAGTGGGTTGGCATGATTGCTGCGATTTTGGCTGTGCTTTATATAGGCGTGCTGGCGCTTATTTATTTTGCGCAACGTAGCATGCTCTATTTTCCGCCTGATGTTTATCTATCGCCGAGCGCCGTTAATGTGCCGATGCAAGAGATTATAAACGATGCGGTCGATGTTGTGTCATGGTGGGCCCCGCCGACCTCGGACCACGGCAAAGTTGTGATGGTGTTCCACGGCAACGGCTCCGCGATTTACAGCAATCACGATATTTTTCGTGATCTTATCAATCAAGGTCACGGTGTTTTATCTGTCGGATATCCGGGCTATCCAGGGCAGGGCGGCAAGCCCACCCAAAGCGGCATTATCGACAGTGCAGAGGCTCAATATGACTGGGTGAAAGCGCAAGGCATATCAAAAGATCGCATTGTCTTTTACGGTACATCGCTGGGGTCTGGCGTGGCGGCGCAATTAACGACGCGGTATGAGCCGTCTCTTCTAATTGTGGATGCGCCGTTTAATTCGACCTTGGATATGGCGAAGCGTACGGTGAAGTTTATGCCTGTCGGATTGCTGATGAAGGACACGTTCAAGTCTGACTTGGCGCTATCTGGTAAGTCCGTTCCGATGATTTGGATGCACGGAACCGTCGATACGATTGTCCCGCTATCGCAAGGGCAAAAGCTCTATGACAGTTATTCAGGGCCAAAGTCAGCGCATGTGATTGAAGGCGGTCAGCACACAAACCTCTGGAGCCTCGGCGGGCGTGAGATTGTTTTAACCGCTCTTGCGAATTAGCGACATAACGCGTTTAAGTTTCAGTTGTCAGTGTCACCATTTTGTCCTTAAAGACCCCTATGACAACATCACCTTTATCCCTTAAAAATGTCTCGAAACGGTTTGGTCAAAAACAAGCCGTGAAGGATGTAAGTTTCACCATAAACCCAGGCGAAGTCATTGGGTTTTTGGGGCCCAATGGGGCGGGTAAAACAACGACAATCCGCATGGCGCTTGGCCTGATTCCGCAAGATGAAGGCGACGTTCAACTCTTTGGGGATGAACCAGGGGAGAAGGCCTTTGGCCGTATTGGATTTCTGCCCGAAGAACGGGGCCTTTATAAAAAACAAACCGCGGTTGAGAGTATAGCCCATATGGCGCGCTTAAACGGTTTGCATAAAAAAGAAGCCTTCAAACTCGCGGGTGAAATGTTGGATCGCTATGG
>CAYGSV010000178.1:0-5760 GCA_964352635.1 uncultured Algimonas sp.
AATGTTCCAATAGTAGCCATAGCGTTTTTCTCCTGTGCTTGACGTGGTGGAAATTAGGCCAGCTCTCGCTTGGCCTTCTTGAATCCCGCATCGCTCGCCAGAAATCCGGCAAGCATGGACGGGATTAGCGCCGAGACATCCGCCTTTTCGCCGTAAGTCTTTTCGTAGACTTTTGCGTAGGCTTCCAAATCAGCTTCCAAGTCCGGCATCACAGAGATTGTGTGCTTGGTCGGCTTGGTATCAGGAAGTTTCTGTAATTTGATCTTGGGCTGGCTCATTGGGAGTCTCCGTATGGTTTGAGGATAAGGTCGCGCGAGACGATGACGTTAAACCGCCAGCCTTGGCGCACTTTAAGTGTCGGCTGCACATTGAGGTTACGGTCAATAATCCGCTGCCCCGCAATGTTGGCGGTATCTTGCCCCGCATTTTGCAAAGCGCGCGTCAGGCGGTCGCCGTCGTCACTCGCAAGCTCTGACCCAATGGAGAGCAAAGAAGACAAAGCCGCCCCTTTGATGAACTGCCATGTGTGCTTATCGACCTTGTCTTTGAGGCCTGCAAAACCTTGGCTGTCTGAGCCCGGCAAATTATCGAGCTGAATACTGTCCCCGTTGGGCAGTATAAGCCGCGTCCAAACGACCAGAGCACGGCTTTGTCCAAAGGCGATGACGCTATCATAGCGACCCATCAACCGAGAGCCCTGCGGGATAAGCAGGTGCTGCCCTGTCACAGTATCATAGACATTCTCAGTGACTTGGCCGATCACTTGGCCCGGCAAGTCTGAATCTAGCCCTGTGACCAGTGAGGCAGGGATGATGTTACCCGCCATGACCTGATAGGGCGAACGCGGCGATACGAGGCCGTGTGAATTGTAGATGTCGTCTGCATCACGGTCTAAGAAAGCCTGCTTATCGATTTGACCATTGGGGTCACTTTGGCCGCCGCTCAAATCAAAGCTTGATGGCGGCGCGGGATAATCGGGCATTTGCGGAACAGGAAACCCAAGACTTTGGCTGAGTTGATCGACGGGACCAGCGCTTGCATATGGCTGAACCTGACTGCCTTGAGCTTTACGTCCCACGTTAAAGAATAAGCTCTGCGTTCTAGGCGGTTGTACGGGTGGATTATAGACAGGCGCGGCTGGCTGATATGATGACTGCGGCGGCGCGCTATATGACACGCGCTTTTGGGGACGCGGCTTTAATGCCGTTTCGGCTATAGGAGGTTTTGGAATAGCTTGGGCTTTCGACAGATAAGCCTCTCCAAGATCACCCGGCAAAGGCGGCCCTAATGTGGGCTTCATCTCCTCATAAGTCTTTGGCAGTAATTCGAGCCCCGCGGCCATGGGCTTATGTGTGATGTTGTAGAGCTCTTCCGCTTTCTCATCATGCACTGGCGATTGAAGCGCCATTGCTAAAGCTCCGAACATCACGGCGCCTAAGACTGCTGCTCCGCCCAATAGCGCCTTGCGGCTAAAGCGGCGCACAGCGCGAGGCCGTGCCCGAATGGTTAAGTTTGGAGGCGTATCACTCATGATGCGCGCTCGATACGAACAACGGTTTGCTTCTTTTCGCCAAGGCGCAATTCAGCGGCGTCGAATAAGCGGTCAACAACGTAATAACCGTCTCTGACGCGATAATTGACGAGCTTGCTTATGCTGCCTTTACCGTCCGTGACGAATAAGGGCGGCGCTTCGGATACGGCCAACCCTTCCGGAAACTCAATGAAGACCTTTGAGCCATCATCAAAGACGCGTGTTGGCCGCCAATGAGGGTTGTCACCCTTGATGACATAATCAAAGCGCAGCTCATCGGGGCTTAGCTTGGCATCCACCCTCTCATAACTCGCCCTGGTAACGCGGGTGGTTTCAGGCGTGCTTATGCGGATGTTTCGAATAGCGTCATGCGGATAACGCCAAGAGACCGCCGCCATATAAGTGTCGGCAAATGACTTCAGATCCAGATAATAGGTCCGCCGCGTCGATGTGATAATGGCATTGGTCGAGAGATTGGCCGCCATGGGCTTCACCAGAATATGAACCTGCTCATTAACGCCGCTCCCTGAAACCGTATCGCCAACTGTCCAGCGTTCAGTGTCGCCTGCGGAGACGGTAATAAGCCCTTCGCCCCTTTCCAGAGCGATGTCTGTAATCTGCGTTGGCGATGTATAGACCTGATAGAGCGATCCCGGAGTGTAGGGGTAAAGCTGGATAGCATTGAGGTAATTGTCAGTTGTCGGCTTCACTATGGCCGCGTCATTGGCGTAGCTCACAGCCTGAAACCCTGACAGTGATGGCCCGTTGTTATACAGTTCGATATCAAGAGGCATCGGCTTCATTTGCCCGTCCATAATCAAGGTGGGCATTCCAAGGTCTTCGTAACCTTCAGTCTCAGCCAACACATCGTATGCCTTTGGCGGTTCGGGCAAATATAGAGCCTTGGACATCTCGTTCGGCGTGGTCACGCTCCCCGATTTTAAATCGCCCCAAGCACCCTGAAGACTGGCGCAGCCTGATAGGCTGATAGCGACAGCCAAAATGGATGCGGTCAGCATTGGGCGCGGCATGTTTGATGGCTGTCTCATTGGGAAGCTCCTGTTGCGTTGAGGTCTTTTGACCAGTGAAGTCCGTGGACATAGAGACCGAGCGGATTGCGGTGCAGCGTCTCAGCGTCCGTTGGAGCTTTCGTGATAATTGAAAGACTTGCCGTATAAGTTTGGACGCTAAGCTGCGCGCCATTACGGAAAGACTTCTCACGCCAACGCACCTCAAAACTGTCCTCTGATGAGCGCACGATACTAGTGACATCCACGGTAACGCTTCGCTGCCCAATATCGGCAAACGGGTCATTCTCATTGGCGTAGGAATTGAGCGTAAGCGCGGCTTGATCCGTGGCGTAATTATAGGCGTTGAGCCAATTATCGCGCAGAACAACGGGGTCGATTGAGACCGACCGGACATTCGTTATGAAGCGCGCCAATTGATGCGCAATTTGGGCATCTGAGGGTTTAAAATTTGTTTGCGCGGGGCCAGACGCTTTAACCGCGCCCGTTTCGTCAACCTCAACAACCCAGGGCACAATGCTGGCTTGCGCGCTTTGATAAATCAGGCCGCTCGTGGACAACGCAGCTAATCCCATCGCGCCGCAAAAGGCTAAGCACCATCTGTTACCGCGCGCATTGGCACGGCCTAATCTCCGGTCCTCTTTTTGTCCCGCGCGTTGATAAGGCGTTTCAGGGATAGGTGTTTTCCCAAATCTCGATTGGCTACGTTTCCATTTCATCGTCTTGTCCTCCTATTCGGATCTATGCGTCAGGGTTAAGGGATGGGCCGCTTCCACTGCCGCCGCCGTCTCCGCCGCGAAGAGCATTTGTGGCTGTGCGCGTGGCGTGGCGCGTTTGTTGTTGGCGGTGTACCTTCTTGGCCCAATTGGGCCCTTTGCCCGTTTCGCCGGATGCGGCCCCGCCGCCATCTTTTCGCGGCGCTTTCATGCCTTTGGATAATGCTGCCATCCCGCCGCGCATCCCATTTCCGTGCGCCGTGGAAACTACGCCGCCAGCCGCAAGCACTTTACGCCCTCCAGCCTTGGCAACTGACATGACACCTGCTTGAGCGACTGCGCCCACACCCGCCGCCGCGCCTTTGATACCGCCGCCTTGGGAAATGCTGCCAAGCGTAAAGGCAACTTTAGAACCGCCCGCCATGGATGCGCCCGCTTTCACCGACGCGGCTGCGCCTTTGCCGATGCCTTTAATGCCTGCACCAGCGGCGGCTCCGCCGGCTAATGCACCAGCACCAATTGCCGCCATTGTTCCTACGGCTGCACCTGCACCTAATTGAGGCGCGCCTGAGACCAGGCCTGTTGCAATGCCCGGCCCAAAGATGCCGAGAGCCAATAAAGCCATTGAACCCAGCATGATGGAGGCCGCGTCTTTCAGCGTGATTGGCACAATCATATCAGGGTCGCTCGCGGGCGGCGCAAAGGCTGATGTGATGTCGCCAAAGATCGTCGAGCCGATGCCTATGATAATTGCTAGCACCATAAGTTTGATGCCGCTGGCCACGACATTCCCGAGAACTTTTTCCGCTAAAAAGGATGTCTTATTCCAGAGCGCAAAGGGTATTAGAATAAACCCTGCAAGCGTTGTTAGCTTGAACTCCAGAATGGTCACAAAGAGCTGTATCGCGATAAAGAAAAACGCGAACATTGTGATGATCCACGCCAGGAAAAGCGCCACAATCAGAACGATGTTGTGAAAAAACTTCACAGGACCTGTCAGCTCTCCGATTTGCGTTAAAATCGGATGTGCCGCTTGAAAGCCCGTATTGGCGATAAAGCCTGGGCGCAGCAAATCATCAGCCGTAAGGCTAGTGGCTGTTGCCTGAAGTCCAAGCCCGCCAAAGCTGTTAAAGACAATATTCGCAAGGCCAGAAAAGTTCGTAATTATCAGCGCAAAGACGCCGACATACATGACCTTTTTGAGAAACTTACCAATGACTGAATTATCAGACCCCATCGCCCAATAAAGGCCAGCCAAGGTAATATCGATGCCGATAAGGATGGCCGTGAGATATTGAACCTCGCCGCCAAGGAGGCCAAAACCGCTATCAATATAACTTGTGAAGGTGACGACAAATTCGTCAATTACGCCGAGACTTGTTGGATCAGCCATTACGGTGTGCCTCCGCTATAAGCGTCACTTGCACTTCCCATAAAAAGCCGTCTGCGGGCACGCGCTTCTTTTTCGAGAGCTAACTGGCGGGTCGCTTCCAGACTGCTTGCCCGAGCTTGCGTGATTTGCATTTGCTGCGCCTGCATGGACTGTTTGACGAGCAGCCCCATGAGTTGATTAGTCGATTGCGTGGCTTGCAGTTCGCCAACCGCGCCATGACTGCTATTCATAAGTTGGCCGAGTAAAGCCTGATCAGCCTCAAGGCTTTCCACCATTTTTGACTGCATTAGCATGGCTTCGTTCTGAGCGCGCTCTGACATCTGAAATTGGGCTTCCGCCTGAACCATGAGTTCATCTTGCGACAAGCCATCATAACTCTCAGGGAAGTGCTGCCGAATAAGCTCGCGTGTCCGGTTCACATCATAGGCGACGTTCTCCGCTTGCCGATTTAAGTAAGCAATCTCATTCAGAATACGGTTCAAATCCGTTGCGGAATTTATATCCAGTCTGGATAGGTGCTTGGCCTGATTGATAAGCATATTCGCTTCATTGCGAAGTTGCTGCGCTTGGCGAATAATTTGGGTGTAGCTGCGTACGGCTGTATAAAAGTTCTGAACATAATTGGCTGGGTCATAAACAACCCCGCCAAATTGGGCATGACTTGCGGGCGCATGGGCAAATCCCATTGCCGCGATTAAAGCCAGTGTGATTATTCCGCGACGTCGAGCCATGGCACATACTCCTCTTCATGAAATTGCTCAGTCATCAAATCCGCCGCCCATTCCAACCCTTTGAAACGTAGCCAATGGGCCGCAAAATTATCGTGGCCGCCCAGTTCAAGAACGCGGTCAATTTGGGTTTGGTCTTTCTCTGAACCCGCCGCGCAAAAGGCGAGTGCAACGGGACCGAGCTGCAAATCAAAAAGGCGATTGCCGCCGTGACTTTGAAAATAGTAGTCCCGCTTGGGTGTGGCAGAGGCTATGATTTGAACTTGCCGCTTATTGAGACCAAAGCGGTCATAGGCCTCTTTTTGCTGCGGCTCCATTGCGCGGTTATTGGGCAGGAATATCCGAGACAGGCAGCTCTCAATAA
>CAYGSV010000179.1:0-5670 GCA_964352635.1 uncultured Algimonas sp.
TCTCTTGCGAAACACAACATACTCTCGGTCTCCGGTAAGAGACTGAACTCTGCGGGCAGTCCATTTTGTTCGTTTGGCTCGTCACTGGATTGAGAGTTGGGAGATACGCTTGGGTTTTGCACAATATGGCAACAGCATTCTCACTAACCCCGCTTCGCGGTGCCGCGTTCGAATGTTTAGCTCGGCCCCACACCCACGCTTGTTGGCGCGGGGTCAATGACGACGAAACGGCCATTGCGGATTTCATAGACGGCCAGCCCGCGTTGCGGACGGCCATCTGCTCCGAAGCGTATCGCGCCATCCGCACCGTAAAAGCCTTGCGGGTCTTCGATACGAGTTCTGCGTTTTTTCGGATCCCCATCAGCGACATAAGCACCGATTACAACGGCATCATAAGCCAAGCTGGCAAGGCGAGAGTTTTCTTCGCCAAAGGCACGATCATAGTTTTCTTCGAACCGTTTTTGCGCGTCAGGGTCTGGGCCTGCAAACACACCGCCAGACAGCGCGGGTTCGCGTACCGTATCTTCGTTCTTCCAAAGCCCCGTACCAAGGAATTGCACATCCGCAGGATCAACGTCATAAAACGGGAAAAGCGGGGCGAGACTCCGCAGAGCCGTTCCCCCTTCGGGGAGGATTATCGCCTCAAACGACATGGGCGTTGTGCCGCCATTTGTGCGCGCCAAGCGTTCGCCTTCGCGGTGGAAATCAGCCAAGCGTTTGGCAGGGTCCTGCATCACAGAAATATCACGTCCATCATACGTCTCAGACGCGGTCACTTCGCCGCCTCTATCATCAATTGCGCGCTCATAAGCCGATTTTACGCGGCGACCATATTCGGTTTGCGGGCCAATATAAGCAAAGCGCGTCGTCCCGCTATCGGCGGCATAATCGACAATACGCGCGACTTCGGCCTCTGGCGGAAAGGACAGCAAATATGCGCCATTACCCGCCACAGTTTGATCAGTTGAAAACGCAATGACGGGTGTTCCAGATCGACGCGCCTCTTGTGCGGAGGCTTTCACAGAGCCTGACAAAATTGGGCCAAGAATGACATCTGCGCCTGCCGCAATCGCGGCTTGGGTGGCAGATTTTGCACCTTGCGGCGTGCCGCCCGTATCAAGAGCAACAAGCAGCACATCAGAGGATTCGCGTTCAAACACAGATAATTCCGCTGCCTTCATCATAGAGGCCGCTTCTTCGCGCAAACGCTCTGAACTTGCAGAGAATGGCAATAACAGCGCCAAGCGTTTCGTGTCGCGCCCCGCCATATGCGGTAAGGTCAGGCCTTGGCGATCGTTGAAATATACCCCGTCATCGGCGTCGACGACTTCGGTCTCTTCGGGCTCAACCTCTTCTTCGGGTGTCTTGGTCGGGTCAGTGGCGACAGGCTCTTCAACAGGCTGGCGCTCAACGACAGGTTCATTTGGAAAACGCGTCGGCGCTGTGTCCGTTGTCGCGCAGGCGCTCATAATCAAGGCCAGAGCAGAAAGACCCAAAAGCGAGGATTGCTTTTTTAATGAGTGGCCAAAATGGGCAAATGTCATCATAATATACTCAACCTTTAACGCTTTAAGAGGAGCGCTCTTCTGTCCATAGCCAAGAACATGCCTGTATCGCAACACCTATCACGCGAAACTAACAGTCCCTTTCCGTCTGGGCTCTATGTTGTCTCGACCCCAATTGGGAATTTGCGCGACATTACCCTCCGCGCCTTAGACGTTTTACAAGGCGCAGACCATATTCTCGCCGAGGACACCCGACAAACGCGTAAGCTCTGTGACGCTTATTCTATTGATACGCCTTTATCGGCCTATCATGACCATAATGCGGCAGCCCGTGTGCCAGAGTTGATAGAGCGGTTGAAAGACGGCGCCACCATCGCCCTCGTCAGTGATGCCGGCACGCCTTTGGTCTCTGACCCTGGCTTCCGCCTTGTTAGGGCCGCGACCGAAGCAGGTATTGATGTGTGGCCGATACCCGGAGCCTCCGCCGTCTTAGCGGGACTTGTGAAATCGGGGTTGCCATCAGATGCGTTTCATTTTGCAGGGTTTTTGCCGCCAAAATCAGCGGCGCGGAAAACAGCGCTTTCAAAATTGAAAACCGTTCAGGCGACATTGGTTTTCTTTACGACAGGGCCGCGTGTTTCCGCCTTTTTAACAGACGCGGTAGAGGTTCTGGGCGACAGGCAAGCGGTGCTGACACGAGAACTGACGAAACGATACGAAGAAGCACGACACAGCTTGGCCAGCGAACTTATTACATCCATCAAAGACACGCCGCCGAAAGGGGAAATCGTTTTACTGATTGCACCGCCACTAGCCGATGAGAGTTGGGATGAAGCGCAAATTCGGGATGCCTTGGCCGAGCAAATTGCAGAAGTCGGTATGAAACGCGCGAGCGCCGCCATCGCAGAGCTAAGCGGTTGGGCAAAACGTGATGTCTATGCGATGGCCTTAACGCTGAAATGAACACGCGGCAGGATTACGAAATACAGGGGCGAAAGGCCGAAGCCCGCATCGTGATGTATCTGCGTTTGCGTGGCTATAAAATCCTCGCCGAACGGTTCAAAACATCAGAAGGCGAAGTCGATATTGTCGCACAAAAGGGCAGTGTCATTGCCGCCGTCGAAGTTAAACAACGCGCCACTCAAGCCGCAATTGATGAAGCGATGGATTGGCAGGGCGAGCAACGTATTATGAACGCCGCAGAGGTTTGGGTGGAACGCCACTTCCATGACCTCCCGCCTGATTTCGAGCTGCGGTTTGATTACGCCGCCATTGTTGGCACAGTCACGCCGTTCTGCCGCGTAAAATATCTCAAACACGCCTTCCGTCCCGATTGATTAAACGATGGTCACATATTGGCTTTGGTAACGCTTCGTTCACCATAAATGTTTAGTCTCTGGTGCATGAAACATATTATTTTACCTCTGCTCTGTGCTTCACTTTTATCGGGCTGTGCGCTCACAACGGCTGGCATTAAGAAAGGCGACGAACGAAACTTCGCGCGCTCTCTTAATGATGTGAACGCTGGGCGGGTGATTGAAGCTCGTATAAAACGCGCTTATGACTTTAATCTCAAAGGCGTTGATGTCGAAGTCGCAGAAGGTGTCGTTCTTCTGTCTGGCAATGTGCCCAATCAAGAAGACCGTATCGAAGCCGCCCGCATCGCGTGGTCAGCGCCTCGTATTGATCAGGTTGGCAATGAAATTATGCTAAAAACAAAGCAGGGTTTCATTCGTAATGCGAAAGACGGCATTCTAGAGAAAGCTGTTCGGACGCGCCTCATCGCTGATAGTGATATCAAGGCTCGCAACTTTAACATCGAAACGCATGATGGGATTGTCTATTTATTAGGCGTGGCCCGCAGCCAAGAAGAGCTAGAACGGGCCGCTCAGATTGCCGCACAGACACGGGGCACGCTCGAAGTAATCTCATACGCGCGGATTACCGATCTTCCGCAACAAGAAGGTTTATCAAGTCAAGAAAATTATAAATCTGTGGAAGCCCCTGTGGTAAGCGCCACACCATCGCAGCGACAATTACCTGGATTCTTAACAACAGAGCCTCCAGCAGCAGAGCAACCCTCAGCTCCCATAAAGAGCGCCCCTTTGGACCAGCCTATTCCATTTAATCGCCCAGCTCAGGACGCGCTCGGGCCAACGGCCCCCTCTCAAATTCAAATGGGGGAGCGTTTAGGGAAAGAACTACCAACAGATGACGAGCTTGGGGCTTACCGCACAGGCGCGGCAGGCGAGGCCGTCTCTATTATCGAGTCAGAGCCTTATTATATCGACCCTGACACAGGCGAAGAAATTCCCGTATCCTTTGTGAATGGTGTGGTTGTGCCAAAGGTGATTAAATAGTTTAATCCCTTTGGCTCCAACTGTCTTAGGTCTCTCTTAGAACTGCGTTCCGATAGAGAAGCGGATATTGCGTCCAGGTAGCGGCACTTCATCTTTCAAGAATGATGTGTGCTGACGCGCATCCGTATCAAATAGGTTTTGAACAGACACACTTATGCGTACGGGCTGGGCCTCTACAGGGGCTTTCCACGTCGCGAATAAGTTCACCAAGCCATAATCATCGGTTGGCAATTCAAACTCGCTCACCCTGTTCTGTTCAGTGACATAATCAAGCTCGGCTCGAAATGAGAAACGATCAGACTCAGCTTCTAATCCAACCAAAGCAGAGAGCGGCGGAATACGCGGCAAGTCGCCAGCATCTGTTTTGGCGCGAACATATTCGACAAGGCCATCTGCTTTGATTTCAAATGCACCGATTTGTGTTAGGTCTGCTCCACCTTGAACTTCAAAGCCTTGGAAGGTCGCGTCTTGAGCCGTGAATTGGAACACGTCTAATCCGTCCTCTTCCGCTCCAGTGGCTTGTTCAAAAACAAAATCACTGTAATCGGTGTAGAACAGATTAAGCGTTAAGAAATGACCCTCTTCGCGATGACGAATAGCCGCCTCGACACCTGTTGCGGTCTCAATACCTAACGTGTTGTCGCCAAGTTCAAACTGGTTGGTAGCCAAATGCGGGCCGTTGGAAAAGAGCTCTTCTGTTGTTGGCGCACGTTCTGTGCGGAACACATTACCACCAACACGAATAGCATCTGATATATGATAATCACCACCTGCGGACAGGCTAATACCATCAAAGCTTAGGCTTTCACCTGTAACAGAGTTTTCTTGGTCTGTGTTTTCAAACCGTGCGGCCGCTTCGAGGTGTAAATCACCCATCGTTTTTTCTTGGAATGTGTAAACCCCGAACTGCTTAGTGCTTGTAGGCGGAACAAAGGCTTCTTCACCAATGGCAGAGAAATCACGGTCACGATATTGCACTCCATAAGCGGCAGACCAGCCGTTGTTTTCAGCCTGAATGGCTTCAGCACGCACTTCATAGCCTTCGTTGGCAAAGACGGTACCAACTTCAGCGCCTTCAAATTCGGTATGCTCATAGTCTGCATAACCGCCAAAGACTTGAAGCGTCTGAATGAAACCGTCCATATCAATGCGGCCATTCACATCAATCCGTGTTTGGTTAAGGCCGATAGTGACGAGTTCTTCCTCTTCTTCGCCCTCTTCCTCATGGTCCTCGTCGTGATCTTCGCCCTCATGCTCTTCTTCGTGACCATGTTCATGACCACCAGGGATACCGTAATCACTTTCAAAGCGATGGACGGCAACGCCAAAGAAACCACGATCGCCGACATAGGATAATCCACCCGTTACGGATTTCGTTTCGGTGGCCGAGTTCTCGAGACGACCAAACATCTCTTCTTCCTCTTCGTGATCATGTTCGTCTTCGTCGTGATCCTCGCCTTCATGTTCTTCCTCCTCTTCGGCGGCCATAAGAATGTCAGATTCTGCGAAACCAGGAATGCGGTAATCGTCTGTTGCTTTGTAAGTCCCATCGAGATGCAACACTAAATTACCGAGCGCCGTATCAATCGAGCCCGCAACTTCACGACCATTATCAACACTGGAGGCACCAATACGGAACGCGCCATTGAGACCATCTTCTGGAATTTCAGTCGGGATGCGGCCATCAATAACGTTGACGACACCGCCAGAACCTGATGAGCCGTATCTTAAGAGCGCTGAGCCACGTACGACTTCGATGCGCTCAGCCTGAGCGCATCGAAGTCGTACGTGGCTCAGCGCTCTTA
>CAYGSV010000180.1:0-5663 GCA_964352635.1 uncultured Algimonas sp.
ACAATGGGGCTAGCCAGATGCGTTCGTACGCCTGGCCCCTGCCGCCCTTCAAAATTGCGGTTTGTCGAGCTTATGACACGCGTGCCTGGGGGAAAGGTTTCGCCCCCCGCATAAAAGCAAAAAGCACACCCTGCACTGCCCCATTCGAATCCCGCGGCCTTGAATATCTCATCTAGACCTTCTGCCTCTGCTTCACGGCGCACGGTCATAGAGCCCGGGACGCAAATCGCCGTGACACCTTCCGCCACTTTGCGGCCTTCGAGTAGTTTCGCTGCACTGCGCAAGTCTGATATCCTTGAATTTGTGCAAGAGCCAATGAAAGCCCCGCCAATGTTGAGCTCAGACAACTTATCCTTGGTGTTGACACCCATGTAATTCAGCGCTTTTGGATTGGCATCCTCTGGCACATCACCATCAATTTGAGTGGCTTCTGCAGGAGATGTCCCCCACGTCACAGTCGGGCGTACGTCTTCTGCGTTCACAACATAATCATAATCAAAGACAGCGCCCTCTTCGGTATTTAAAGAAGACCAATAGGATGTTGCCGCATCCCAATCTTGACCCGAAGGCGAATAACGACGTCCTTCTAAGTAATCTCGCGTTGTTTCATCAGGCGCAATAATCGCTGTGAAAGCCGCGAACTCTACGGCCATATTACAAAGCGTCAGGCGCTCCTCTATCGACATATTTTCTATGGCTTCGCCAGAATATTCAACGGCGCAACGCTTGGCTCCAGATGCTCCGAATTTGGCGATAATATGTAAGGCGAGATCTTTCGCCGTCACACCGTCATCTAATGCGCCGTTTATGGTAATTTTCATTTGCGGCGGTTTCTTCACGCGCATTGTGCCTGTCACGATGGCATGTTCCGCGTCAGTCGACCCTATGCCCCAAGCCAATGCGCCTAAAGCACCCTGCGAGCAGGTATGGCTATCTGGACAAACAAGTGTGAGGCCGGGTTGTGCAATGCCTAGCTCAGGAGAAATAACGTGAACAATGCCTTGGTCTTTATCCAAAACATCAATCAGGTTGATACCTGTCTTCTTGGCCGCTTCGCGTGTGGCCGTTATGAAAACATCCCCACCCGGCGTGCGCGCGTCATCTTGGTGACGGTTGGGTCTATTTGAAACAATATGATCCATCGTCGCAAAAACGGCTTTGGGATTCCGAGGGGAATAGCCTGCGTTGATAATAGATTCGAGCGCCACACTGCCTGTGCGTTCATGCAAAAACACACGATCTATCGCAATCAGTGACACGCCATCGTCTTGCGTTAGAACACAGTGCGCATCCCATAATTTATCAAAAAGCGTTTTTGCCATAATCCATATATAAAGGCAGCCGCACAGAATGCGACTGCCTTAAATCAAAGATGCGATCATGTTGTTTAAAAGTTAAAACCGACATCCACGCCGTATGTCGCTGGTTCAGACGGATAGACGGCATTGCCTGTGCCAGTCCCTGCGCGGAAATATTCTTCATCCAAAATGTTCTTCGCCCAAAGAGATACATTCCAAAAACTATCATCAGGTGTAAACGCAATGCGTCCATTAACGAGCGTTGGAATATCCGTCTCTGCAGACAAAGGCGAGTTAGCAACAAGGTTAAAGCTATCAGCTTCAAAGCTAATATCGCCACTAAATGATAGTGTCCCAGTTGCAAAAGGTTGGTCGTAAACAGCCGCTATATTGGCTTTATACTCCGGTGCGTTTTTCAGCTCTAAATCTAAAGCACACTGAATCGTCACAACACCACCTGCGCACGGCACACCATTATTCGTTAGTCCGCCCGCTTGGTCGATATCGAGTTCTTGGTATTCAGGGTCTAACAAGCCTAGATTAGCACTCAGCGTAAAACGCTCCGTCGGTCTAAACAAAACGTCAAATTCAAAACCTTGGATTTGCGTTTCGTCGACATTGAATCTTGTGAAGCCGAGACCTGGCACAGATGCCGCAATTTGCAGATTATCATATTGGTTATTGAAGTATGTCGCATTGAATTGAAGGCGATTTTCCCAAATTTGAGAGCGAAGGCCAAACTCAATAGTCGCAACTTTTTCTTCCTCCACAAATTGGAAACAAGCAGCAGGGCTAAAGCAATCAGGTGAGAAACCACTGCCCTTAAAGCCCGTAGCATAAGACCCATAAACCATGAGATCATCGGTAAGATCGTAATCAAGCTTAACAGTGTAGCTAACATTACTATCGCTTGTATCTTCAACTCTCGTAAAATCGCCATTACCTGTTTCTGAGCCTAGGTTCACACCTGTAAAGTCTCGGCTTTCATCAGTATAACGTAACCCGCCTGTCAGAGTCGCGCGATCAGTAATCGCGTAATCAGCTTGCCCAAAAACAGCAAAACTTTCTGTGTCCGATGTCAGATTGAAAGGAAATACGAAGGCTGTATCTAGTTCTAAGTCTTCTTTGTAATAAAAAGCGCCAACAACATAGTTTAAAGCTCCGCCAAGGTTTGAAGCCAAAGTGATTTCTTGGCTCAACTGATCTTGGTCAGTTTGTTGAGCAAATGGGAAACCGATATGAGAACTGAGATCATCATTTAGTTTTCTAAATGATGAAATAGACTGAACTGTAAAGTCTCCTAATTCACCTGTAATCGTTCCTGAAATCCCTTGTGATTTTGTCTCATTACTAAATCCGCCAAAGCAACCAACAGGACGTGTAAATTGGAAGGGCCCAGCCGGTGCATTTGCATCCTGTGTTAAACAGCTTGTTCCAGGAGCTGGTTCAACTGTGAAAATATCACCATCCGCATCAATACTATCAATGATCGAACTAGGCACGGGATCAGAATCATCATCTGTGTAATCGGCCGCTATCAAGATGTTCCAATTGCCAATGTCTTGGCTAATCGCGCCGCGGAATGCGAGCGTCTCAACTTGATTAATATCTTCTCTCGCTTGATCTGAAATACCATTGCCCGTTGGGTTGAAATCAATGAACCCATCACGTTCTTTGTAAAGGCCAGATACACGAATAGCTGTCGTGTCAGAGGGTGCAAAGTTCACCATGCCACGCGCGTCAAACCTATCAAAATTACCAAATGTAAAACGGCCTGAAGCAGATGTTTCTTGCTGTGGTTTCACGGAGGAGATTTTAATCGCACCGCCATTTGAATTACGGCCATAAAGCGTACCTTGTGGCCCTCGAAGGACTTCTACCTGCTCAAGATCAACAAGGTCCAAGAGCGACCCGACGAGGCGCCCGATATAAACACCGTCTATATAGGTACCTACAGCAGGCTCAACAGCACCACGACTTTCGTCTTCACCAATACCCCGCAAGAAAATCCGAGGAGCGTTCGCTGTGCCTGTGTTCGTACCAATATTAAGGTTAGGCACAAAGCTTTGAAGGTCGAGCGTATCGTTAATTTGCTTAACGTCCAAATCTTCACCCGTAAGAACTGTTACCGCAACAGGCACCTCTTGAAGGTTTTGCTCGGTGCGTTGAGCCGTTGTTACAATTTCATCAATTTGAGCAAGCGCGGTTGAGGGGGCTAGCGTCAAAGTCGCACAGAGCGCTAATGCGGCAAATGATGATGATGCTAATAATTTTGGTGAATGAGTCACAGTTATTTATCTCCTACCCGAGTTTTTGTTAATTAAATCGTGTCCCTAAGCACATCCCTCTATGGGGCTTACGTATTTACTGTTTCTAGTTGGCAAGCCATTCTTTGACATGAAACAAACGCGGTATTTTTCTTTTTGCGAGAGTGACATTATGGACACAGTAAAAGAATTTCGAAAAGATATGCCCGCCATGCTTGACCATGAAGGCATTTGGGAAGGTGTTTACACACACATAAATCGTGACGCAGACATCATTGATAAGCATAAGGTTCGTATTCGATGTGAGTTTCCCAATGAGGGCCCCTTCCCTTATATCCAACACAATCACTTTATGTGGGATGATGGGCGCGAATTTAAGATGCAACTGCCTGGCACCTATAAAAACGGGCGACTATGGTGGGATCTTGAAACTTTTTCAGGCTCTGCATGGCAAACGAAGGACGACCTTATTTTGTTGAATTTAGATAGGAAAGACGATCCAGGCGCAAACTTTTTTGAAATCATTGCCATGGGGCAAACAAAACAACATCGCTCTCGAACATGGCATTGGTTCAAAGACGGTCAGCTCTTCAAGCGTACTTTATGTGATGAATGGAAAGTTGCGTCATAATATCAATCTGACTCTTGAATTGACCCATCACAAAGCTCTTCCATAAGAGCGTTTCTAAATCTCTACGAAATGGAGGCTTTATGAGTAAACTTGTTGATCCCACATCCTTAAATTCGCTGAAACAGGCTGTTGGCGCCTCCAACATCTCTGATGATGTAGCCTTACGAAACTTATTTTCAGAAGATATATATACGCGCGGATCACAAGCGGGACTCGTCATTAGCCCGGAAACGACCGAGCAGTTATCCGAAGCTGTTCGTATTGCATCTCGCGAAAACATGCGGCTCAACCCACGAGGCGGCGGTATGTCCTACACAAAAGGCTACACGCCTGAATTGCCTGATACGACCATGCTAGACCTGTCACGCATGAATAAGGTCTTAGAGGTCAATGAAAAAGACATGTATGTCACGGTGCAAGCAGGTTGCACGTGGAAAACGCTTTATGAAACGCTCAAGCCCCTCGGCGTAAGGACACCTTTTTGGGGGCCACTATCGGGGATTTCTTCCACGATTGGTGGAGGGCTTAGCAATAGCAATGCCTTTTTTGGCGCCAGCACATACGGCCCCTCTCCTGACTCTGTTACATCTTTAACCGTCGTCTTAGCGGACGGTACAGTCGTGCGCACAGGCTCTGCCGCAAGTACAAAGGCCAAGCCTTTTTTCCGTCAATACGGCCCTGATCTCACGGGACTGTTCCTCTGTGACAGTGGATCTTTGGGATATAAAGCTGAAGCCACTTTCCGTCTTATAAAGACACCTGAGTGTGAAGACTGGGCGAGTTTTGAGTTCAAAGATAGAAATGCTTGGGCCAAGGTCACTGAAGAAATGGGCCGTCTTGGGCTTGCTTGCGAACTGTTTGGTTTCGATCCCAACCTACAAGCCGTCAGAATGAAGCGCGCAGGTATAGCCTCTGATGTCAAAACGCTTGCCAATGTCGTAACAGGTCAAAAGGGCGGCTTGCTAAAGGGTATCAAAGAAGGTGCTAAAATTGCCCTGGCGGGTCGAAGCTACATGGACAATGTCGCCTACTCAATTCACTTGGTGGTCGAAGGCCATTCAAAAGCCGAGGTCGATGCCAAAATAACCACGCTCAAACAGATTGCTTTAAGCCATAACGCAACAGAAATAGAAAATTCTATTCCTAAAATTATCCGTGCCAATCCATTCACGCCGCTTAATAATATGCTCGGACCGCAGGGTGAAAGATGGGTCCCGATTCACGGCATTGTTGCGATGAGCGACGGAGTCGATTGCCTTGCGGAAGTCGATGCGTTGTTTGAAACAATGAAGCCTGAGTTTGAAGCCAAAGAGATTACTGTTGGCTACCTCTTAACGACACTTTCGACCAATGGTTACCTTATTGAGCCTGTCTTCATCTGGCCCGAAGAGATATTTGGCATCCACGAAGCCTCGGTTGAGAGCAGTGTGCTGAAACGCATCCAGCGTTTTGAGCCCACCCCCGCCG
>CAYGSV010000181.1:0-5093 GCA_964352635.1 uncultured Algimonas sp.
CACCAAGTCTTATGGCTCCGATACAGGGGTCGATGTGGCTTCTATCGGGGTGCAAATCCACGGCGGCATGGGCTTTGTCGAAGAGACAGGCGCGGCACAACATTACCGTGATGCGCGTATTGCCCCGATTTACGAAGGGACAAATGGTATTCAGGCAATTGACCTTGTCGGGCGTAAAGTTCGCCGTGATGGCGGTGAGGCTATGCGTGATTTGATTGCCGAGCTAAAAGATATTCATTTCCTCGCGAGTCATGCTTCGGGGCAAAATGATGTTGATTTGAGCGTCTGTGTGAAAGCTCTATCAGACGGAATTGAAACCCTTTCGACAGGGACAGACATCATCTTAAATGCGACGGAAAAAGACGCTTTGAGTGTCGCGACGCCTTACTTAAACTTGGTCGCACATGTCATTTCGGGCGCATTTTTAATCAAGGCTGTCGCGAACGGCCTTAATAAAGGTGACGACCTTGCAGGCAGTATGGCGAACTTGGCGCGGTATCATGCGCTGTCCATTATGCCACAAGCGGGGGCCGCGCTCGAGCAATTGCGGGCAGGGGCCTCTATCGTGTTTGACTTTCCAGAAGGCCAACTCGCCGATTTGTAAGCTTTGTATTTAAACTCAATTTAAAATATATATAGGATAAAGTTTGTAAAATTTGTTTGAAATTAAATCTATTTATTCAAAATCGATTTAATTTCTGAACCTCTACCCAGCCAATGTCCATATGGAATATAGTAATTTCCATCTTTGAATGATATTCTTACACCAGTATACCTGAGGGTTTTTTCAGCTTGTTTAGGGGCAAGTCTTTTTACTTTGAAGCTACAAACATAAAAAGCCTGTGAAGTAGTACGGCATTCTTTATCAAACACTTCAAGCTTTATCGTTTCTAAGGCAATATCTTTAGGTAATTCAAGGTTGCCTAACAATTTTTCCTTTTGCATTAGCATGTTCCTACGACCTTTGACGCTTGTTTCATTTTTCATATTTAACGTTGTGTAAATGGCCTCTGCTATATTTTGATTAGAAGGTGTGAAGGTACACGCGAAATATGTTAGCAAAACTAATAGTGATAAAGCAGCTAGTACGAAAATTTTTAAAAATCGTTTCATTAAGAAGTTCTCACTCTAACCTGGCGATAACCAATATTTGTTTTCACGAGTATGTCTAGAGCTTTTTAAAAACTCACATTTTGAGTATTTTGATTTTTTGGTGAAAGTTTGGTCATAGTTTTGAGTTTACAGGAGGCTCAAATCAATATGTACGATTGGAATTCACTTCAAACCTACTTGCTCAGCTGACCTATTGAAGCGTATAGCGTTTTTGAACTCTCAAGGACGCTATTATGTCAGCCCAGAATTTTGTAAAACGTATGACCGCGCCAGATATTACGGCGCGAAAAGGCGGCGAGCCTGTTGTCTGCCTCACGGCCTATGATGCGCCGCAAGCTGCTATTTTGGATGAGCATTGCGATCTCCTCCTTGTCGGTGACAGTGTCGGTATGGTGGTTCATGGTTTGACGTCTACAGTCGGTGTGACACTGGATATGATGATTTTGCATGGTCAGGCTGTGATGCGCGGCTCCCAAAAGGCTTTAGTGGTCGTCGATTTACCTTTCGGCTCTTACGAGGACAGCCCAGAAACAGCCTTTCGCAATGCCTCGCGCGTTATGATGGAAACGGGCTGTCAGGCTGTTAAAATCGAAAGTGGTTCATATGCGGCCGAAACAATCCGTTATTTGGTTGAGCGCGGTATTCCTGTGATGAGCCATGTAGGGCTTCGCCCGCAAAGCATGCACGTACTCGGTGGTTTCAGAGCGCGCGGACGCACACAATCTGTCGCCGATGAAATAGTAGAAAACGCCAAAGCGGCGGCGGAGGCAGGGTCTTTTGCCGTTGTGGTTGAGGGTGTGTCAGAGGAAATCGCCAATATCGTGACTAAGGAAGTCTCTATTCCTACAATCGGCATAGGGGCTTCGGCACAATGTGATGGACAAATTCTAGTCACACCTGATATGTTAGGTCTATTCGACCGTGTGCCTAAATTCGTCCATAAATTCGGTGATCAAAAAGGATTGGTTGAGAAAGCTGTCAGGGAATACGCTGATGGCGTTAAATCTCGTAAGTTTCCTGGCGATGCGAATATCTATAAGTTCAAGAAATAGGCTGTTTTAAAGCGCTTAACTTACGCGCTGTTAATGCCCTTTGCTGTTGCGACCATCGCGCCGAGGCGATAGGTTCCGACAAATTTTAAGAGACGCCCGAGTGAATCGCGGCAAGAAAAGAGAATAGGTCGCCGTGGTCGATTTTATCAATGAAGTCGAGGAAGAGCTCCGTAAGGATGACTATAATAAGCTACTTAAGCGTTATGGTCCTGCTATTGCTGTTGTACTCTTTCTTATTATTGCAGGAACAGCGGCGTGGGAGTGGCAAAAATCTACGACAGACCGTACGGCACGCGCCGCCTCGGCGAGTTATTTGAGTGCTGCTAAGTTAGCGTCTGAAGGTGAGACGGATAGGGCCGTAACAGCATTTCTTGCTTTAGCAGACCAAGCGCCGTCAGGATACTCTGGGCTATCTCTCATGAGGGCGGCGGTGCTTGAACAAGATGCGGGAAATTTGGTCAAAGCTGTTGCATTATATGATCAAGCGGCGGAAGTTTTTACGAGGCCCCGTCATTCTGATTTGGCTGCTTTGAAGGCCACTTATCTACTCGCTAACAATGGAGCCTATTCCGATGTTCAGGCGCGGTTAGATTCTTTAGCGGAAAAAGATGCCCCCTATGAATTCCTCGCGCGTGAGTTGGCTGGATTTGTTGCGTTTCAATCAGGGGATATGAATACAGCGCGTCAAGAATTTAACTATCTAAAGAACATTCCGGGGGTGCCGCCTTCTATCGCTGAACGCGCCACTGAATTTTTATCACTGGTACCTGCCGCCCCTAAGGCTGAAATGATAGCCCCAGAAGAAGTGACCCTAGAAAACACGGATTTGGAAGCCCCTGAAGCCAACACATCTGAAGAGAATACTGGAGAAGCCCCGTGAGCGAATTTTCTATCCGGTCAAAACTGGCTCTTTTGGGTTGTGCTGCCATCCTAAGTGCTTGTTCGACAATCAGTAATGTAACTGATGCAATCAATCCATTTGATAAATCAGAGGCTGAAAAACGGGCTGAGCAGGGTGAGGTCGCGGGCGATTCTGATCGTATCTCAATCCTTGAGCTGTCAGAGACTTTGACCGTTGGGGGCAATATCACGCCTGAACAAGTTATTCTTCCTCCTGCGTATATAAATACGGATTGGCCACAGGTTGCGGGCAATACGGCGCATGTGGTGCAAAACACAGGTGCCTCTGGCCCTTTGCAACGCGTCTGGTCAAAAGATATTGGTAAGGGCTCAGGCCGTAAGTCCCGGGTCTTGGCGTCTCCTATCATCGCGAATGGCGTTATTTATGCGATGGACGGCGCGAATGAAGTCGTCGCCCTGAGCGAAATGTCTGGCGATAAACTTTGGGAGTACAAAGTTGAGATTACAGAACGTGAGCGTACCCGCGAAGGTCGACTTGGTATTATAGAACGTATTCGTGATCCGCTCTCCATTACTGATGGGTCCGGCGTAGATAAAGAAAGCGTTGGTGGAGGCGTCACTTTCGACGGCGGAACTATTTTTGTCTCCTCTGGTCTTGGTATGATGGTGGCGCTTGACCCGAGTACGGGGTCTGAAAAATGGCGATACGAGGGACGCACGCCGATGCATTCGGCTCCCGTAGCGTCCAATGGACGTGTTTTTGCAATTTCAGATGATAATGAGTTGTTCGCGTTTAACGCCAATACAGGCGAAGTTCTTTGGACTTATCAAGGTATTGTTGAAAGTGCGCGTATGCTAACGTCACCCGCGCCTGCGATTGTTGATGATGTTATTATTGCGCCGTTTTCTTCTGGTGAAATCGTTGCGCTTCGCGTTCAAAACGGCGGTGTTTTATGGCAAGACGCTTTGAGTTCAACGGGTCGATTAACGCCATTGGCGTCACTCAATGATATTGCTTCGGGCCCTGTCGTTGCTGATGGGTATGTTATCGCGTCGGCACAAAGCGGCGATATGAGTGCGTTCGACCTCCGTACAGGACAACGTATTTGGCGCCAACCTGCGGGAACGGTCGGGTTTCCAATCATTGTTGGGGATTTTGTCTATGCAGCGACGACAGAAGGACAGGTTGTCTGTATGTCGAAGTTAGATGGGTCTGTTATTTGGCTTCAACAATTAGAGGCTTTCAAAAATGCGAAGAAACGTAAATCTCGCATCGTCTGGTCTGGCCCTATAATGGCAGGCAATAGATTATTTCTCGCCTCTTCTCGCGGAACGAGTGTTATTCTAGATCCTACGACAGGCGGTATTTTGGAAACAGGCAAGGTCGGTGGCCCTGTCTTTGTGCCACCCATCATTGCTAATGAAACTATTTATGTCGTGACCGATGAGGCCAAGCTCATCGCGATCCGTTAAGCCACGATATGGTACGCCGTGCCAAAGATGACGATTGGGATGAAGAAAATTCCGAGAAACGTCCTGCGCGTATTGCAGTTGTTGGTCGTCCTAATGTTGGAAAATCGACTCTGTTTAACCGCTTAGCAGGGAAACAACTCGCAATCGTTAATGACACGCCAGGCGTGACACGCGATGTGCGTGAAACGAAATCGAAAATGCGGGGCCATGCTTTGACCCTTATGGATACGGCTGGGTTTGAAAATGCCAAGGGCGACAAGCTCGAGGCGCGTATGCGGGCGCAGACAGAGGCGGCTGTTATGGGGGCCGATATTTGCCTCTTTGTGTATGACGCTCGTGAAGGCGTAACGCCTCTCGATCGTATCTTTGCAGATTTCGTCCGTAAGACGGGCAAGCCTGTCGTTCTTGTGGCGAATAAATGTGAGAGCCGTGCAGGAGATGTCGGACAGACCGAAGGCTATTCGCTCGGTATGGGTGACCCAATCGCTGTGGCAGCCGAACATAATATCGGCATAGTCGATTTGGATGATGCCATTGAAATGGCCTTGCGCGATGTGACTCTGGAAATCCCTGAGGAAGTCATCGATACATCCG